>CAMDRJ010000049.1 GCA_945906755.1 Klebsiella pneumoniae | reverse complement strand
AATATCCGGAAGGCACTGCGGAGCGAACGACGCGCGCCGAGCGATTGACCGACGGGCAAATCAATGACCCGGTGGTCGCACACATGGTCGAGCGCAATATCGTGCTCGAAGGCTGCGGAGGTGGAAAATTCGCGATCGTCTGCCCGTTTGAGCGCGATCACACGACACCCGGCGGGAAGGGCGATTGCTGCTACTTCATTGCACATACCAACGGCTTTAAGACTGCGCATTTTCATTGCCTGCATTCGCACTGCAACGAACGGACAAACGAGGAGTTCTTGGGCGCGATTGGCATCCCCGCAGCGGGCGATGATGCTGACGACGAGGGTGAGGATGGCGAAGACAAAAAAACAAGTCAATCATCGGAGCTGGTTTCGTTTGTCCTGGATCGCGCAGAGCTATTTCATGATCTGAATTCTGCGGTCTATGCGCGAGATCACGAAACGAAAGAAACGCGCCGCCTTGAATCTCGGCAATTCCGCGATTGGCTGGTTTCTCGATTCTACCAAGCGACCGAAAAGTTACCACGCGATCAGGCAGTGAGAGAAGCTTTATCTACGCTCTCCGGTATCGGTCGATTTGATGGCCTGCGCCACTCGCAGCTACAATTGCGCAACGACTGACGCACAACGAAATTTCTGCCAACGCGCGGTGACCAACAACATATGGTGACATCTTGAACATAGCCACGGAAGACATCCCTTATCGCCAGATCGCGGGCGAAACCTTGCTAGGCCGGGTTTACCGTCCCGCGCAACCGGCGCGCGCCGTTGTCGTTGAGGTCCATGGCGGCGCGTGGGTGCAGAACAATCGCTTGAGCAATGCGATCATCCACGAGTATCTCGCCCTGCGCGGGATTGCGGTGTTCGCGCTCGATTTTCGGATGGCGCCGACCCATCGTTACCCGGTCGCGGTGCAGGACATCAATTACGCCATTCGCTGGTTGAAGACGAATCTTGGGAAGCTCGGACTGCCGCAGTGTCCGGTGGGTGGAGTGGGTACCTCAAGTGGCGGGCATCTGCTGACCTTGGCGGCGATTCGTCCCGACGACCCGCGCTATCTGGAAGCTGACGCGACGCTTGGTCAGGCGTCCGCCCGGCTCGATTTTCTGGTTGGGTGCTGGCCGATCTTCGACCCGTTGGCGCGCTATCGCATGGCCACCACCAAAGGCTTGCAGAATCTGGTCAACAATCATCATGCATTCTGGCCTGATGAAGCGGCGATGGACGAAGGGAATCCGCATCGCATGGTCAAGGCCGAACAGGCGAGCCACATGCCGCCCGCGCTGGTATTGCAGGGAACCGCCGATGCGAACGTGGAGCATGAACGCACCGATGCGTTCGTCGCGCTCTGGCGCGAGCGTGGCGGCGAAATGGAATACCATAAATTCGACGGCCAGCCACACACCTTCATCATTACGAACGCGGGTACTCCGGCAGCAAATGATGGGCTGGCAAAGATCAGCGCGTTCATCGTGAAGCGAACCGGCGGCTGACTTAGCACATGCGAAGGGAATGGGCGCTAAGGCCGGGCGACGAACCACCGGCGCCGGATCCTCTTCTGTCTATCAATCGCGGCGCGGCGCGGGCAGGAGGCGTGACTCCTTGATCTCGACTTGATCGTGCCAGTAACCGGTGTACTCGGGGCTTTGGATCCGGCTGATCGATGCGACGAAGCGCGAGGCGCGATTGACCGCGATTGCGTTGCCGATGGCAAGCAGGTGGACGCCCGCCAGATCGATGCGGGCGGCATCGGCGCGGATCGCGACTTCGCCGCTGAAATCACTTGCGGTCGCGATGACTTCGGAATTGATTACATCGAGCGCAACGTCGGTGCTGCTGGCCTGTACGTTATTCATCTGCACAATTGAATCGCGAATGATGATGCGATCGGCGGTCAAATTAACAAGCCGGAATGCGCGACATCGATTGATCACCACCTCGCGGTAGACGCCCGAGTACACCTGATCAACGAGATCGTCGCATCTGAGATTGGTGGGTTCCAGCGCGCCGGCAGCCGGTGGTGGCGCGCGTGGCGCTGGGTCAGAGGCGAGCGCGTTGCTCAGCAGCGCAAGCAATTGCTCCGGTGCGTCTTCCATCGGCGTATGTCCGACGCGCGGCATTGTTTTCAGCTCGGCGCGCGGCAAGCGGCGTGCCAGCAGGTGCCCGGTACGCAGCGGCGCGACGGTGTCGGCCTCGCCCCAGATGATCTGCGTCGGTTGTTGCAGGGTGTGCACGGCGACACTGAAGTCTTCGTCCATCAGCGCGAGCGCGGCATTCACATTCGCGCGATTGCGCAGCAGCAGATTCCAAGCGAGATCGCTCTCTCTCAGTATCCGGGTCACGTCGGGCCAGCTGAAGACCCGCTCAACCATACTGTGGCCGATTTCGGTCGCACGCGCCATCGGTCCTCTGAGCGGTTCGGGGGTACTCGACACCGAAAGCGGCAGACTCGCGCCGTGTTTGACGAAGGTGGTGCGATGCAGAATACCGGCGGCATCGATCAAGATCAGTTTGGACACCATGGACGGCTGTTGGCTTGCCAGACGAAGTGAAACGGCGCCGCCCATCGAATGTCCGACGACAATCACGGGTTTCTTGGCGTGGCGCGCGAGCAAGCCCTGTAGCACTCGCGCATAGTTGATCGGCGAGTACCGGCCGCTTGGCGCCCCCGAATAGCCAAAGCCGGGCAGATCCATCGCAATCACATGGAAGCGTCGCGCGAGCTGGGTCATGACCGGCAGCCAGTCGGTGAAGCCGTTTTGGCCGAGACCATGAACCAGCAGCACAGCTTGGGCATTGGTTTGACCTGCCTGCACGACCAGCATGTCGCTGCCGAAGACGGCGTCGCGCTCGATCTGCAACGACCACGCAGCGGGTAATTTTGTTTTAAGGCGTCGATCGTTTGCAGGCGCTCTTTGCAGTGCGTGCAATTTGGTTCCTTGGCCGGTGTGCTTGGGCTCGCTTGCTCGGGCGGCGCAGGTTTGACTTGCGCGATCGCAATCGGCTGATGCAATGCAAGCAAGGCTGTGCAGATGAGCGCAAGACCTGCGCGCAGGGTGGCTTGGATGAATGGCCTTTCAGGGTTCATGCACGCGGGCTAAAATCGCCTGGGTATTCGAAGAGGCGCATGATACGCGTCGACAACTCATGGGGTCGCTATGACACGATCGGTTTTCGCGATTGCATTGCGTGCACGGGCACACCAAGCACTTGGCGCCTTGGCCTTGGCGATGCTGGCTGGTTCAGCATTGGCGCAAAGTGTCACCGATTGGCCGGTGAAACCGGTGCGCGTGATTACCCCAATGGGGGCCGGCACGGCGATCGATTTCGTTTGCCGCACGATTGGTGATCGGCTGGCACGTGCGCTTGGCCAGCAGTTCGTCGTGGAGAACCTGGTGGGCGCATCAGGCATCGTCGGCGCGCAGGCGGCATCTCGCGCGCCCAATGACGGTTACACGGTGTTTTTCGCGCCGGCGTCGACCTTGACCAGCAACCTCTATCATTTCAAGTCGTTGCCCTACGATCCGCAGCGCGATCTCACCGCGGTGGCGATCGTGGTTGATGCCGGCCCGTTCATCTTGTCGGTTCATCCCGATGTGCCCGCGCAGAATCTGGCCGAATTCATCGCCTATGCGAAGGCGCAGGCTGGCAAATTGTCGTATGCGGTGGATGTGTCGAGCGGCTATGGCGTGATCCTCGGCCAATGGTTCAACAAGACGGCCGGCATCAAGATGGAGGAAATCTCGTACAAGTCGGCCGCGCAGGCATTGCAAGACACCGCGGCCGGGCGTACGCAAGTGATCATTAGCTCGGTGCCGACGACGCGTCCGTTTGCCACCGCAGGGCGGCTGCGCTCGCTTGCGATCAGTTCCAGCAAGCGCTTTACCACCTTGGACACACTGCCTACGATGGCCGAAACCATTCCGGGTTTTCAACTGGCCGGCTGGTTCGCGCTGATGGTGCCGACCGGAACGCCCAGCGCGATCATCGAGCGCTTGAATCGCGAGGTCGATCGCATCTTGCAAGACAACGAACTGGTGCAGCGCATGCTCAATGTTGGGCTAGGCACCAGCGGTGCGGGTACGCCCCAAGCAGCGAATGAGTTTATCCGCGCCGAACGCGAGCGCTGGGCGCGCATCGCGAAAGACATCGGTATTCAGGCGCAGTAGCGCAAGTTGTCGCGCGCGCGGTTATTACCGCGTGAACTCCAAACCGAACGACCCAAGCTGCGTCAGCGGTTTGTCCGGCAGCGCCGCGCGAATTTCCTGCGCACGCCCATGATCGTGGCTCGCGGTGAGCGCTTTTAATCGCGGCGCCACTTCTTTGGAGAAGAGCTCCATCGAGCGGAGCGTCTCTGGCATGGTGAGAAAGCCGGCCTGTCCCATCATGATCAAGTGGCCGAAGCCACCGCTGTATTCGTAGAGCGATTTGATCTGCTCGTACACTTGATCGGGCGTACCGGCGAACACGTTGCCGCGCGCCATCTGATCATCGAGTAGCGGCGCAGCGGGCAAGATGCCGGCCTGCCCCTTCATGAACTGCACGGCTACATCGGGCGGATGGTAGCCGGGCGGATTCGAATGATGCGGGGTCACCTTGTTTGAATGCATGTACCAGAGAATTTTCTCGGCCCCTTCACGGGCGAGCTTCGGGGTGTCGCCCACATAGATCAGCGCGGCGTAAGCGAGCCGATTGATCGGTGCGGGCTTGGCGAACTTGGCGGCAAACGCATCGCGATAGCCGTCGAAGATCCCGCGTACTTTTTGGTAACCGGCCAGAAACACCGCGCCGATGTAATTGCGCTGTGCTACCGGCACGCCGCTTGGGCCGCTGCCGATCGTCACCCACACCGGCGGATGCGGTTGCTGGAACGGGCGTGGCCAGATGTTGACCTGACGATGTCGGTAGTACCGGCCTTCGAAATTGAAGGGCCCGTCATGGGTGGTGAAGGCCTTGATGATCAGATCGTGCGCTTCCCACATGCGATCCGCACCGCGCAACGCGGTGATGTTCGCGGCCGATGCTTCCCATGGCACGCTGCGCACGAAGCCGCATTCGAGGCGCCCACGCGAGATGACATCGATCATCGCCATTTCTTCGGCGACGCGCACCGGCTGATTCCGATTGGCGATCGGATTGCCAAGAATGAGGAGGCGCGCGGTCTTCGATTGCCGCGCGAGGATCGCGAGCATCAACGGCGCCGCCGGTACCACGCAGGTGGCGGTCTGATGATGTTCATTGACCATGATCTCGAGGCCGTTTCCTTCGGCCGCGAGCCACATATCGAGATACTGGTGGTAGAGATCGGCGCCCTTGGCGGGATCGTAATTGCGGTTGGGCAGGTTGACGCGAATCGATTCGTATTCGCTCGGATCGGGCAGATAGGGATAGGCGTCTTCGGTGAAAAACCAGGTTTGCACGGAATGCTCCCTTTACGCAGCGGCGAAGTGGGTGACGTGTTTGACGAAGACATCGGCCTGTTCGACATGCGGCGAATGGCCGGCTTGGTCGATCACGATCATCTTCGCTCCGGGAATCATGTTGCTATAGGTCTTGCCATACGCGGGCGTGACGAGCTGGTCGCTGGCACCCCAGAGGAACAGCGTGGGCACGGTGATCCGATGCAGGCGATAGCGTAGCCGCGGATTATGCAAATAAGGATCCCAACCGTAGAGGGATAGCGCGACGCGATTGCCGGCAACGATCTTCAACTGCGCATCGGTGAATTTGGACGGATCGGGCGCGAGCGCCGGATTGTGCCAAGTGAGGCGGGTGAGTTTGGCATGCGAGGTCGCGAAGACATCGGCGATATCCCGATCGTCACGACCACCCGCTTTGATGCCCACCGCATTCACGAGGATCAGTTTCGCGATCCGCTGCAAATTGCGTACCGCGATTTCCGCGGCGAGCCAACCGCCGATGGAATGCCCCATGACGATGGCGTTGTTCAGATTGAGGTGGTCCATCAGGTCGAGATAGAGATAGACCAGATCTTCCAGATCGTCGAAGCGTTCGGGTAGGCGCGAGCCATCGAAGCCAGGATGCACCGGTGCAATAATCTCGAACTGCTCGGCGAGCCGATCGGCGAACGGCAGCTGCGAGATCGGGCCGCCGCCGCCATGCAGCATAAGCAATGCCGGTCCTCGCCCTTTGCGGCGGACTTCCAAGTCAACGCCTTGCAGCGTCAATTTCGTTGACGTCTCGGCCATCGAGTCGATCTCCCTTGTCTCGTGCAACCTTGTCTCGTGCAAAATGGGCCCGCGCTGTGCTCACAGCGAGCGCTGGCGTCGATCCGTGTAGCGCTATGCTATCGTAAGTAGCACTCGGATGCCTTGCGACGCGGCGATTACATCGCGGTGACGCGATTTCTCCCGGCTCGCTTTGAGGCATACAGGGCCTCGTCGGCACGGTTCAAGAATTCCGGTAGCGGCTCATTGGGGCGATAGCTGCTCACGCCGACCGAGAACGTGATGCCATCAACGAACGCCTCCTTGTCGGAGCGCTTGAATTGCAGCTTCTCAATCTCGGCACGTATGGATTCAGCGAGCGACACGGCCCCCTTGATTGGGGTGGCCGGCAGCAGCACCGCGAACTCCTCGCCGCCGTAGCGAGCGGCAAAGTCACGTCCCTTGACGGTGGACTGCAGCATCTTTCCGGCAGCGCGGAGCACGCGATCGCCAAACAGATGGCCATAGGTATCGTTGACTTTCTTGAAGTGGTCGATATCCAATAGCAAGAGGGACAGTTCGCTATGCTGTTTAAGCGCATCGTTGGCGAATTCTTCGAGCGCTTCCACAAAGGCGCGGCGATTGGCGATGCCGGTCAGCGCGTCGTGCAATGCTTCGTCGCGCGAGCGCGCGAGTTCGTCGCGAAGCTTCGCAATTTCCTGGCGGCTATCGTCAAGCAGGTTGCACAGTACGTCGATCGATGCGGATGTGTCCTTGGTATCTTGCAGCACCAATTGAACGCGCTGCTGGATGGCGGGGTCTTGCGGAGCGCTCGTCGCTAGTTCCGTTCCAAAGGATTCCAAGGCGGAGGCGTATGTGCTGGTTCTGGTCTGCGCCTCAGCCATCGATCCGGCCACATCGCCCAACACGCGATTGAATTCACCATTGGCGCGGGTGAAGTTCTTCTCGGCAGCACTTGCCACGTATCGCAAATAAAGGCGATAGGTATCGTCTTCGCTCAGCTTTGCGCCGGTTTGGGTTGCTCGGGAGAGATCATCGGTGAGCGCCGGCGTGCGACGTGAAGCATGCTCATACCAGACCGCATAACTCACCGGATGAAAGGCGCTGCCATGCTTGGTCATCAAGGGGAGGGAGAGTCGCAGCAGTTCGCCGCTTCGTTCGAGGCTGTCTGAATAGCGCATTCGTGATCTCGATCAATGATTGTTTTGAGCGATCGACAGCAGATGAAGCGCGTGTCGATAGACTGGTCAACCCAAACCAAATATTAGGGACTCACCACGCTTCGCGCGCTGTCGTTTATCACGACAGTTTTATGTCAGATCAATAATGGGTTGGGCTAGTGCAGCGTGCGGATGCGCTTGCTGTGAAAAGCCCCATCTTTCATGATCATCAGCAAGCGATCATGGTCCTGGAGAATCCGGACATCGACGCTCGGATCGCCATCAACTATCAGCAGATCGGCGAAGTAGCCGGGCTTGATCATGCCGATGAGATCGCCTTTGCCCATCAGCTCACCGCCCAGTTTGGTCGCCGCGACTAATGCTTCGATTGGGGTGAAGCCAAGCAGATCAACGAAGTGCTGCAGATCCCGTGCATTGCGGCCGATCGGGTTGTAGGGGAAGCCGTAGTCACCACCTGGCAGAATCCGTATGCCGCGCTTTCTCATCTTCGGATAGAGCGTCTGCATGCGATCCATTCCAGAAACGGCGCCCATTTCTTCGGCGATTTTGCGCGTGATGCCGAAGGATTCAGCCTCATAGGTGCGGGCATAGAGCAGTCCGATGGCAGGCGCCACGAAGAGTTCGTCCTTCTTTGCCTCCAGCATATCGAGCGCTTCTTCATCGGCATGACTACAGTGATACAGGATGCGAAAGCCGTGCCGTACCGCCATCTTCACCGCATCGGCCGCCTGGGCATGGCAGGCGAGCGACACGCCCGATTCGCGCGCTTGCGCACCGATCGCCGCCACCTCTTCATCGCTATAGGTGATTTGTTTCGAGCCACCCGGTGTGAACGCATCGTCACTGGAGAGCAGAAACTTGATCGAGTCGACACCTTCCTTGGCCATCTCTTTGACGTAGGCGCGCATCGATTCCGGACCGCGAACATGCTTGGCATCCGGATCGACTTTCACACCGAGTGCGCCATCGGGCAGACGTTCGAGCGATGAGGCGCGCAGGCGCGGGCCGGGCGTCCAGCCGCCATTGATCTCTTCGCGCAAGGCGATCTCGAAGCGCGGCCCAAGCGATCCTGCTGAGTATGCCGAGGTAAAGCCGGCATCGAGCGTGATCCGTGCGTTGCGGGCGGTGACGAGGAGATGCTCTTCGGCTGGCAGCGTCATCGCGTTAATGACCCGTCCGATCGAGGAGGGCCAGGACAAATGGGCGTGTGATTCCACCAAGCCAGGCATCAAGGTCGCCCCGCCGCAGTCAATCAGTTCGGCGCCCGCGCGCGGCAGCGGTGACGCCTTCTCGCTGACGCTTTCCACGCGGGTGCCGGTCACCAAGACTTCGCCTGGGTAGGAGGCGCGTCCGGAACCATCGAAAATTTTTGCGTTGGTGAAAAGATAGCGAGGCATGTCGAGGATCCTTTTGCGCCGGGCACGGAATTTGAGTGTCGGATCATACCGCCCGGAACGGTACCGCAGGCAACAAGCCTGTGGCATGTTGTAATAGCGGACCTGCGCCGGAACTTCGTCCGCGCCAATCCGCAGCATAACAAATCAAGTCATGGCTAATCTGTCTATTCCCTCCTGCGAGTTGCCGCCTGCTTGCGAAGTGCTGCGTAAAGAAGTGCGTGCGTTTTTGGCTGCGACGATCGGCGATCACACGCCACACCAACGCGCACGCAGTTGGATGGGCTTTGACGCCGAGTTCAGCAAGAAACTCGGTGCGCGCGGTTGGATCGGCCTGACCTGGCCAAAGAAGTACGGCGGCCATGAGCGCTCTTTTCTCGAACGCTATGTGGTGATGGAAGAACTCCTTGCTGCGGGGGCCCCGGTGGCTGCGCATTGGATTGCCGATCGGCAAAGCGGACCGCTGCTGCTGCGATTCGGCACCGAGGCGATGCGCCAGACGGTAGTGCCACGCATCGCGAAAGGTGAAGCCTATTTTTGCATCGGCATGAGCGAGCCCGATTCCGGTTCGGATCTCGCCTCGGTGCGCAGTCGTGCCGAGCGGGTACCGGAAGGCTGGCGTGTCAATGGCCGCAAGATCTGGACGAGTAAGGCGCATCGTGCGCATTACATGATCGCGTTGCTCCGTACCAGCAAGAGTGAGGAAAACCGCCATGCGGGGCTCTCGCAGTTTCTCGTCGATCTATCGCTGCCCGGGATATCGATTCGCCCGATTCGCGATTTGACCGGCGAGGAAAGCTTCAACGAGGTGCTGTTCGACAATCTGATCCTTCCCGCCGATAGCCTGATTGGCGGCGAGGGCGATGGCTGGTCGCAGGTGACCACTGAACTCGCGTTCGAACGAAGCGGCCCGGAGCGTTACCTATCGAGCATTGAACTGCTGATCCAGATGATTCATGCGGCCGCGCCGGATAACGAGCGGCAGGCAGTGGCGATTGGGAAGTTGGCTGCCGAGGCGATGACCTTGCGGCGCATGTCGTTGGGCGTTGCCGGCATGCTCGATCGCGGCGAGCATCCTGGCATTGTGGCGGCGGTGGTGAAGGATTTGGGCACTACATTCGAGCAACGGATTCCCGAAATCGCCGCCGAAGCGTTTGACATCGAACTGGGTGCATCCGGCTCGGCGCTAGCGGAAGTGGCCGGCCGCGCACTGCAATCCTCGGTATCGTTTTCTCTGCGCGGTGGTACGCGCGAAGTGCTACGCGGCATTATCGCCAGAGGATTGGGGCTGCGATGAGCGAATCACGTACGCTGATTACCGATAGCGTCAATCGGCTGTTCGCCGACCAGATCGATCGCGCGTTGTTGGCGCGTTTCGAGGCGGGCGAATGGCTCGCCTCGCTGTGGGACCAGGTTGCAGAGAGCGGTTTTGATCAGGTGCTCTCGCTCGAAGGCGCGGCGCCCGATTGGCTGGACGCACAGAGCGTGCTGCGTGCGATCGGCTACTACCGGGTGCCGCTGCCGCTCGCCGAATCAATCGTTGGTCGCTGGCTGATTGCGCGCGCCGGGTTGGCTGTGGAAGACGGTCCGATTACGATTGCGCAATGTCCGCCTGCGATGCAATTGCGCATCGATGGTCAGGAACTGGTCCTCGATGGTGCACTGGCGCGCGTCGCCTGGGGGCGCGCTGCCAAACGCATCGTAATCAGCGGCATGTGCGAGGGGCGTGCGGTGATCGGCGTCCTGAATCCATCGCGGGCTACCGGGATGCGAATTGAACAAGACGTCAACATCGCGGCCGAACCGCGCGATACGATCGTCTGTGAACGAACGCGCTGCGAGTCGTTTGCGACAGTACCCCTGCTTAGGGCGAACGCCGTCCATCAATTCGGCGCATTGGCTCGGGCCGCGGCAATAGGTGGGGCGATTGAATCGGTGCTCGATCAAGCGGTGCAATATGCTAATGATCGCGTGCAGTTCGGTCGGCCGATCGGTAAATTTCAAGCGGTGCAGCATCTGCTGGCTGAACTCGGCAGCGAATCGGCAGCGGCCAGCGCCGCAATTACCGGGGCGTGCGAGTCCGCGGGGACCCATCAAGCCCCGATGTCGATCGCCGCCGCAAAAGTACGAGCAGGCGAAGCGGCCAAGCATGCGGCCCGGATCGCCCATCAGGTGCATGGTGCGATCGGCTTCACCTATGAGCACACCTTGCATTTTGCCACTCGGCGGCTTTGGGCATGGCGCAACGAGTTCGGCAATGACGCCTACTGGGCAAGCGAACTGGGTGTATCGATTATTGCGGCCGGAGGCGGGCAGTTTTGGGGCAATTTGACGGCGGGCTGAGGCCCGTGAGATGTGAGGAGTGAAGGGCGCCGAATGCGGTGAAAGGTGAAGAGTGAGGAGATCAAGCGCGAATCGCCCGCCACCGCCGAACATCGGCGATGCCGTACCGTCCGCACCGCTGCGGGCTGCCCATTCATGACCCCGCGATCTACCATGCTAGGCTGCACATCGGGTCGCCGATCGATGCGCTGTTTTACGTTTGCGCGCGCCGATAATCATTAGCCCGTCGAATATTCGCGGCGCGTTGGAACCATCGGGTCTGCCCCCCGGTCTTTAGACCTCCTCCCGCCACCCTGTAAATAAGGCAATCTTGAAGTCGCTCCCCAACCTCAAGGCCACGCTGAAAGCGATTTGGCGTTATGCGCGATTCGCATTGCTTGGAATCGTGCTGGTCACCGTCGGTTTCACGATCTATCTCGATTTCCGGGTGCGGACCGAATTCGAGGGGCGGCGTTTTGCGCTGCCGGCGCGTATTTTCGCGCGTCCGCTTGAACTCCATACCGGTCAGCGCGTGAAGCCGAACGAAATCGTGCAGGAATTGCAGGAAGCCAACTACCGCGAAGGTGCACGCGAGGGCGAGTTTGGTTGGTACGTCCGGACCGCTGATGGCTTTGATATCGCGCTGCGTCCCTTTGTGTTTTGGGATGGCGCGCAACTGGCCAAGCGTATTCGCGTCTCGTTTGAAGACGGCGCGGTAAAGGATTTGCGTGATCTCGATGGCAATGAATTGCCCCTGGCGCGCCTCGAGCCACTCCCAATCGGCGGCATTTATCCGGCCAACAATCAGGATCGCGTGCTGGTGCGCCTGGCCGACGTACCGAAGCATTTCGTGCAGGCGCTGGTGGCGACTGAAGACCGCAGCTTTCACACCCATCATGGCTTTGACCTGCGCGGCATCGCGCGCGCTGGTTGGAATTTGCTACCTGGCGGCGGCCTGCAAGGCGGCAGTACTCTCACGCAGCAGCTGGTAAAGAATTTTTTCCTGTCACCGGAGCGCACCGTCAAGCGAAAAATCACCGAGATCATCATGGCGGTGCTGCTCGAAGTGCGCTACAGCAAGGACGAGATTCTCGAGACCTATCTCAACGAAATATTTCTTGGCCAGGATCGCGATCGGGCGATTCATGGCGTGGGTCTCGCGGCGCTTCACTACTTCGGCAAGCAGGTCGAACAACTGACGCTGGCCGATAGCGCGCTCCTCGTGGCGATGGTGAAGGGCCCGGCTATCTACGATCCGCATCGCCACGCGCAACGCGCACTGGACCGCCGCAACGTGATATTGCGCGACATGAAAGATCTGGGCGTGATTACGATGCCCGACTACACGACGGCACGCGCCACGACGCTCGGTGTCAGGACGAAAGTGGTGGCCGGCACCTCACCGCATCCGGCATTTTTGGAGCTGGTGCACCGGCAATTGCGGCGCGAATACGACGAGACGGATCTGCGCACCGAGGGCTTGCGGATCTTTTCGACGCTCGACCCCCGCGCGCAACGTGCCGCGGAACGTGCGATTGAACGCAAGCTCGCCCAGTACGATCGTGAGAAGCGCTTCGGCGCAGTGGGGCTCGAAGCCGCGGCGGTGGTCACCGATAGCCAGGCGGGGGAAGTCCAGGCCTTGGTGGGTGGGCGTGAAGTCAAGTATCGCGGCTTCAATCGCGCGCTCGACGCCGCGCGGCCAATCGGTTCGCTGCTGAAACCGGTGATCTATCTCACTGCTTTGGCCGATCCGGCGAAGTACACGCTGATCACGCCGCTCGATGACGGTCCGTTTGTGTGGAAAAGCCGCGGCGCAAAAGACTGGAAACCGGAAAACTACGACAAGATTTTTCATGGCAACGTGCCGCTTCGAACTGCGCTCGCGCATTCGTACAACGTATCGGCCGCCCGGCTTGGCACCGAGCTTGGCATTGAACGGGTGCTCGCCAATGTGAAGCGCCTTGGTATCGATCGCGACGTGCGGCCATTGGCTTCGGCACTTCTTGGCGCGGTGGAAATGAGCCCCTTTGATGTCGCGCAGATGTATCAAACCATGGCTACGGGTGGCTTTCGTACGCCGCTTCGGTCGATCCGTGAGGTGACCACGCAAGACGGTCAACCGCTCAAGCGCTATCCGCTCGCGGTCGACCAGGCCTTTCCGGCCGAACAGATGTTTCTGATCACCAATGCCATGCAAGGCGTCATTCGGGAGGGTACCGCGCGTTCGCTTGCGACATGGCTGCCGGCCGGTACCGGCGTCGCGGGCAAGACCGGTACCACCGATGATCAACGCGACGCATGGTTTGCCGGCTTCACCGGCGATCGGCTCGCGGTGGTCTGGGTGGGTTACGACGATAATCGGGCCGCTCGCCTATCGGGCGGCGTAGCGGCCTTGCCGATTTGGGGCGAGTTGATGGCGCCGCTTGAACCCGAGCCGCTTGCGCCACCAAAGCCGGATAACATCGAGCTGGTACTGATCGACCCCGCGAGTGGACTGCGTGCCGATGGTGGTTGCGCCGATGCGATCGAGCTGCCGTTCGTGCAGGGTTCGGCGCCGGCGGAAAGCGCCCCGTGTGCATCGGTCTTGGGGACGATCGTGACCGAATTGCCAAAGCGCGTGAAAAGCTGGATCGAACGTTTAATGGGTAACTAAGCGGAAACTGAAGAAGAACAATGGTGAGCGTCGCAGTGAATCGAACGAAGTTTTTTCTGTGTCTGCTCGCCATGCTCGGCGGTTGTACGACGATTGCACCACCATCGCAAGTGCCCGCTGAAGTCCCGCCGGTGGTGGCGCTGCCGCTCGATGCGGTGCCTGACGCAAGACCTGGCATGCCGGCCGAACCGACGGTACCGGATGCGCCAGTCGCGGCGCCCGATGCACCCATCGAGGCCCTGCCAGTGCCACCCGTCCGCAAGGAAACCATCGCGATTGCAAGCCTCATCGAACGCGCCAATACCGATGCGAAAGCGGGGCGCCTCGCCAACGCTGCGGCATCGATTGAACGGGCGCTGCGCATTGAGCCGCGCAATCCACGCCTATGGCATGAACTCGCGCGGATTCGGGTGCAGCAGGGCGACTATCTGCAAGCCGAAAGCACCGCGGCGCGCGCCAATTCATGGTCGCAAGGCGATGCGGCGCTGCGTGCGGCTAACTGGCGGATCATCGCCGAGGCGCGTCAAGCACGCGGTGACCGCGCGGGCGCGCGCACCGCCCTTGAGACGGCCGAGCGCCAGAAATAGGCGGGGCTAATCGGTGGTGACGCCGAACTCACGGACCATTTTGCTCCAGCGCTCATTCTCATCGCGCAGAAACTGGGCCTGATTGGCGATTGGGATGTCGAGGATGCGCCCGCCGTCCTGCTCGACGCGCGCGACAAACTCTTTCTCGCGGATGATCGTGCTCATCGCCTCGCGCAGCTTTGCGATCACCGGTGCGGGCGTGGCGGCCGGCGCGAAAATGCCGAACCAGCTCTCACCTTCAAATTTCGCCAGACCCGCTTCGTTGACGGTCGGCACATTCGGCAGATGCGCGGAACGCGTCGGGCCTGAGACCGCAATGCCTTTGAGCCGTCCGCCCTGCACATATTGTTTCGAGGCGGAGATGTTGTCGAACACCATATCGATGCGGCCGGCGATCACATCTTGTACCGCGAGTAGGCCGGACTTAAACGGGATGTGCAGCATGTCCAGGCCCATGCTTTTTACGAGGATGGTGCCCCAGACATGATGCAGCGTGCCAAGTCCTGCCGATGCGAAAGTTAGTTTTCCAGGGCGGGCCTTGGCGTACTCGACAAATCCACGCAAATCATTGATCGGCAGGTCGGTGCGAACGGAAAGAAGAAACGGATAGGCCGAGGTATAGCCGATCGGCACGAAATCGCGAATCGGATCGTAGGAAAGATTCTTGATGAGCGCGGAGTTCATCACCATGTTGAAGATACCACCCACCAGCAAGATGTGGCCATCCGGACGGGCTTTCGCGACATAGTCGGTGCCGGTCAGGGATCCGGCTCCAGCGCGGTTCTCAACGACCGCGCCGTTTTTCCAGAGTTCGCCCAGGCGCAGCGCGACATGTCGGCCAAGAATATCGGTGCCACCGCCCGGGCCGGACGGGACAACGAAGATGATCGGGCGGGTCGGATAGTCCTGCGCCTTCACCACACTTGGTGCGATGGCGAGGGCGAGCAGGGCGGCGAGGGCATACATACGCATGGTTGGGTGTCTCCGGCGAAGGCGCGGGTTGAGTCCCGCTTGGCGGGCGCCATCATAAGCGTTCGCGGCGGGGACGTGCGCTGGTGATTCCATAGAGGCCGTTTCAAAATGACACCAAACGGCCCAAACTTAGGGGAGTATGAGGGGATGTTTCCCCTCATTTTGCAACCGGTTCTTAATCCTTTGCCATCCGCATCAGGCGCGCGGCTTCTTCGAGACGCACGTCGTCGATCTCGCTCATCACGCTGTCCACATCCACCGGTGCGAACGCCTTCTCAAATCGTCCGGTGAGTACGTGATCGGCCTGCAATGCACCTTGTTGGTAGAGGTCCCAGATTTCATTGCCATACTGCGTTGTCAAGATGTCAGGAGCGAAGCGCCCGAAAAATCCACGCAGATTGTCGATCTCGCGCAGCAGCATGCGCTGCGCATGATTGTTGCCGGCGGCATCGACCGCTTGCGGCAGATCGATGATCACCGGGCCGTCCTCGGCCAGCAGAATATTGAACTCCGAGAGATCGCCATGGATCACGCCTGCGCGCAACATCCGCACGACTTCGCCCAACAGCCGCATGTGGTGTTCGCGCGCGAGCTCCGGGCTGTACAGCACATCATTCAAGCGCGGGGCGGCATTGCCGTCGGCATCGGCAATCAACTCCATCAACAGGACGCCCTCATAGAAATTGTAGGGCGTCGGTACGCGTACACCGGCCGCGGCCAAACGATAGAGCGCATCGACCTCGGCGCTTTGCCAGGCGGCTTCCTGGGCTTGTCGGCCAAAACGGGTGCCTTTGGCCATCGCACGCGCTTGCCGCGAATTCTTGACCTTGCGATTTTCGGAGTAGTCCACTGCTTGCCGGAAGCTGCGATGCGTGGCCTCCTTGTAAACTTTTGCGCAGCGGGTTTCATCACCACAGCGCACGACAAAGACGGTTGCTTCCTTGCCGCTCATCAGTTGCCTGACGACGGTATCGATCAAGCCCTCATCGACGAGGGATTGCAGTCTTGGGGGGGGTCTCATGGCGCCATTGTCCGTCAAAGCGGCGACCGGCTTCGTTCATTTGCAATCCGGGCATAGAATCGTGCCGCTTCATAGGGGATTGCAATGGCCGCCAACAACGATTTGCTCGACCTGGAGCAGATAAAGCAGCTCAAGACCCGCTACTGCCGGTTCGTCGATACCAAGCAGTGGGCGCGGTTGCGCGCACTGTTTACTGAGGATGTCCGTTTCGAAGGGCTTGGTTCGGCGCCGACCGGTGCGACGCTCGATATGTTCATTACCGGGATCTCCACGCGCTTTCGCGACGCGGTGTCGATCCACTATTGTCCCAATCCGGATATCGTGATGACCGGCCCTGACACGGCGCGCGCCATCTGGTCGATGATGGATTATGTGCAATGGCCGACCGGCTTCAGTCCGCGCGAGGCGCCCGATGCAACGGGGTTTCGTGGCTATGGTCATTACGAAGAGGAATACCGCCGTCAGGGTAACGAATGGAAAATTGCGTTTCTGCGGCTGACGCGTATTCGCATCGATCCGATCGGTGCCGGCGATCCCCAACCGACACCAAGGCTGCTTGGACTCTCACCGAACTGGCTTGGCCTGCCGACCTAGGCCGAACTTACGCACGTTTTTCTATTGCAACACTTGCCAAGGAGGTATCACATGATCAAGTTCTATTTCAATACCGCGCCCAATCCAATGAAGGTGGCGCTCTGCCTGGAAGAAATGGGGCTTGCTTATACGCCAGTGCCGGTCGATACTCGCAAGGGCGAGCAGCATGAACCGGCGTATCTCGCGTTAAATCCCAATGGCAAGGTGCCAACCATCGTCGATGGCGATGCGGTGGTGTTCGACAGCAATGCGATCGTGTTGTATCTCGCCGAGAAGACCGGACAGTTCCTGCCGGCGCGTCCGACCGATCCGAGCTCGCGCGGCCCCTTGCTCTCGTGGCTGATGTTTGTCGCGAGTGGCATCGGACCGTACTCCGGTCAGGCGGTGCATTTCCGCACCTACGCGCCGAAACCGAACGACTACGCCTTGAACCGCTACGATTTCGAAGCCGAGCGCCATTGGAAAATTCTCGATGCGCGCCTGGCTAAGCATCCGTACATGCTTGGCTCGACCTATACGGTGGTCGACATGGCGGTATGGGGCTGGGCGCGTTTGGTGCCGGTGGTACTCGGTGGCGATGCCGCCTGGACGAAGCTGCCCAACGTCAAGCGCCTCGTTGATGAAATCAGCAAGCGCCCGGCGGTTGCGCGCGTCGAGGAAATGAAGAAGAAATACACCTTCAAGGCTGAGATGGACGATGTCGCCAAGCGCTCGATGTTTCCGCAGAACGAGCGGCTGGCGGGGACGGGCAGGGGCTGATAGCGGCGCGGTTGCCCGCGGTTGCCTGCGGTTGCCTACTGCACGAGGGGAAGCTGGCCGCGCTCTTGGGAGGCGGCTATACTTCCCATGCATGCTTTGAGTTGCTTTGCCGGTCCATAGGTTCTAATGTTCAGGGAGACAACGATGCCGATCGATTTTCATGCGCACTGGATTCCAGCCGCGATGTCCGAAGTACTGCGCAAGCGCACCAGTGTGCCGATGATTCGCCGTGGCGATGATGGATTCGAGTACTACCATTACAGTTATCAAACCGCCAAACTCATGCCGGGTTTCGATGACATCCCCACGCGTCTTGCCGAAATGGACCGCACCGGTATCACGCGCGCGGTGATGTCACTGACCACCGTGTATGGTGTGGAGTGCATGCCGATCAACGAATCGCTGCCGCTTTGCCGCGCGTTCAATGATGCGGTCGGCGCGATGTGTAAGGCGCATCCCGATCGTTTTTCCGGACTGGCCGCGCTACCGAATGCCGACCTCACTGCGGCACTCGCTGAATTTGAGCGTGCGATGGAGCTGCCCGGTATGGTTGGGGCAATTCTGCCGGGCGACGGCTTTCTCTCCAAGAAGCGGGCCGAGCATTTCCGTCCGATCGTGGCGGCCGCGAATCGTCGCAACGCCATTCTGCTCGTGCACTATGGGCGCTGGGCAAGCGACCCGGAAGCTTTGAAGATCGATAGTTCGGACAATGCGGGGGTCCGCTATGGCACGCTCGATATGCAGTCGAAGTTGTCGTCGAGCATTATTACCTTTTCGATGACCGACTTTCTTGCCGAGTTTCCGAATGTGACGATGATGGTCCATAACCTCGGCGGCAATATCGCCTATGAAATCGAGCGCCTCGATCATCGCAACTACCTCGATACGCCGAACAACGAATTGCCCTTCAAGCGTATTCGCGCCTCGAGTGTGATGGTCGATTGCAATTCATTCGGCGCGCGTGGGATCGAGCTGGCGGTGCAAATCTACGGCGTAGATCGCATCGTGCTTGGGACCGATGGCACCGAGTTCGGTATGAAGTGGTCGATGGATGCGATCGCCGAGGCAAACATCTCGGCGGCCGACCAGCGCGCCATCCTGGATGGCAACGCGGCGCGGGCGCTCGCGCGCGTCGGCACGGTCGGTGCAATGGCAAAGGCGGCCTGAGCCGACGTTCTCACGCGACCGGGCGGCGGGTTCGATGAGCATCACCCGGTCGAGATGATCGCGCAGTACCGCGTGGCGGGTTCGATGAGCATCGCCCGGTCGAGATGATCGCGCAGTACCGCGTGGCGGGTTAAGGATTATTGCTGCGCAATATTCGCCTGCTTGATCACCGCGCCCCATTTGGCGACGTCATTGACCAGTCGTGTCTGCACTTCTTCAGCAGTGCCCGCATAGGCTTCGGTGCCGAAGTCAAGAAAGCGCTTCTTGATATCTGGCATCACCATGATCGTATTGAGATGGCGATTGAGGAGCGCAATGATCTCAGACGGTGTGCCAGTCGGTGCCGCAATGGCATTCCACGCGATCACTTCATAGGAAACAAGACCTGCCTCCTTGGGGGTCGGCACATTGGGTAGATATTCGCTTCGTTTCGATCCGGTGCTGGCCAGGGCCTTCAGCTTGCCGGATTCGACGAGCGCGCGCACCGCCGCATAGGCTTCGAACGTTACATCGATGTCGCCCGCCATGAGCGCGGTCGAGGCTTCGGGAGAAGTGCGAAATGGGACGATGGTTGTGGCGATCCCAGCGGTTGAGCGAAACAACTCAGCGGAGAGATTCTGCGTGCTGCCCGGATTGATGGTGCCGAAGTTGAGTTTCCCAGGTTGTGCTTTGGCGGCGGCGAGCAGTTCACCGAGATCGCGAAAGCGCGCATCACCCTTGGTGAGAATCACCACATCGAAATGCGCAAGGAAAGCAACGGGCACGAAATCCTTCACCGGATCAAACGGCAGGGCCTTAAAGAGGGACTTGCTGATCGCGGTGCCGTTGGTAATGAGGAGGAGCGAGTGTCCATCCGGTTTGGCGCGCATCACCGACTGCGCTGCAGCGATGCCTCCTGCTCCCGGAAGATTCTCGACGACAACCTGCTTGCCGAGGATGCCGGTCAGTTTGTCGGCCACTAGGCGCACGGTGATGTCGGCAATGCCCCCCGGTGCAAACGCCACGACGATACGGACTGGTCGATCGGGATAGGGCCCGGTCTGGGCGAGGCTTCCATTGGCGGCACCGAGCATACAAAGCGATATGAGAGCGAGCGCGAGACGTGACATCAGTATGACCTTGCAGAATGGAATATGGATGCGGCGACCCGGCATCGGGCGAGCAGTGCCAGAATACTATCTTCGGTTGCGCCATGTATGCAGGGCAGGGTGAGGAGCGGGACACGCATGCAAAGCAGGGTATGTTTCATCACGGGTGGTGCGAGCGGCATCGGGGAAGCCTGTGTGCGACGGTTTGTCGCAGCGGGTTACCTGGTTGCGTTTGGGGATGTACAGGAGCATAAGGGCGCACAGCTCGCACGGGAACTTGGTGATCACGCGGTGTTTCACCGGCTCGATGTGAGCGCCGAAATGGAATTTGCCGCCGCGCTGGACGCTACCGTGCAGCGTTGGGGACAGCTCGATTGCCTCGTCAATAACGCAGCGATTGGGGGCGTCATGGGGCCGATCGCGGCGATCCCGATCGATGAATACGAATACGCCTGCCACATCATTCAGCGCAGCGTGTTCATTGGGCTGAAGCACGCGGCGCGCATCATGCAGCCCAGGCAAGCGGGTTCGATCGTCAATATCGCCAGTATCGCCGGCCTCAAAGGCGGCTATGGACCCCATATCTATAGCGCCTGCAAGGCCGCAGTGGTGTCTCTATCGGAATCGGTGGCGATCGAATTGGCTGAATCGGGCATTCGCGTGAATGCGGTATGCCCCGGCAATATTGAAACGCCGATTCACACCGGTGTACGCGATGAGCGCTGGAAAGCGCGGATCGCGAAGATCCGCACGGAACTGGTCGATGATCAGCCGATGGACCGCATGGGACTGCCTGAAGAAATTGCCGCGGCCGTGTTGT
>CAMDRJ010000048.1 GCA_945906755.1 Klebsiella pneumoniae | reverse complement strand
CAAGCGGTTGGACCAATTGAAGCTGCAGTACTAGAGGGCCACCGCCGGGTGGCCCAAAAACCGTGCGGCCGCGTTAGCGACCGCTTCTAGCCGCTTCGAGCGGCTCACAAACTAAAGCCCCCGGCTCTGCCGGGGGATATTTACTCCGTGCTTTAAAGGATTGACGTGTACGTAGTTGACATGTGCGGCATAGTCCGCATCATCTTTGATCGTGTGTTTCCAGAACCGTCGCTGCCAAATGCCGCGTTCGCCGCGATGGCGTTGTGTCGATGATTGGACTTCCGTTCGTGGCAATGCTTTTGAAAAAGCGATCTTGATCCATTGCCAACGACTCGAGTAATCATGGTCCTCCACTGGCAATGTCCATACAGCGTGCATATGTTCAGGCAATACAACCCAGGCATCGATATGAAACGGCCGCTTCGTACGCACAAGACGAACCGCTTCGCGCGAACGATCGATCTGTTCGATCAGCACGCTCGAATGGCGATCGAGCGCAGTGACAGTGAAGAAGTACGTTCCGCCGGGGACGCGATTGCGACGGTAATTGGGCATAGCGACCGTATACGCAAAAACGGTAGGGTGGAATAGCGTAGCGCATTCCGCCAGCGAATGAGATGACTCAATGGCTCAATCGTTGTCGGTGGAATGCGCTTCGCTATTCCACCCTACGAGTTTCGAGTGCGGAAGGGGCCGCGAGCTTTACTGCCCCTCCGCTTTCAAATTCGCCGCCTTGATGATTGGCCACCACTTGGCGACCTCGGCCTTGTGGTGGGCCGATAGCGCGGTCGGCGTCAACTGTTCGCGCGGCGGAATGTCGTGACCCATCTCGGCGAAACGCTTTTGCAGCGCCGGATCCGCGAACGATGTAATCACCGCGGTATTCAGTTTGGCGATGACGTCCGTTGGCGTCCCTTTCGGTGCCCATAGCCCATGCCAGAACGGCATTTGCATGCCGGCCACGCCGCCTTCTTCCATGGTTGGCACTTCGGGTGCAAGGAACCAACGATCCTTGGTCACCACGCCGAAGGCGCGGAACCTGCCGCTTCGATAGTGCGGCAGCGTTTGTGAAGCTTCGAGGCAGGAAAGCTCGATCTGACCACCGAGCAGATCTTGCATGATCGGCGCGGCGCCCCGGTAGGGCACCAACTGAATGCGCGTGCCGGTCCGATTCTGAAAATCTAGCAGGCACACATGCGCGCCGCTGCCCACGCCGGTGGTGGCGCCTGATGCTCGATTGGGGTTGGCTTTCAACCACTCGATGAGTTCGCGAAGATCCTTCGCCGGCAATTTGGCAGGGCCGACGATCCATAGCGGCGCGGTAGAAAGAAGCGAGATCGGCGCGAAGTCGTTTACGGTGTCGTAGGTCAATGTGTACAACGCACCGCCGCCGACATGACTGGTCCATTGACCGACCAGAATGGTGTAACCATCAGGGGTAGCGCGTGCCACGCGTGCGCTACCGATCGTGCCACCCGCGCCGCTCATGTTTTCGACGACCACCGATTGGCCGAGCGCTTCTTTCATGCGTTCGGCCATCACGCGTCCGACGGTATCGGTCACCCCGCCCGGTGGAAACGGCACAACGATGGTGATCGGTCGGGCGGGAAACGCTTGTGCAAAGACGCTGCCCGCGATCGCGCCACCAACAATCAATGTTGCCGCGAGGAGGGATCGCATGGCGTCAACCCATCTTCAACAGGCGCTTCGCGTTGCCGTGCATGATTTTTTCCTTGTCTTCGGTGGAAAGCGGCACCTGTTCCATCCACCGCGGACCTGGTTTGTTTTCCACGAACGGATAGTCCACCGAGAAGAGCAGCCGATCGACGCCCAGTTCCATCGCCGAGCATAGCAGCGCCGAGGTGGAGAAATTGCCGCTGGTCGTAATATAGAAATGCTCGCGGAAGGTTTCGCGAAACATGACGGACTTGCCGCCCGGACGCGATAAGGCGTGATCGATGCGCCAGAGCGAAAAGGGGAGCCCCTCGCCAAGATGCCCGAGGATGATTTTCAAATTCGGATAGGCATCGAAGATCCCGCTTAGGACGAGCCGAATACCCTGGGTGGCCGTCTCGACGGTAAATCCCCAGGCCGCGTTGATCAGCGACGGGAAATCCTTGACGTAATCTTTGTAGTACGCATCGACGACCGCCGGATGCGGCATGGCCGGATGCACATAGATCGGTACATCGAGCGCCTGGGCCCGCTCGAAGATCGGCCAGAAGCGCTTGTCATCGATGAAGAGGCGCGCACCGTCGATTTGCGTGAGCCCATGCACCATCGCGCCCTTGAAGCCGAACTTGGTCACGGTGCGCTCCAACTCGTTGGCGGCTGCTTTCGGGTCGATTGCAGGCAGTGTCGCGAAGGCAGCGAAGCGCGTGGGGTTGGCTTGGATCGCCGTATAGAGGCGGTCATTGGCGCCGCGTGCAAGGGGCACGGCGGTTGCGGCATCCATGCGATGGGTGCCCGGTGCGCTTTGCGAGAGCACCTGCACGTCGATGCCGGCTTCATCCATTTCCTTGATGCGCAGCGTCCCGAGATCTTCAAGGCGTTGGCGTAGTGGCGGCACACGGACTTCGGGGCCGTCGAAGTGTTTGCCGATCTCGACATCCAGATAGTGCTCTTCGATCGCGATGATTTTTGCTGCGCTATGTGCCGACATGCTGGTCTCCTCGTTGGTCGATTCGCGGGGAGCTTACCACTCGCGCGCGGGGTGTAGACGTGCGCCGCGAGGCCACGAACATTGGGCTCATGTTGACACGGAGCAAGCAATTGCCGGAATCGGTATTGTTCGTCCTGGTGCCTACCGCAAGGGGGCGATCGCGACGGCTCGATCGGTTCACGTCACGGCACCCACTAACGCCTTCCGCTCCACGCCATAACAAGGAGAGACACTGAATACCCCACTTTGCGATTGCGGCAATCCATCGCGCCGCGGATTTCTCACTGGGCTTGCTGCCTTGGGTGCGGGCGCAATGCTGTCCGGCTGCGCGAGCACGCCGGCGGTGGCCGCCAAGCCCCACCGCATCGACATCCATCATCACATCATGCCGCCCGCCTATGTCGAGGAGCTGATCAAGCGCGGTCAGCCGCGCCCGCCGCAATGGTCGGTGCAGCGATCCATTGAAGATATGGATAAATCGGGCATCGCGACATCGGTCGTTGCGTTAATGCAACCGGGCGCATTTCTTGGCGAAGTGGATCTCGATCGACGCCTCGCGCGGGAAGCCAATGAATTCGCCGCCAAGATGGCGCGCGACTTTCCGGGCCGGTTCGGCTCATTTGCAACGCTGCCGCTCATGGACACCGAAGGCAGTCTGCGCGAGATCGCCTACGCCTTCGATACCTTGAAGGCCGATGGTATTGGTTTGATGACCAGTTATGGCACGAAGTATCTGGGTGATCCCCAGTTCGCGCCAATCTGGGAAGAGCTTCATCGCCGGGAGGCCGTGATCTATACGCATCCGCTGTCGCCCGCATGCTGTCGCAATCCAATTCCCGGCCTGCCGCCATCGGCGATCGAATTCGCCACCGACACCTCGCGCACCGCCGCGAGCCTGCTCTTCTCGGGATCGGCCAATCGCTTCCCGGACATCCGTTGGATCCTATCGCATAGCGGCGGCACGCTGCCGTTTCTATGGAGCCGATTCACCCGGCAAGAAGTGGACATGAAAGATGAAGCGAAGAAAGTGTTGCCGAACGGCGTGCAACATGAAGTGCGGAAATTTTTCTATGACACCGCGCAGGGTCATCACGACGGCGCGATCGCCGCGCTCACCAAGCTGATTCCGGTTTCGCAGATCATGTTCGGCACCGATTTCCCATACCGCTTGGCCGATGAGGTTGTGGGTGGGCTCGGCGCCCGCACATTTAGCTCGACCGAACGCATGGCGATCGATCGCGGCAACGCACTGCGGATCATGCCGAATCTGCGCACGATTTGATCGGTGAATGAGGGTGTGGCGTTTCACCTTTCCCTCTTCACCTTTCACGTTTCACAGTTTTAGAATCACATCATCACCCGTCCGCCATTGATGTCAAGCGTGACGCCGTTCAGATAGGCGGCGCCATCGGAGGCGAGAAAGAGCATCGCCTGCGCATGATCTTCCGGAACCGCCAAGCGCCTGAGTGGTACTTGCGAGGCGATTCGCTCGACGTCTTCTTTGGTGCGCAGGGCCGCGACGCGCGGGGTCAATGTGGTGATCGGCGCGATGGCGTTTGAGGTGATGCCGGCCGGTCCGAGCTGGTAGGCGAGAAAACGCGTGAACTGGATGACCCCTGCTTTCGCCGCGCCATACGCCGGTGATGAGTTCGCAAACACCGTGCGCCCGGAGATCGACGCAACATTGATGATTCGCCCCGCCTTCGATTGCTTGATGGCCGGGATCGCCGCCTTGGTAAAAAGAAAGACGCTGCGCAAATTGAGCGCGATGGTCTGATCCCATTCATCGATCGGCATGTCCTCCACCGTCGCCAACCGACCATAGCCACCCGCGCAGTTGATGAGCACATCGAGCCCGCCCAACTCGCTGGTAATCCTTTGCATCGCCGCTGTAACAGAGGCTGGGTCAGTCACGTCGGCCGGCACCGCAATCGTGCGGCCCCGCGATGAAGGGAGCGTCGCGATCACCTTGTCGATGCCACGTGCATTGATATCAACCAGCGCGAGCGAAGCGCCTTGTGCAGCAAAAGCGTGCGCAGTGGATGCGCCGATGCCTTCGGCGGCGCCGGTGATTGCGACGATGCGGTGCTTGAGTTCGGGGAATGTGGCCATTGTGACGATGAGAGGGGAGAGGGGAGAACGGAGAAAATCGCGTAGGGTGGAATAGCGCGGCGCATTCCACCAGATCGCATTTCACCACAACACATTCCAGCCTATTCTCTCAGCGATGAAGCTACTCAAGATTTTCGGCAAGCTCGTCCTGCTGCTGGTGCTCGTACTTATTGTCTATGAGCTGTGGATCCTCGCGCAGATCGGCTGGATGCGCTGGTTCAATCCGGGGGAGAGCGCGTTCATGGAACGACGCCTCGCTGTCATGCAGGAAAAAAATCCCAAGGCGCGCCTTAAGCACCAATGGGTCGAGTACGCGGGCATCTCCGTGCATCTCAAGCGCGCGCTCATCGTATCGGAGGATGCCAAGTTCGTCAGTCATGAGGGCTTCGATTGGGCAGCGATCGAAAAGGCGTTGGAGAAGAACCTGAAGCGTGGCAAGGTGGTTTCAGGCGGTTCCACCATCAGTCAGCAGCTCGCCAAGAATCTATTCCTCTCCAGTGATCGCTCGGTGATTCGCAAGGTCCAGGAGGCCT
Organism: Klebsiella pneumoniae; assembly: GCA_945906755.1. Classification (GTDB taxonomy): domain Bacteria; phylum Pseudomonadota; class Gammaproteobacteria; order Burkholderiales; family SG8-39; genus SHXR01. Next base: position 15,456 of record CAMDRJ010000048.1, on the reverse strand, counting down.
TGATTACGCTCATGTTGGAGGCGGTGCTGCCGAAGCGGCGCATTTTTGAGATCTATCTCAACCTCATCGAATGGGGCGATGGCGTCTTCGGTGCGCAGGCGGCCGCTTCGCATTACTTCCAGATCAATGCCAGTCAACTCAATGAATGGCAGGCCGCGCGGCTGGCGGCGATGGTGCCAAATCCGCGCTACTTCGATAAGAACCGCAATGTGCCCTATCTTGATCGGCAAACCGAGACGCTTCTTGCGCGCATGCCGCAGGCGGTGGTGCCCTGACGTAACCTCGGTGCGCAATATTCCGGGTGCCGCATCGCCGCGATTGAATCCGCGGCCCGGCGCAATGCGTATCAGCGCTTTCGAGGCCACGCTTGGCCTTCCAGGAGAGCGCTCCAATGGTCAAATCGCTTCTTATCGCCATGTCCGCATTGACGCTGGTTACCATCACCCCCGCCGCGCTGGGAAATGGGGCGACCTGTTTCGCAGCCAGCGGCAAATCGACCGCCGCCTTGCTTGAGCTCTATACCTCGCAAGGTTGCGATAGCTGTCCGCCTGCCGATCAATGGGTTGGCGGGTTGGCGAAGCGGGGCTTTGGAACCGACCGCCTCGTGCCGCTTGCGCTGCATGTCGATTACTGGGATTACCTCGGCTGGAAAGACCCGTTTGCGCGCGCCGCATATACCACTCGCCAACGCGAGGTGGTCGGGCTGGCCGGCAGCAGAGTCGTCTACACGCCACAGATTCTGGTGAATGGCCGTGACTACCGGCGTTGGTCGAATGAGCGGACGTTCGCGGCAGATCTGAAGATCATCAATGATCGTCCACCGCGAGCAACGATTGCGCTGACGCTCAAGCTTGGCAGTCAAGGCGCTGCTGAATTTGTCGCCATGGTGGGCAATGTTGATCCGGCGCAACGTGCGGATGCCGCGCTCTATGTCGCCTTCTATGAAGATGGGCTGGCGACGAGCGTGACCGCCGGCGAGAATAAAGGGGTACGCCTCAAGCATGAACGTGTGGTGCGGGAATTGCTGGGCCCGTTCGGCATCGACCAGAGCGGCAAGACCGAACAGCAGCGCGCGGTGATGCTGCCACCCGGCGCCAAGATCGCCGGCGCCGTTGCATTCGTACAAAATCGGCGCAACGCCGAAGTCTTGCAAGCCCTCGACCTCGCGGCTTGCGCGGGCTAGAGAAATTCCCGATGCATTGCATGGCGATCGCCCGTAATTGACGCTCGCAGGTGGTGCGCCAAGAACGCATCCGATGCGGCCCGCGCCGCGACCAGCAGACGCCCTTCCTACGATGGCACAATGACGTTCGTGCATATCAATGTCGATCGGGGAGATGGCCATGCGAGTAGGCAAGATGCTTGGGGTTGTGACAGTCGGCGCGTTCATTGCGACAGCGGCATTTGCACAGCAAACGAGCGTTCGCATTCGCGGCACGATCACCGCGGTGGATGGCAACGTCGTATCGATTCAGTCGCGCGAAGGCAAGGCGCTGCAAGTGCATCTCACCGATTCGAGCGTGGTGGCGATCGCCAAAGCAATCAAGTTCGAGGACATCAAGCAAGGTGACTACATTGGATCGGCCGCGCGACGCAGCGCGGACGGATCGCTCGAGGCGCTCGAAGTGCACTACCTGCCGCCAACCGCCGCGAAGGGTCACACACCATGGGATCTCGAACCGGGTTCAACGATGACCAATGCGAACGTCACCGTGATCAGCCAGTCCGCCGGCACACGCGAATTGACGCTCGCGTACGACGGCGGATCGCAGACGATTAAGGTGCCGGCCAACGCGCCGATCGTGCGGGCCGTGCCGGGCACCCGCGCCGACCTCGTGAAAGGCGAATACATCTTCACGATCGCGCAAGCGGCGCCCGATGGCAAGCTCACGACGCAGCGGATCCAAGTGAGCAAAGACGGGGTGAAACCGCCGATGTAGCTTGAAGGCTGGAGATCCGGCGTCGCGCGAAGGGACGCAACGGGTGCGGGCAAGCGTTTGGGCGTTATCAGACGGGTGGCGCTGGATATCAGGTCAAATTGAAAATGTGTCTTGATAAATCGTTAGGTGTCATTGGAGAGCGCCGTGAAAATGCGTGACGCCCAAGCAGACGACTTCGACGCCATCCTGGCCGTCATTAACGATGCTGCACAAGCCTATCGCGGGGTCATTCCGTCAGGCTGCCACCACGAGCCATACATGTCTGCCGAGGAGCTAAAAAGCGAACTAGAAAGTCACGTCGCTTTCTCCGTACTGGAAGACGAAGGTCGCATAGTGGCCGTCATGGGCATTCAAGACAAAGCCGATGTCGCCTTGGTGAGACATGCCTACACTGTGACTGAATCCCAAGGGCGAGGTTTCGGAACGCAACTGCTCCATCATTTGGAATCACTCACGGCCAAGCCCATGCTCATAGGAACCTGGGCAGCAGCTACATGGGCTATAGAGTTCTATCGTAAGAATAAGTATCGGGTGGTCTCTGACCAAGAGAAGAACAGCTTGCTTCGAAAGTATTGGTCGGTCCCTGATAAGCAGATAGAGACCTCGCTGGTGCTCGTAGACAACCGATGGAAGGAAATTAGCGAATGACACCTAACCAACCAATGGAGCGGATTCCTCCGCAAACTTGTGCGCCGAATCCATATTAGAGATAGGTTCTGGCCACGTTGCATCTCTGCGTTAGGGAATCATGACTTTCACATCATCAACGCTGGTCGGAGCGGGTCTGCTGTTTGTCGGCATGCTGCTGGCGGCCGAAGCGGGGCGCCGACTGGGCGTGGTCAGGCTCGCTCGCGACCGCGATGATTTCTCGTCCGGTTCCGGGCTCGTGGAGGCTGCTGTGTTCGGCCTACTTGGCTTGCTTCTGGCGTTCACGTTTTCCGGGGCCGCATCGAGATTCGAAGACCGGCGGCATTTGATCGCCGAGGAGGCCAACGCGATCGGGACTGCCTTCCTGCGCATCGACTTGCTGCCCGCGGAGGCCCAGCCTGAGATGCGACAGTTGTTTCGCCGCTATCTGGAGACGCGAGTAGAGACCTATCGGAAGTACGCGGATGCAGCCGCTTTTGAAGCGCGGCGTGCGGAGGCATCCAAACTGCAAGGTGAGATCTGGGGCAAGGCTGTTGCCGGGAGCAGACGGGCAGAGGCCCATGCGCAGGCGGCGATTCTGTTGCTGCCCGCGCTCAATGCGATGATCGACATTACGACGACTCGGGACGTCGCAATGCAGAATCACCCACCGCAAGTCATCTTCGTCTTGCTTTGCGTGTTGAGTTTGGTGAGCGCATTGCTGATGGGTTACGTGACGTGCGGCACCAAGGTTCGAAGCTGGTTCTATTTTCTTCTAGTCGCAACGACGATGTCGATTACCTTGTATGTGGTTCTGGATCTTGAGTACCCGCGCCTTGGTTTGATCCGTGTTGATGAGGCCGATCAGGTCCTCATTGATCTTGGGCGAACTATGCGATGAACCGGGATCTTGGTGTCCGTCATCTTGCGTTGAGCAGCCACGGTGTGGCGCATTGTCCAGGGTCGCAGTTTCTTTCGTTCCCACACCCAACGCCCTTGTTGCTGTTATCGTTCATCGTTGCCTGGACAACGAGCGAATGGTGCACCGGATTATTCCACTCGGTAGCCGTTTGACTCGGCCACTTAGGAGAACGTGAACCATGTGGAGCACGTGAACCATGTACTTGCGAAGCGTCGTGATTCTGTTCGCGGTAACTCTCTTTGCGAGCCTTGCCGTCGCGGAAAATGGGCAAAGCCGCGTCGCACGCGCGAACGCCAATGTATTGTTCATCGGTAGCAGCTATACGTACTATTTCGAGATGCCAGCAATCGTTGCGGCGATGTCGCAGGCAGGTCCGCGCGAACTGCGTACTAGGATGATTGCAGTGGGTGGCGCAACGCTTGAAGACCATTGGGAATCAGGCGCCGCGCAACGGGCCATTCATGAGCGAAAGTGGGAGTATGTCGTGCTGCAGGAGCAGAGCACGCGGCCGTTCGAGGATAGGCATCGCATGCATGACTATGTGCGGCGCTTTGATCGAGAGATCAAGCGAAATGGCGCTAAAACGATTCTCTATGCGACCTGGGCGCGACGTGAAAATCCGGAACGACAGGCCGATCTCAACGCAGCGTATGAATTGATTGCGGCTGAAATTGGCGCAGTCGTCGCGCCGGTGGGCATCGTTTGGCAGTCCGTGGCAAAACGCACTCCGAAATTGGCGCTATACGACGAAGATGGAAGTCATCCCACTCGGCCCGCCACATATCTGATCGCGTGCGTCCTGTATTTGGCGATACAAACAGTGGAGAAGCAGTGTCCTGTCGTCCCGAGCAGCGGGGCGTCTGTCGAGGAATCCAATATAGTGCGAGCAGCCGCAGCGGCGATGATCGCAAACTCCAGATAGCCAAGCGCCTCGCATAACCAAATGAACGACCAACCTCCGCGATCCATGACAACACCTACACCGCCAAAACCATTCTCGATGATTCGAGACTTCCATTTGGCCGACTGGTTCACGCTCGCCAACGCGATTTGCGGCATTGGCGCGCTGTTTTCGATCATGACCTACCTCGAGTTGGACGATGTGCGGCATGTCTACTTCGCGTGCGTCTTGGTCCTCGCCGCGCTGGTGTTTGACATCCTGGATGGCAAGATTGCCCGGTGGCGGCAAAAGACTTCATCGCTTGGTCGCGAGCTTGATTCGCTCGCCGATGTCATTTCATTCGGCGTTGCGCCCGCGATCATTGCCTATGGCTGCGGGATGCAGGGTTTCTACGATCGCATCGTGCTGGGCTACTTTGTCGCGTGCGGTGTCTCGCGCTTGGCGCGTTTCAACGTCACAGCCGAAGCGCTGTCGGACGAAAGCGGCAAGGTGAAGTACTTCGAGGGAACGCCGATCCCAACATCTATCGTGTTGGTCTTGATCATGGCGATCGCGGCCTGGACGGGTGCCGTGCGCGATCATCTATGGTTTGGCGAGATGAAGATCTTCGGTTTTACGCTGCATCCGCTGGTACTGATGTTTGCCGTGTCGGGCTCGCTGATGATTAGCCGGTTTCGCATTCCCAAACCGTGAAGGGTCGCCTCACGGCGCGTTAGCGCCGCACCCCCGGCGTCTCCACCCTCATCCCCTGCGCGCGCCACACCAAGTACAACTCCAGGTCGCGATAGGCGGGCGCCCCATACGGCAACATTTCGGCGCGGATACCTGACAGGCACGCGCGAAAACGCCGCTCGAGTGACCCGAGCGTTTGCCAATCGAGTCAATAGACCGGGTAAGCGTTCGGATGCCCCTGGCTGATCGTCTCCGCATAGAGCGTGCGGTCCCACTGCGCATCGTGGCAATGGGCGCAGGAAATATTGAGTTGTCCGATGCGCCGGTCGAAGAACGCCCGGCCCGCTTCGAAGTGTGGGCGCGTCGGCTCATCGATCGTTGCATTGATCGGTATGCCGCGCGATTGATGCGCAACGAATGCGGTGAGTGACAGCAGCTCTTCGGATTCCCACGCCGGGCGTGCCGCACTCTGCCGCTCGGTGCGACATTGCAGAATGCGATCGGCGGTATTGAAGAGTCTGCCCGATTCCCGGTCGCGTGCAGGATAACGGGCCGCCACCCCTTTCATCGATACGCGCGCATCCTGATGGCAATCAGCGCAAGCCTTGCCGCCTGCGCCCGCCGCTTGAGTCCATAGCTTTGCACCGCGTTCCACCCAGAGCATGCCCGGATTGGCAAAGTCGTCGGCCTGTTGCGCTCGCAGGTCAGCACTCATAAACGCCGCGCCCGATTGCAACTTGTCGAGTGGAATGGCGCGCTCTTGGGCGCCGATAGAACTTGCAGCCAAGCAGGCAGCGGCTGCCCAACGCGCAATCATCCGGCGATCTCGATGGCGTGTCGTTCCGCGCCGCGTTCACCCGCATCGTCGATCCAAGTACATTCGATGACGCCGCTTGCTTGCGCGATCGTGGTGAATTGCAGATAAGGATTGGCCGCGATGCCCAATGACATGTCCGCACGAAAAATCTCTTCGCCGTTGTAGGTGCAGGCAAACGAGCGGATCGTGTTGCGCGGAATGTTGCGACCGACATCGTCGACCCGATAGCCGGTTTCCATTGGGTGTTGGATCAAGATGCGAATCTCGATCACTTCACCTGCCTTGGCGGTAGCGGGGAGTTGAATGCGGGCGGTCATGTCGGCCAACTATTGATCAACGGTCATGCCGGTGCGCTTCACAAACGCCGCCCACATTTCGCGTTCCCTGCGCAAACGAATCGCTGCTTCCTCCGGCGTGTCGAAGACCGGGATCAATCCCAATTCATCGAGCCGGCCGGCGAGCACCGGACCTTTCATGGCCTTCATCAATTCGGCGCTTAGCCGTTGCATGACAGCCGGTGGCGTGCCGGCGGGCGCGACGATCGCAAACGCCGCAGACACCTCAGTGCCCGCAAACCCGGCCTCGGCGAAACTTTGCGTGGTCGGCAACAAGCTCGTCTTTGGCATGACCGCAAGAGGGATCAGCTTCCCCGAGCGAATATGATTGATCGCGGCAGGCAGGTCGGTGAGTACGAAGGCAACCTGTCCGCCAAGAAGATCCTGAATCGCGGGTCCAACCCCTTTATAGGGAATGTGCAGGAAGCGAATGCCGGCCGCTTCCTCGAACAGGCGCACACCAAGATGGGTCATGCTGGCGGCACCGGCGGACCCATAAGGAATTTTCGCTTCCTCGCGCCTCGCCATGCCAACGAGCGCGTTAAGCGTTTTCGCCGGATGCGATGGCAAGACACAGAGCGCAAGCGGGCTCAATACGCCGCGCGTGACCGGTGCGAGATCGCGATCGACATCGTAGGGTTGCTTCTTGAACAGCACCGGTGCGAGCACGATCGACGGGCTCGCCGATACGAGTAGCGTGTGACCATCGGGTACCGACTTTGCGACCGCATCGGCTGCGATCGTGCCATTGCCACCCGGTCGATTCTCAACGATAAATTGCTGTTTGAAGGCCTCGGTGTAGGCATTCGCGACCAGCCGTGCGTAGACGTCCGTCCCACCTGCGGGCGCCGACGAAACGATCATGCGGACCGGCCGCGTGGGCCACGTGTCTTGCGCATGGGCAAGCATAGGGAGCAGCGCAACGAGCAAGGCAACGAACAAGCACCTTAGCAACGCCTTGATGATTCTAGGAGCCATGGCGGCATGTTGAAAATTGTGCGAACTCAACATAAAACGTCATTCACGCGCAGGCGGGAATCCAGAAAGTGCTTGATTTCAAGCAAGGCGAACATTCTGGACTCCCGCCTGCGCGGGAGTGACGAACGTATTTCAACAACTTGTTAACTTTCATCCACGCACGCTGACAGCGTCACCACGACGCGCTCCGCCGCATAGAAAAACGTCCCATCCGACATCTCCGCAACCGCAGCGACCCATTGGGTCCCGGCCAGCCGCAGCCGCGAAATAATCTCGGCGCGTCCGGCCCGTGGCCCGATGTAGAAGGTCGCCATCGTGCGGACCGGATTGCGTTCCGAAATCATGGTGATGGTCTTGACGTGATCGGCCGGCGTCATCGCGCTTTGCACAGAGACTTTCATCGTCACCGAGTTGCCGTTATCGGCCAGCACAGGCAGCACGAGCTTGACGCGTGCCGGTCGTGCCATGGCCCCTTTGGTCACCTCATCGAGGATCTTCGGATCGAAGATCGGCATCTGTGCGCGAGCGATTCCCGGGCTCAGTACCGCGAATCCAGTGAGGCCGATGCCAGCGAAGAAACGACGGCGATTCATCGTGAGGCGTCCTTCAGTGTTGCGAGCCATGCCACCACATCTTCCACTTGCTGCGCGGTGAGGATCGGTTTGCCCTGATACGCCGCGGCCACCTGTTGCAACCTTTCCGTCCGATAGTAAGCAGGCATCGGCGTATTGGGATTTACTCGCGTCGAATCAACGATGCGCAACCTGAGTTGCGCGACGCTAAGCCGCGCGCTACTGCCGACCAAGGATGGCGCGATGTTGCCAGCGAATGGCTGAGCGGGCTCCGGTACGGCATGGCACAGCACGCAGCTTCCTTCATTGCGATTGAGCGCGATGTTTCTGCCGTTGGCCGCATCACCGGGCACGCCGGTGAGCGAGTGGCGGATGCCATCGCCCTCGACCGCAAACGGGACTACGCCTTGCGCGACGGCGTTCGTTGCCACCGCGCAGGCGAGTCCTGTAATGAATGCGAAAACTCTCAATCTATACGAGGGTCATGCCGTGATTCTTGAGCGGCAACGATCGGATGCGCTTGCCGGTTGCCGCGGCGATCGCATTGATCAGTGCCGGCGGAATGGCGGCCTGCGCCGGTTCCCCAATGCCGCCCCAGAATCCACCGGTGGGTGCCATCACGACTTCCACCTTCGGCATTTCCTTCAGCATCATCATCCGGTAGTCGTGGAAATTGCTTTGTTCCACGCGCCCGTCTTTGATAGTGATCTCGCCCCAGATAATTGCAGTGAGGCCGTGTACCGCGCTGCCTTGCACCTGGGCGATAATGTTATCGGGATTGACTTGAATGCCGCAATCGATGCCGATCACCATGCGGTGGATCTTGAGTTCGTTCTTGTCGTTCACCGATACTTCGGCCACACACGCGGTATAGCTGCCATAGCCTTCCGTCTCGGCAATGCCACGGAACACGCCAGCCGGCAGCGGTCGGCCCCAATTGGCCGCTTTGGCGGTGGCATCGAGAATCGCGAGATCCCGTGGTGAGTCCTTTAGCATCGTGCGCCGAAATTCGTAAGGGTCTTTGCCGGCGGCCTGCGCCAACTCATCGATAAAGCACTCGCGTACGAACGGATTCTGCGAATGGCCAACCGTGCGCCAGAAACCCACCGGCACATGCGGATTGCGCTGCGCGTATTCAATGCTGACGTTCGGAATCGAATAAGGTTGATCGGCATAGGCGGTCACCGCTTGCGGGTCGATGCCGCCTTTTAACGGCAGCCTCAATAACGTCGCGATGATCGAAGGACTTGAAATCCTCGAATAGAGCCCGGTGATATTGCCCTGCGCATCGACGCTGCCTTTCATTTTCACCAGGCTCGCGGGTCGATAGAAGTCGTGTTGCGTATCTTCTTCACGCGACCAGACCATCTTGACTGCTGTGCCTTCCATCGCTTTGGCGATCATCACGCCTTGGCGGGTGTAGTCCTGCGCGCCACGCCGGCCAAGGCCGCCGCCCAACTGCATTGGATGCGCTTCGACATTTTCGAGGGGCACACCAGCGGTGTTCGCGGCAGTCGCCAGGGTCGCCTCGTAATTCTGCGAAGAGGTCCAGACATCCACGCGGCCATCTTTGACGAGCGCGGTACAAACCATCGGCTCCATCGTCGTATGCGACAGGAACGGTGTGAAGTACTCGGACTCCACCACTTTGGCTCCTTCAGCGAAGGCTTTGTCGGTGTCACCGCCTTTGCGTGCTACGGCGATGTCAGGCTGCGTGAGCCCGGCCCTGAAGAAGTCCATGATGCTTGCGCTGGTCGCATTGCCGTTGGTGCCGACATCCCATTCGATCGGCAATTCCTTGAGCGCTTGATTCGCGCGCCACCAGTTGTCGGCAACCACTGCGACGAAATCGCCCAACTGCAAGACCTTGACGATGCCGCGCCGGCCGGCGATCTTGCTCTCGTCGACCGATTTCACCTTCCCGCCGAACACCGGGCAGGCAGCGACAGCTTGACCACCTGTTCGAATTCAGCAATGGCGGCTTCAAAGCGCCGATACTTGTGCAAGACAAATCCGAGATTGAAGCGTGTGCCGTGATCATCGGGGGCAACGGCGAGCGCCTTCGTGTAGGTATCCACCGCGGCTGCTTCATCATTGCCTTGCGCGAGGATGAACGCCAGATTGCGCCAAGCATTGATATAGCGCGGGTCATACGCAATGGCCCGCTTATATTGGGCGATGGCAGCTTCTTCCCGGGCGATATACATCAATAATGTCGCCGCGTAGTAGTGCAGGCGAGAGCGCAGAAATTCATGCGACATTGAGCCGAGTCCGAAGAGTGACAGACCGACATTAGACCCTGTTGTGCCGCTGCACGACAAGACCTTCCACGGGCGTGTTATCGTGATTCGCCCACTGTTCAAGGAGGAGGCGTCATGCCCGAACGCAGCAAGCCATTCAAGGTTTCCCCGACCAATCCATCGATCAAGGAAATTCAGACCGAGCCGGAACGGCATATGGACATGCCGTATGCGCCGGCCATGCGCGTCGAGGCCCCAGGCGATTTACTGTTCATCTCCGGGGCGACCTGCTCACCGCTTTACCACAAGCACCCGCACCTTCCGGCCGAGCATCAGCATCCGAATGACATGAAAGAGCAATCGAAGCGGGTGTTCGACACGATCGCTTCGATCCTGAAGCACGAGGGACTCACCTGGACCGACGTGGTCAAGCTCACCCGCTATCTCACCGATATGCGCGACATGGACGAATTGAACGTCGTGCAGGGCACCTACTTGAAGGACTGGAAGCCGATCAGCACGACCGTGTGCGTCAACCAGCTCTCCACGCCCGGCGCGCGGATTGAGATCGAGGCGATGGCGGTTTTTCCGCGCGGGTGACGTGGAAAAGAATGAACGTAGGGCGGAATAGCGGAGCGCATTCCGCCGCATCGAGACCCGCCAAAATACACGGCGTAACAACGGCGACCAAGTGGTGGAATGCGCTGCGCTATTCCACCCTACCGGGTTCGCTCTTCAATCAACCTTCACGCCCACCGCCTTCACGATCGCGCCGTACTTCGCATGATCGCTCTTGATGAGGGCCGCTAATTCTGCGGGTGTTGTCGCGAACGGTTCCATGCCGCCAGCGCTGGCAAATCGATCGCGCGTTTCCGGATCTTTGAGCACTTCGGCGATTTCGTCTCGCAAGCGCGCCATGTGCGCTTCCGGTAGGCCGGCCGGCGCAAAGAGCGCGAGCCAGGTGGTTGCTTCAAGGCCCGGATAATGTTCGCCCAGCGTCGGTAGCTCAGGATGCGCGCGTGATCGCCGTGGGCTTGCTACTGCCAGTCCGCGCAACTTGCCTGACTTGATATGTCCGGCGGTTGAGTTGCCACCGAACATCACCGCCACATCGCCGGCAAGAATCGCCACCGTGGCCGGGCCGCCGCCTTTGTACGGAATATGCAGCATGTCGATGCCCGCGCGCTGCTTGAGGAGTTCCATGGTCAGGTGATGTTGACTACCGCTGCCGATCGATGCATAGGCAAGCGGTGGATTGGCGCGTTTGGCGTACTCGACGAATTCGGGCAGCGTGCGTGCGGGCAGTGCCGGATTGATCGAAAGCATCATGAAGGTCGTGGCGATGCTGGCGATCGGTACGAGATCCCGCAGCGTATCGACCGGCATCGCCGGGTAAATATGCGGGCCGATGACGATTTGCGCGTCGGCCGCGAGGATCAGCGTGTAGCCGTCTGCTGGTGCGCGCGCAACCGTCTCAATCGCGATATTGCCGTTCGAGCCGGAGCGGTTTTCGACGACCAGGGTTTGCCCCAATCGTTTGCCAAGCGCGGGTACAAACAGGCGCGCGACGGTATCGGTGGCCCCACCTGGCGGGTTGGGCACCACCAATCGAATCGGCTTGACCGGATACTGTGCCGCCGCGATCGGGCTTGCACCCGCCACCATCCCGGCGACGACAATGCTCCAGAAGCTTTTCAAGGTGCGTCTCAGCGTCCGATGACGGCGAGGATGTCGCAAGTGATCAACATGCCGCCTTCGAGGTTGGCTTGTGCGGTCTGGCGTGCGGGGCGCGATTTCTCATCGGGAAAAAGCTTCAGCCAGACATCATTGACCGCCGCGCGTTGCGAAGAGTCTTGCATCGTGACGTTCAATTTGACGAGATCATCCATCGTGCCGCCCGCCGCTTCGATGAGGGCCTTGACATGACCGAACATGTTGACGACCTGCGCATCCAGCGTCGGCGGCATTTGGCCGGTCTTCGGATCGCGGCCGGTGATGATGCCGGTCGCCAGCAGGTTGCCCACCAGCGAGCCGCCTGGAATCGGGTTCTTGTGCGAATAGGTGGGGACGTCGATACTCTTTCTGCGTGCCATCGTCATTGTCCTTCCAGAGTGGAATCACGGGGGAGCTAGAGGATACGAGGAATTGCTGGTATTGCGCAAAACGGGCTCGCCCTGTAAAAGACCAACCATGAACCTCCCACTCAGCATCGCGCTATCACTCAATCCCCGCACCCAGCCGATTTTTGAAGGCTTGGCGAAGGCGGACGGTATTGATCTCATCCCGACCGAACTGCATCCGTCCGAGATGTTCTGGCGGCAATTGAAGTTCGCTGAATTCGATGCATCCGAGATGTCGGTCTCATCGCTCATGATGGCCACCGCGCGCGGCGATGATCGCTGGGTTGGGTTGCCGGTCTTCACGACGCGGCACTTCTTTCAGACCTGGATTCTGGTGCGCCGCGACGCCGGCATCGAAGGGCCTGCCGACATGCGGGGCAAACGCGTTGGCGTCCCCGAGTATCAGCAGACCGCCGCACTTTGGTCGCGCGGCATCCTGCAGCATGAATGGGGCGTGGCGCCCAAGGACATGGAATTCTGGATGGAGCGAATTCCTGCCATGAGTCACGGCGGTGCGGTCGGCTTCAAGGCGCCCCCGGGTGTGACGGTCAATCAGATCCCGCCTGAAAAAAATATCGGCGCGATGATGTTATCGGGTGAGTTGCAGGCAACGCTGCTTTACCTCGTGAATCCAAACCTGGTGGATCGCAGCACCGCTGATCTCCATCAGCATCCGCAAATTCGGCCGTTGTTCCAGGATCTGGTCGCCGAGGGCAGCCGGTTCTTGCAGAAGACGGGGATTTTTCCGATCAACCACGGCATGGTGATTCGACGATCGATTGTCGAGAAGCATCCCTGGGTTGTGCTCAACTTGTATAAGGCGTTTGAGCGCGCGAACGCGATTGCCGATCAGCGGCGCATCGAACAGGCGGCCTACTACATTGATGCGGGGCTCCTCGATGCGAAAGCGGCCGCGGCGCTGCGCACGCCGCTCCTTCGCCACGGCATAAAGGCCAACCGCAAGGTACTGGAAACCGCCGCGCAGTATTCGCACGAGCAGGGCTTGACGCCCAGGCTCATGGCCTTGGACGAAATATTCGCCAAGAGCGCGCTCGACCAGTAGTCGATTTGGGTCGTTGGATCGAGATCGTCAATTTACCGGCACGATAGCGTAAGATAGAGGGTCGCTCGACTCCTGATCGGCGCACGAACGATTGCACTCTTGCCATGGCTGAATCCGAAAACTGGGCGTTTCCCGCCAACCTGCAACCGAAGCCCGATGAGGTGCGCTTTGACCTCAAGGCGGCCCTCGATGCGGTGGTCCTGATTCGTACCGACATTCCCGAGGATGCCTACACGGCCGGCACGCTTGGCACCGAGCGCATGGGCAATGGCGTCGTCATTCGCGAGGACGGCCTCATTCTCACGATCGGCTATCTCATCACCGAAGCGCAGACGATCTGGATCACCACCAACAATGGTGTGGTGGTGCAGGGCTATCCGCTTGCCTATGATCAGACCAGCGGCTTTGGCTTGGTGCTGCCGCTTGGCAAGCTCGGCGCGCCGATGCTTGAGCGCGGCACCACGCGCACGGCCAAGGTTGATGATGAGATTCTCGTAATCGGTCAGGGCGGACGGCCGCATTCGCTTAAGGCGAAGATCATTGAAAAGCGCGAATTCGCCGGCTACTGGGAATACGTTCTCGATGAAGCCTTGTTCACCTCGCCCGCGCATCCGCAATGGGGCGGGACAGCGGTGGTGAATGCAGAAGGAAAGCTGATTGGCATCGGCTCGCTGCTCGTGCAGGAAAAGCAAAACGGCGAGCAGGTCGAAGGCAACATGATCGTGCCGATCGACCTTCTTGAGCCGGTCTTCGAGGACATGCTGCAACTTGGCAAGCCGGCTGGGCTGTCACGCCCGTGGCTTGGGATGTACACCACCGAAGCGCAGGGCCATCTGGTGGTCGGTGGTCTTGCCAAAGGTGGACCGGCGGAGCGTGCCGGCATCAAAGTGGGTGATGTGGTGCTGGAGGTCGGTAACGACCGGCCGTCGCGACTGGCTGAGCTGTTTCGCCGCATCTGGCGTACTGGCCCTGCGGGAACGGAGATTCCGCTTACGTTCGCGCGCAGTGGCACGATCAAGAATGTCCGCGTGAAATCAGGCGATCGCAGTGATTTCCTGAAAAAGCCGCGCTTGCATTAGGCACGCAACGCCAACGCACCGATAGCGGACGCGAGTGCCACCAGACGTGCACCCCCAAGGCACCGCGCTGAATTTTCGCGGCGCAGCAGGACGCGTCGTGGCGGCAATCGGATTAACCCTTTGCGCGCAGCATGGCATCGCGCAATCGAGTGCTTTTCCATCCAAGCCGATCCGCATCATCGTGCCAACGCCTCCTGGCGGCGGCGCTGACCTCTCGACGCGCCTCATCGCCAATCGGCTCTCCGGGCATATCGGGCAGCCGGTGCTGGTTGAAAATCGTCCGGGTGCCGGCGGCAATGTGTCGGCTGAGTATGTCGCAAAGTCGCTGCCGGACGGCTACACGCTCTACATGGGGGCGATCGGGCCGATGGCGATCAGTCCAAGTCTCTACAAGACGTTGCCATTCGATCCGGTCCGCGACTTCGCACCGATCACGATGTCGGTGGTGCTGTCCAATGTGTTAGTTGCGCATCCTTCGGTCCCGGCCAACGATGTTCGAGCGCTGCTCGCCCTGGCGCGTGCGAAACCGGGCACGCTCAACTATGGCTCGTCCGGCAACGCCACTGCGGGCCATCTCGCAGGTGAACTGTTCGCCGGGCTCGGTCAAGTCGATCTGGTGCATGTCCCCTATAAAGGCGGCGGTCCGGCGATGGCGGACCTGCTCGCCGGACAAATCCAACTCATCTTCGCGACCACACCGAGCGCGCTACCGCATATCAAGGCGGGCAAGCTGAAGGCCATCGGCGTTACGACCTTGAAACGGCTTGCCTTGTTGCCGCATTTGCCGACTATCGCCGAAGCAGGTCTGCCCGGTTACGAGGCCAACAACTGGTATTGCTTTGTCGCGCCCGCCAAAACACCGCCGGATGTCATTGCCTGGCTACATCGCGCGTTCGTGAGAGCGTTGTCGGATCCGGAAACGCATGCGATGCTCACCGCGCAAGGTTTGGATCCGGCGCCTTCGACACCAGACGAACTCGCGGCGATCATCAAAGCCGAAATCGCCAAATGGGCCAAGGTGATCAAGGACCGTAATATTGCGGCGCCATGACGTGCCGGAGGAATGCAATGATCCCAACCTACGAGCTTTACGCGATCAAGTACGGCCACCATAAACGCAACCGAAGCGTCAATTTCCTGGGTGGTGATCCGCATGATGGCCCGATGCCGATGGACTATTTTGTCTGGCT
>CAMDRJ010000047.1 GCA_945906755.1 Klebsiella pneumoniae | reverse complement strand
GACAAGCGGTTGGACCAATTGAAGCTGCAGTACTAGAGGGCCACCGCCGGGTGGCCCAAAAACCGTGCGGCCGCGTTAGCGACCGCTTCTAGCCGCTTCGAGCGGCTCACAAACTAAAGCCCCCGGCTCTGCCGGGGGATATTTACTTGGGATCGATTTGGCGCTCTTCGGCCACACGCCACCACCAGCCGAAATGACTTTCGTATCGTAATCGGCCCATGAGGAGCGCGGCAGATGAAACATGCGCCCCCGCTCAAGAAAGCTCGCTGCCGTGTCGGGGTCGGGATCAACAAATATATGGCGATGATCGAATGCGGCAACGAGCTTCATCGTCTTGGCGAGCAACATGCCGTTGCCGAATACATCGCCTGACATGTCGCCGACGCCAACGGCCGTGAACGATGTGGCGCGAATATCACGACCAAGTTCGCGAAAATGCCGCTTGGTCGATTCCCACGCCCCGCGCGCGGTAATCGCCATGGCCTTGTGGTCGTAACCGGCCGAGCCGCCCGAGGCGAACGCATCGCCTAGCCAGAACCCATATTCCTTCGAGACGGCGTTGGCATGATCGGAAAATGTTGCTGTTCCTTTATCTGCCGCCACCACCAGATAAGGATCATCGCTATCGAGCCGCCGCACATCCGCAGGCGGCACGATCTTGCCATCGATAAGGTTGTCGGTGAGATCGAGCAGCCCGCGCAGATAATTCTTGTAGCAGGCGACACCTTCCTTCAAGAGATCTTCGCGCTCGACCGGCGCTCGCTTAAGAACGAATCCCCCTTTCGATCCAACCGGCACGATGACGGTGTTCTTCACCATCTGCGCTTTCACCAGCCCCAACACCTCAGTGCGATAATCCTCTGGGCGATCTGACCAACGTAGGCCGCCACGGGCGACTCTGCCGCCGCGAAGATGCACACCTTCGAAGCGCGGCGAGTAGACGAAGATCTCGAACATCGGCCGCGGCTCCGGCACACCCGGCACGCGCGCCGGGTCGAACTTGAATGACAGAAATTCCTTCCGCGACCCGTCCGCGTTGAGCACGAAGAAATTGGTGCGCGTGGTAGCGACGATGGTCGCGAGATATTGTCTCAGCACGCGGTCCTCGCTCAAGCTCTGCTTCCAGCCCTTTTTCGATCTTCAATGCCAGCGAGTCGTCGTCGCGTTTCGGATCGAGGCGCTGTTTGAACAAATGCACCAGCAGCCGCGCGATCGCGGGATGATTGGTCAGTGTGCTTTCGATGAATGATTGCGACAACGGAAAACCGATTTGTCGAAAATAGCGGCCGTACGCACGGAGCACGACGATATCTTCGGCGGGCAACCGTGCCGAGGTGACCAAGCGATTGAAAGGGTCGCTCTCGATGGCGCCTGCGATGATGTCGGCAAACGCCTTTTCAAAAATTGGACGCAACGCTTCGACATCGATTTCGGCCGCGGCGTGGATGGCAAGGCCGATATCGACCAGCCAGATGACCGGAGCGCCGACCGGGGTAATGCGATACGGGCGTTCGTCCAGCACGCGCAATCCCATTTGTTCGAGCATCGGCAGCACATCAGAGAGAACAATCGGTGCGCCTTTCACCACGAGCTTGAAGCGCAATTGGCCTGGCGCGGCTTCAATCTGGCGATACAGCATCATGCTGGGCGTATCGCTCGTCAGGGTCTTGACGACCATCTCGACATCGGCCACCGCGCTGCGCGGTGCGAAATCCTCTCGATAGCCCGCCGGAAATGCGTCTCCAAACTGGTGTTGCAGCTCCGTGCCGCGTGCCTCGCCAAGTCGTTCGATCAACGCCGCGTGAAGGTTGTCTTCCCAGCGCCGCGCCGCGAGCGCCAAGCGGGTTTCGAGCTCGCGCGTATCAAACGACGGAATTTGTCCGGGTGTCGTGTAAATGGTAAACAGCACCTGCGCGAGAGGCGAGGCGGTGACGCTGACATCAAACTCGGAGGCATGACCACATAGCGCGTCAATCAGGATTGCCTGCCACTTGCGGCGCAGATCGGTCGTGTACTGCTCGCGAGGCGCGAAGACCAGGCAGGTGACAAACCGATCGTAGGTATCGCGGCGGGTGAATAAACGGATTCGCTGCCGTTCGCCAAGTTGCAGGATGCCAAGGGCAATCGGCAGGAGTTCTTTCTCGCTGATTTGGAACAGCTCGTCGCGCGGATAGTTATTGAGAATATGCGCGATGGACTTGCCCGCATGGGATGCAGGCGGCAGGCCGGCCGCACCGATGATGTTGGCAACCTTCTGTTTGAGGTACGGGATATCGGTCGGCGTGGTGCTGTAGGCCGACGATGTGAATAGGCCAAGAAAGCGATGCTCGCCGCACACTTCGCCCGCTGTATCAAAGCGCTTGATGCCCACATAGTCGAAGTGACCAGGCCGATGCACCGTTGACCGCAAATTGGATTTCGTTACGACGATCAGGACCCGCGTCCTGGCATGACGTTGCAGGTTGGCGGGCAACGTGCTCACGGTCCGCCGCTCTTCCTCGGAGGACCGCAACACACCCAGGCCACTTTCTGGAATGACGCGCAGTGATTCCATGCCATCGTGCGCTTCCAGATCGTGGCAGCGATAACCGGTGAAGGTGAAGTGGTCGTGCAACAACCACTCGAGAAAGGCTTTTCCGGCGGCGATCTCGTCGGGCGGCACGGGCGCCGATGACTTTGCAATCTCGGCAATGACTTCACGCATCTTGGCCTGCATGGTCTGCCAATCTTCGACGGCAGCGCGCGTGTCGGCCAGGACCCGAGCAATACCATCATGCAGGGATCGTAGCCGCGCATTGTCATGGACACGATCAATCTGCAGGTGCATCCACGATTCGCGTGGATCTTTTTTGGGATCGCCTGGAAACTCGACGAGTCGGCCTTCTGCATTGCGTTTGACTGAGAGGATCGGATGCGCGATCAAATGCAGCATCAGCCCGTGGCGATTGACTTCCATCGTCACCGCATCCACCAGGAACGGCATATCGTCGTTCACGATCTCGATGACGGTATGGGTCGTCTGCCAGCCGTGTTCTTCGATCGTTGGATTGCGAATGCGGATGCTCGGGATGCCCGGCCTGCGCATACGCGCAAAGGCCCAGTGTGAAAGCGCGGCGCCGTAGAGATCCTCGGCGCGGTAGCTGGCGAGATCCTCCTCGTCCAGCCCGTCGAAATATTCGCTCACGAACAATTCGATGACCGCTCGCTCCGCGGGCACAACCCGGGTCGACACCAGATCGATGACATCCACCAATGCGGGTGGAATGGGACGGTCCGTACGCTTCAGCATTGATCACTCATCAGGCATGCGGAGAGCTTGATTGTAGCCCCCTCTCCGGTGCTCAAACGCCTCGCGCCAGGGAAACGCTGATAAAGCCATCACGGATAACGGTGTGGCAATCCTTGTGGTGGGAGCCCCAGCCGCTAGGCAACATCCGGATGATGCCGTTCATACTTGAGAATCGCCTCTTTGAGTTCCGCGGGCCACGGTGCCGAGCGTTTGGTCTTGAGTTCCGCATTGACGTAGACGAGTTCGCCACTCGTCAGATGATCGGCTCCCCGCCAAATGCCAAATGCAAATACCATGGATGTCCGACCGATCCGCTGCACCCGACAGCAGACATCCAGTAAATCTTCATAGGTGGCCGAGCCGCGGAAATCGGCGGTGGCTTTCACTGCGTAAATATCGGTGCCGAATTTATCCACGATCCCTTGTGGATAGGCAAAGCCGATCGCACGCCAGTATTCGGCAATGGCGATATCGAAGTACAGAAAGTAATTGACGTTGAAGACGACGTCTTGTCGATCCACTTCAGACCACCTGACCCTGAGCGTATGGCTGAACGTAAAATCATCGCGATTCACCGGAAGGATCCTTTGCAGTGTTGATGAGTCTTGCGCTCGCGGGCGCGGCGGTTTGGAGGATAGCGCGCGATGGATGAGATGGTGCGCCGCGCCATGGCTCGCTGGCCCAACGTGCCCGCCGTGTTCGGCTGGTTGCGCCTTGATCGGCGCGGCAACTGGTTAGTGCGTCTGGCCGACGGGGAGCCTGCGCAGTTTGACCGCGTGACCAATCCTGCATTGATCGAATTTATCGGCCGCAACTATGCGCATGACGAGCGCGGCCGGTACTACTTTCAGAATGGTCCGCAACGCGTGTATGCAACGCTGGACTACACACCTTGGGTGGCCCGGTTGAGCGACAACGACAATACCTTGATCACACAGACTGACGCTGCGATCGGTGCCTGGGGTGCGGCATTCATTGATGAAGATGGGGCCATGATCTTGGCGACGAATCTGGGCGCTGCATTGCTGATTGATCGGGACCTGCCGCGCGTGGTGGACTCGCTAGTCGATACCCAGGGCAACGCAATCGACGCGGAGGTGTTCTTTGATCGCATTGCTGCGGGCGCCGTACTGAATGTATCCATGCTGGGGAAAATCACGAGCGTCGCATCAATCCGGCGTTTGAACGTGGCGGAACACTTTGCGTTCGTGCCGGCGCCCGCTCTCTGACGTTCGACGATAAGGTGGCACGTTCATCCAGTGCCATCAGGCGTCAATACCCGGCAGCAGCGGCTGTCATGCCAGGAATGGATTGACCACGGTGAGGGGGCCGAAGCGCTGGCCGTGGCTAAAGTCTTCGCTGTATAGCGTCTGCGCTTCGGCCTTGAGGGCGGCCGCGATGACCATGGCATCCCAGATGGAGAGCCGTTGTCGGATCGAGCTTTCCATGGCGTTGCTGACCAGCGCCACGTTGCTGTCGATCACGGGCCAAACGGTGCAAGCCAGCACCAACGCCTGCGCGGCGGCCGGCGGCAGCGACTGCTTGCGCGTCAGCGTGTGGAATAGCTCGATCAGCACCTGGGTGCTCACCACCGCCTCACCCGCCGTGGAGAGCTTGGCGACCAGAGCCCGGGCGCGTGCGGACTTCGCCGGCGCGCCGGCATCGGTGCAATAGACGAGCACGTTGGTGTCGAGGAAGGCGGGCATCGATTATCGGCCCGGCTTGGCCTTGTTTGCCGCAACCGCCTTGGCGGCCTTGGGGGGCTTACGGTCGCGAGCGCGGAAGTCACCAGCATAAAGCTCCTCGCGGAGCGTGCGGCGCCGTCCGCGAGAGGAAGGGGTGCGCCCGGCCGCCGATTGCTTTGTCGCGGCGTCGATCGCCGCCATCAACCGGGCTGTGGCTTGTGCGCGCTCCGCTGCCAGCCCGCCTTGCGACTCGTCTACATAGTTCTGCAGGAACTCGCGTACCTTGGCCGACAACGAGGTGCCCTGTTCGATGGCACGCACGCGCGCACGCTTGATGAGCTGGTCGTCAACGGAAATGGTCAGGTTGGACATGGAAGCGGCTCCTCAGTGACACACGAAATAGCCTAGCACGTAAACACGTGAAACTGTGCGAGCACTCGTCAGTGCGAGCCTGCCCTCTGACGTTCGGGCGATAATCGATACGCCACTCCTGGCGATTCTGCGCGAGCGAAACAATGAAAATCGGTGTTCTGGGGCTTGGAATTATGGGCGGGGCCATGTCGGCCAATATGGTGAAAGCGGGCCTCACCGTGACCGGTTTCGATCCCTCCGAGGAAGCGACGAACGCGTTTGCCGCGGCCGGTGGAAGGGCAGTGCGGTCCGCCCGCGAAGTCGCGGCCGCAAGCGAGATCGTGATCACCAGTCTGCCCAGTGTCGCCGCACTCGATGCGAGCATCGCTGGCCCATCCGGGCTTGCGGCCGCCGGAAAGCCCGGTCTCTTGATCGTGGAAACCAGCACGCTGCCGATCCCGGTCAAGATGGCGGCGCGGGATGCGGCCGTGCGCGGTGGCATGGTGATGCTCGACTGCCCGATCTCCGGCACCGGCGCGCAAGCGAAGAACAAGGATCTCTCGATGTATGCGAGCGGCGAGCGGGCCGCCTACGAGCGTTGCATCGAATTATTCAAAGGGTTCGCGCGCAGCTGGTTTTATCTTGGCGAGTTCGGCAACGGCAGCAAGATGAAGTTCATCGCAAACCTCTTGGTGTCGACGCACAACGTTGCGGCGGTCGAAGCGATGGTGATGGGCGAGCAGGCAGGGCTTTCATTGCAGCAGGTCTACGATGTGATCCGCGATGGCGCGGGGAATTCAAGGATGTTCGAAGTACGGGGCCCAATGATGGTAGCCGGTCACTACGAACCGGCGACGATGAAGATCGATATCTGGCAAAAGGACATCGATACCATCACCGCGTTCGCGCAGTCGATCGGCGCCCCGACGCCAACCTTCGATGCGGCATCGGGCGTGTATGCCGAAGCGCTCGTTAAAGGGATGGCCAAGCTCGACACCGCGGCGACGTGTCAGGTGCTGGAGGGGCGGGCGGGGATGAAGCGATGAGGGCAGGGGGAACGTCAGGCCCCACCTTTTGCCTCTAATTCCGTCACTGCAAATGCCCTGACCAATCGCAACGGCGCCCGCGAATGTCTTGAAATAGAACCTAGCCCGATGCAGGCGTGAAAGAAAAGTCGCCGGGGGTAGCCCGGCAGCTAGGTACTTTCTCTTGCGCGGCCAAGAAAAAGTACCCAAAGTGAAGGCCGCCCCACTGAACCGCCCCGTGCGGGGTACCCTGCGTTACTCGAAGCGATGGGCGCCTGCGGAACTAGTCCGCGCACGCGCGGCCGTCGGACAGTCCTCGGCGAAAGCTCCCATCGCTCCTGCGTTACTCGGCGATTCAGAATGGGGAGGTCGCGTCAACCTTCCACCTTACGCGCAGGGATTAGAGTCAGACCTTGGCCTTTGTCTCCTGCTCGGGAAGTGGGCTATTCCCCTCATGCTTTCAATCAGACGATGCATTGTGGTGGTGCTCACACGCCAATGTTGAGATCGATCGCCTCAACCCGGCGCAACACAGGCAGCACCCAAGGCCTTGGTGCCTCGCTCCAACGTACCCACTGCCCGCTCAATGGCCCGCGCGTCGAGTGATTCACTTGGCCCGGCAATGAGCACGCTTGCGGCGCGCCAGGGTTCCGGTAGCGCGACGCCGATTCCGACTGCGGTGATGCCAGGGACGATGTCGTTCCGGTTCAGCGCATAACGAAGGCGTGTCGAACGACGGAGCATCCGTTCGATGCCGGCGCCGCGCTCGTCTTTGGCGCGCGTGATGCGCAAACGGTTATCCTCGATCATCGCGTTGCGCATCGCCGCTGGTAGTGCAAGCAGGATCGCTACGCCGCCCGCCGAAAGCATCAGCGCCCGGCGCGTTCCGACTTGAACGCCTAGCGCTTTGAGGCCGGTCCGCCCGCTCCGCGCGACGCACACGAAGTCATTTCCACTTAGCACGTAGACGAATGCCACTTGTCTGGTTTCGCCTGCGACTTCGCGCGCGATGGCTTCGGCTGCTCGCACGAAATCGGTGTGATAGTCGGCCGCGAGTCCTAGATTGAGCAGTTCCGGCCCGACGATGAAGTGCCGATCCGTGCCACGCCGCGCGACCAGGCCATGTGCGGCCAAACCACCAAGCATGCGGCTCGCGGTGGCCAGATCGAGCCGACATTCGCGTGCGAGATCGCTCAGGCGCCAACCCATATTGCGGCGCCGACTGAGTTCGACCAGCAAGCGGAGCGCTCGATCAAGCGTCTGCGGAGTCCGTGCGCGGCTGGCCATGCTGGGTCCAATTCAGGAGAAGACTTTCACATTGTAAAAGAGTGATCGGATCGCGGGCTTTGATGCATGGACGTTCGGTCCGCATGATCGCGACAATACGGGTCCTTCACCGGCAAACCAAGAATGATCGCAATCTTGCCAGGCGCATCGTGTCCAACCTGACCGCAATTTCAAGTTACGAGGAAGCGCTCGCGTCCTTCTCGTGGGATCGCCTGTGGACGCTCTTTGACGGCACGCCCGATCGCTTCAATCTTGCGGTCGAATGCCTCGATCGCCACGCCGCGCGAGGCATGGCCATCGATGTGAAATTCAATGATGGACATATCGAGTCGTACAGCTTTGCCGAACTGGCTGCTTCGACCGGACGCTTCGCGCACTGGCTGGCCGCGCAGGGCGTTCAATCGGGTGAGCGCGTTGCCGTCATGCTGGAGCCGGGGCGGGCGTTCTATACCGCGTTGTTCGGCGCCATCAAGCGCGGTGCGATTGCGGTGCCAATGTTCACCTTGTTCGGTTCCGATGGCATTGCGCTACGGGTAGAGGACTGCAAGCCGCGATTGATGGTGGTCGAGCCGGGGCGCGGGGCGGCCTTGCGCGGTATGGTCGGCGATGTGCGGATCGTCGAGGCGGACGCGACATTTTGGGCGGCGCTCGAAGCGTTTGATCCGGTTTTTGTTCCGACGACGCGCGCATCGGATCTGGCCGTCTTTCAGTACACCTCCGGCACGACGCGCGAACTACCGGAAGCGGTCAAGCATAGCCAGCGTGCAATCGTGACGTTGATGATTGCCGCGCTCTATGGGGTTGGGCTGCGACCGCAGGATCGCTATTTCTGCCCTTCGTCGCCTGCTTGGGGACACGGGCTTTGGCATGGGACGATTGCCCCGCTCGCACTTGGCGTGCGGATCGCCAGCTATTCAGGCAAATTCGAAGTGGAACGGATCTTCGAGGCTTTGCAGGAATTGTCGATCACCAATTTCGCCGCTGCGGCGACCGTGTACCGCATGCTGCGCAATGCAGGAATTCGCGATCGATTTCGGATCGCGCTCGACAAGGCTTCCTACACCGGCGAGCCGATGGATACCGAAACATTTCGCTGGGTCGAGTCGGCGTTTGGTGTGACCCCTTGCAGCATGTACGGCACCACCGAAGTGGGTGTGCTCATCGTGAATTTCCCGGGATACACGGGATACGAGGTGCGTGCTGGTACCCTGGGTAAGCCGGTGCCGGGACTGCATGTCGCCATCGTCGATCGGCAAGGCAATGAATTGCCGCATGGTGAACGCGGCGAAATCGCGGTGAAACGCAAAGGCGAGTGGTTCTATGTGAAGGACCGGGGTTTTCGCGACGCGGACGGTTATTTCATTCACGAGGGTCGGTCCGATGATGTGATTATTTCTGCCGGATGGACGCTGAGCGCAGTGGAAATTGAGAACGCGCTCATGAAACATCCGGCCGTGCTGGAGGCCGCTGCCATCGGCGTGCCCGATGCGGTGCGAGGGCAGGTCGTGAAGGCGTTCATCGTCGCACGCGACCGCACCGCGGACACCGAGGAAAGCGTGCAACGATTCATGAAAAATACGCTTGGCCAGCACGAATATCCACGCGTCATCGAATTTGTCGAGGCCTTGCCGAAAACGCCCGCCGGCAAGGTCAATCGCAAAGTGCTCCGGGATCGTGAACGATCGTCGTAAATCAATCGCGTTGTAAATCAATCGATATCAACCAAGGAAAGCATCATGAGTGAAGCGCTTCAGCGCGAATTCGTCGGCATCACCGACGAGGGACTGGCCGATCTGCGCCGGCGAATTGGGCAACCGATCGAAAACACCCTCGAACCCTGGTGCTACGAGGCGACGCGGGACAACATCCGACACTACGCGCATGGCATTGGTGACGACAATCCGCTCTGGTGCGATCCGGATTACGGTCGACGAACCGCCTTTGGTGATGTCATCGCGCTGCCATCGTTCCTCTTGTCATGCAGCCGGATCGCCAGTGGTTATGTCGGTGGGCTCTCGGGAATCCATGCGATGTGGGCCGGCGCCAATTTTGAATGGCATAAAGTCATTCGTCGCAATGCCGCGATCAGCACGCGCGCCTATCTGAAGGATCTCGTCGAGCATCAGACTCGCTTTGCCGGTCGATCGATTCAACAGACCTATCACGTCGATTTTCATGATGAGACCGGCGACTTATTGGGCGCGTGTGACTCATGGTGTTTTCGGACCGATCGCGATGTCGCGCGCGAATCAGGCACCAAGTATCGCGAGGTGGCCGCCAAGCCAACCCGCGTCTACACCCAAGCCGAACTCGATAAGATCTATCGCCTGTACGACGCCGAGGAAATTCGCGGCGATCGACCGCGCTTCTTCGAGGATGTCGCGGTGGGCGATGCGCTCCCGACGATGGCCAAGGGCCCGATGACGGTGACCGGCTTTATCGCCTACGCCCAGGGCTGGGGCGGTTTGTACATCCGCGCGAACAAACTGGCGTATCAGATGATGCGCCGTCACCCGGGTACCGGCATCAAGAATCGCTTCGGCATTCCGGATTGTCCGGAGCGCGTGCATTGGGAACCTGAATTCGCACGCAAGGTTGGCGTTCCGGGCGCCTACGATTACGGCCCGGAGCGCTTCTCATGGCTCACCCATGCGGTGACCAACTGGATTGGCGATGCGGGATTTCTCCGCTCGATGCGCTGCGAAGTGCGTCGCCACAATCCTGAAGGCGATTTGCTGTTCATTGACGCGAGCGTCAAGCGCAAGTTTGAGTCGGACGGGCACCAGTGCGTCGAGATTGAACTCATCGCAAAAAACCAGGACGGCGAATTGTCGGCGCGCGGCACCTCTATCGCTGAGTTGCCGTCGCGAAGTGGGTGCTGAGGGCGCGCGGGCGTCGATCGACCTGACGGCCCAACGCCTGTTACGCGTCCCGGCCGCGACGAGTAACAGGCGGATTCGCAGCAGCCGCCTGATTGACCGATCTGGTCAGCCGCCTATTCATCGCACACGTGACTCAATGCTCACCGTGCGCGAATGAAGGTCAGCTCCGGACTCCCGGGTCAACCAAATTGGCCGTCAATCGCTAAGGGGTTGTAGACGGCGGAAATTTGCGTCGATACGGCACCGCGATGTCGCTTCGGCAGAAGAACCCAATATAGCCGCAACCGCGCAGCGACAAGCCGGGGCTGGCTGCGAAGCGGAAATCACACAAGATCGATAAGGGGGTAACGATGTTTTCTGAACTGCGCGGGTTGGTGAGTGCGACATTTCGCACGGTGCTCGTCGCCGCGACCGCATTGGGCTCAATTGCGCTCGCCAGCGACAAGAACGCGGCACCGCTCGAAGCGCCTCGTTCCGTGATCGTACCCGCTGAATGTCAGCCGGGCATTGCCGCTGATTTTCGCACCGCGCTCTGGTGGGATAGTGCCGCGCGAATGCTCGCGGGCTTGGATATGCCAGAGTCTTCGCCGATCGCTGATCGCAAGAGTGCAGCGGCACATCGCGGTCAAATGAACACGATGTGGACCCGGTTCAACGCCAAGCGCCTGCAACCGATTCGCGATTTTGCGCAGCGCGAACTTGGCAATGGGTCGGCACCGACGACCGCGCCGGTCTTCTATCCGTTCAGTGGGCCGGATGCCGCGTACGCGATGGCCTTCTTTCCGGCTTCGGCTGATCTGATTTTTACCGGGCTGGAGCCGGTCGGCGAAGTGGCTGATCTCGACGCGATGGATGAGCCCACGTTTGCAGCGAGTCTTGAGCAGCTGCGCAGTTCGCTACGCTCCATTCTCGCGCTCAGCTTTTTCGTGACCATGGAAATGGACGCCGATCTGCGCCGCAACAAGCTGTCTGGCGTGACGCCGATTCTCATGCTCTTTCTGGCGCGCCATGGCTATACCGTCAATGACGTTGATCATGTCGTGCTCAATCCGGATGGGCGTCTTTGCTTATCGGATGCCAATCGCGTGAAAGACGTTCGGTCCACCGATGAGCGGATTTCGGGCGTGATCGTTCGCTTTCAAGCCCCAGGTGAAGCGCGCGAGCGTCGCATCATTTACTTCAAGACCGATCTATCGAACGATGGATTGCAGAAGCGTCCGCACTATCTGAAATTCGTCGAATCGGTCGGCCCGCCGACCACCATGATTAAGTCGGCGTCCTACCTGCTGCATTTGAAGGAGTTCGCGACGCTACGCGATCATATTCTGAAGCACTCGCAGGCCGTCTTGCAGGACGACACCGGTGTACCGATCAAGCTCTACAAGGCGGCGCAATGGGAGCGACGCTTGTACGGCGCCTATGTCGGGCCAATCCCGATTTTTCAGGCGCGCTTCCAGCCTGAGATGGCCAACGCCTATCGTGAAACCGCGCAACCACTTGGATTTGGGATCGGCGATCGGTACGAGAGTCATGAGAGCAATCTCCAGCTCTTCCTTCGCCGTAACGACAAAGTGGTGGCAACGCTGCCGGAGTAAGAAGGCGGCAGCGCGCAGCGCCCGCGTGGTGCCCGGAATTTGCGCAGGTATGATGCGCTTCAAGGAATAAACGAACAAGGGGACTCGCCCCCTCGTAACTCCCCGAAAGTATGAGCACGCTGATTGCGCGGGATAGCTTAATCAGCGCTTCCTTAAACCATTCATGGCGGGGCGCACCGTTGCGGGATTCGATTGTTTGGTTGGCGCGAATGTTGGGCGTTCTTATCGCGCTCGTTGTATCGCCCGCGCACGCAGACTTCCCGATCGCCACCTGGAATATCGCGTGGCTGCGCAATCAGCCGCTGTCGGCGGCCGACTACCAACGATGCAAAAGCCAACCCCGCGAATCGCGCGCGGCCCTCGATGAACGCGATCCTGCCCGATGGATTTGCCGCACCGCGGAACACTATGCACGGCTAGGTGCGATCGCGCGTGAAGTCAACGCCGACATCTTCGCGTTTCAGGAAGTCGAGGGTGAGCAGGCCCTGGCGTGGATTCTCCCGGCGAATGAGTACGCGTTCTTTGTACCCGATAGCCCATGGATTCAACGGGTCGGCTTCGCAGTGCGTAAGCAGCGCGTGACCGTTCGACGCGCGAGCGCGTATGTGCCGCTTGGCGCGATGATGGGCAAACGGTCGCGCTCGGGCGCCGATCTCGAGGTGACCGTCGATGGTCGGCCGCTACGATTGCTGGCGGTGCATTTGAAGTCGGCCTGCCATGCGCGGCCACTCACCGATGAAACCCGGCATCCACGTGACGACGGCACCGAAGTACCCGCCTGCATCCAACTAGGCAAGCAGGTGAAGCCGCTAAGGGAGTGGATCGAAGCGCGTGAGCGCGAGCGGACGCACTTTGTGATCCTGGGCGACTTCAACCGGCGCTTCGATGTCGTACCGGAAACCATCGGTCCCCAGCGTGATCAACTCGGCCGGCAACTGGGATTCTGGCGCGAACTCGCGGAAGGCAACAAGGGCGGGATCGTGCGACTCACCGCCGGCCATGAGCAACTGCGATCGTGCTGGGGCGGTGATCCGAAATTGCCGGCGAATGAGCGGGCCATGTTCATCGACCATATCGTTGCGGATCACGCGCTCGCGCAGCGCGTCGTGCCGGGTTCGGTGCGCCAACTTGCGCTGCATGAGGGCAAGATCACCCGGGAAGTGCGCGCCGAACTGCGCGAGTTGTCGGATCATTGTCCGTTGTCGGTGCGAATTCGGTAACGGCGCAGTCGTGCGCCAATCGATCGCTTTGCCGGATTAGCTTGGACTTGATGCAAAATAGCCCGCTTCAATCGCACGATTCTGGAACGCACCATGATGGAAGCTGCAGTCAACGAGAAGCTGACCCGCGTTGGGCCCGGTACGCCGATGGGCGATCTGATGCGCCGTTACTGGCAGCCGATCGCAGCGGTGGCCGAATTGGATACGCATTCCACCAAACCGGTCCGACTGCTTGGCGAAGATCTCGTGCTCTACAAGGATCTCAGTGGGCGCTACGGACTGGTTGAGCGGCACTGTCCGCACCGTCGGGCTGATCTTTCCTACGGCATGGTCGAGCAATGCGGTCTTCGTTGCAGCTATCACGGCTGGCAGTTTGATCATGAGGGTCGGTGTATCGAGCAACCATTCGAGGAAACCACCAACCCCGAGTCGCAATACAAGGACCGCATTCGCATCAACGCCTATCCGGTAGAAGCCAAGCGCGGACTACTCTGGGCCTACATGGGGCCGCAACCGGCGCCCTTGGTGCCCAACTGGGAACCCTTCACCTGGGGCAATGGTTTCGTGCAGATCGTTTTCTCGGAGGTGCCCTGCAACTGGCTGCAGTGTCAGGAAAATTCGATTGACCCGGTGCATTTCGAATGGCTGCATGACAACTGGGCGCAACGCATGCGCGATCGCGCCGGTCCCGCAGTGTCTAAACCCTACTCGCCCAAACATCTGAAGCTCGACTTCGAAGAAATCGACTACGGCATCGTCTACAAGCGCGTGCGCGAAGGCGGCGATGAGAGAAATCCGCTTTGGACGGTCGGCCGAGTGTGCCTGTGGCCCAACGCGCTATTCACCGGTAATCACTTCGAGTGGCGGGTGCCGATCGATGACACGAAAACGCTTTCGGTTGGCTGGTTCTTCAATCGCGTGCCGAAAGAACGTGAGCCGTATGTACAGGAAAGCATTCCGTCGTGGACCAGTCCGGTGATCGATCCGGCGACCGGCCGCAACATCACCAGCCACATCATGAATCAGGATTTTGTTGGTTGGGTCGGGCAGGGCGCCATCGCCGATCGCACCAAGGAACATCTCGGGACTAGCGATCGTGGCGTGGTCATGATGCGTCGTCGATTCCTCGCTGATCTCGATCGGATCGCCAAGGGTGAGGAGCCCAAAGCGATTATCCGCGATCGCGCGCTCAACCAATGCATTCAATTGCCGATCATCGACCGCGAGGTGTTCGTCAACGGGCTCAATCGCGCGGAGATGGCGAAGCGCGAAGAGCAACGTCGCAATGCCACCGCTGCGTACCAGGATGGTTTTCTCTTTCTTGCCGGGCAGCCCGATGCCGTCAAGAAGGCGTTTGACGACGCGATGCGTTGAGCATTGTGTGCCGGTCTTCGCGCCGGAATCCGCGGCACGGTATCATCCCGGGCAACCGACGTTGTGGCGCCAGTTGCTTCGCCGATTGCGCGACGCGATGCGCCAGTGAGTCTTTATTCGCCAAGTAGCGCGGTTCAGTCATCTACATGCCGTTTGCTTCCGCCACCTCCCCGACCGAGATCTACACATCATGACCCCAGGCAAGCATTCTCGACTCGAAGATCAGCGTTTCATCACTGGTCAAGGCCGCTATACCTCTGACCTGAATCTGCCCAAGCAGACCTACGCGTATTTTCTGCGCTCCGATCGTCCGCATGCGGAAATCCGCTCGATCAATGCCAAGGCCGCGCTCGCGCGTCCCGGCGTGCTGGCGGTACTGACCGGCGATGACGCGATCGCCGCGGGCTTCAAGCCGATGCCGATTTTCCTGATGGTGAAAGGTCGCGGCGGCGCTGAGCTGATCAAGCCGCCAAGACCCGCGCTGGCCCAAGGCAAGGTGCGCTTCGTGGGCGATCAGGTGGCGCTCATCATTGCCGAGTCACCCTCCGCAGCACAAGATGCCGCCGAATACGTCGAGATTGATTACAAGGATCTCCCCGCCTCTACGACGCCTGCCGCTGCCATTAAGCCCGGCGCCGCGCAGATCTGGGATATCGCGCCAAACAATTTATTGTTCGACTATGAAATGGGTGACGCCGAGAAAGTCGAAGCAGCGTTCAAATCCGCCGCGAAAGTCGCGCGCATCAACTTGCACAATACGCGCGTGGTCGCCAATCCGATGGAGCCGCGTGCCTGTATTGCCACGTTCGACAATGCGCAAGACAAGTACACGCTCTATTCGGTCACGCAAGGGATCGGCGGCCTTCGCATGCAGTTGTCCGCGGCGATGGGCGTGCCGGAAGAAAAGATCGATGTGGTGGCGTGGGATGTCGGCGGTGGCTTTGGCGTACGGTTCAATGCGTATCCGGAGTACATGGCGCTACTGATGGCGGCCAAGAAACTCGGACGACCGGTGAAGTGGGTCGCCTCACGCACCGAGACGTTGCTCGCCGATGAGAATTCGCGCGGTGTGGATTCCACCAGTGAAGTCGCCTTCGATGCCAACGGCAAGATCCTCGCCACGCGCTTCAGTTTTCTTTGCGACATCGGCGCCTACTGTGTGCCGGTGGGCGCGTTCATCAACACCGGCGGCATTTTCGGTCAGTTGACGAGCGTCTACGACATTCCGGTTTCCTCTGCACGTTCGCGTTTGGCGGTGACGAACACCGCACCGATCGGCGCGTATCGCGGCGCGGGGCGTCCGTTGATGTCGTATGCGATGGAACGTGTGATGGATGAAGGCGCGCGGATGACCGGCATCGATCGCATCGAGATCCGGCGGCGCAATCTAGTCGCGACCAACAAATTCCCTTACAAGGCCTATCACGGCAAGGTATGGGATTCGGGTGATTTCGTCGGCCTGCTCGATCACGCCGTCAAGGCTTCCGATTGGAGTGGCTTCGCAGCACGCAAAGCCGAGAGCGCCAAGCGGGGCAAATTGCGTGGCCTTGGCATCGCCTGTTATATCGAGGAGACCGGTGGCGGCTTCGCGCCGCATGACGAAGTGGAGCTGCGCTTTGGCTCGAACGGTGAACTCGCGATGTATGCGGTCTCACACAATCACGGGCAAGGCCATGAGACGGCGTTCGCCGAGATCATTGCCAAAGTGATGGGGATCGCGCGCGAATCGATCGTGTTGAGAAACGGCGCGCCGGATTCACCCAGGCTCGTTGGCAATGCGACCGGCGGCTCGCGCACCTTGCATGGCGCGGGCAGCGTGATGTTCCAGGGCGCCAAGGAAATCGTCGAGAAGGGTAAGGAATTGGCCGCGCAGGAACTTGAGGTCGCCGCCGCGGACGTCGAATTTGCCGATGGCACTTACCGGATCAAAGGCACCGATCGCAAGATCACCATGCGCGACCTGATCGACAAGCACAAGGGTAAAGCGAATCACCCGCTCAACGTGAAGACGAAGCTCTCGATCGGTTCGACCTATCCGAATGGCTGCCATATCGTTGAAATCGAAATCGAGCCTGCGACCGGCGTCACCGAGATCGCCAAGTACAGTGCCACCGATGACATCGGCAATATCATCAATCATCAATTGGTCGAAGGCCAGTTGCATGGCGGCATCGTGCAGGGCGTGGGTCAGATCTTTGGCGAACATGCGCAGTACGACGCCGAGACCGGTCAGCCGCTCACCGGCACGTTCATGGACTACTACATGCCACGCTCCAACGCGCTGAAGGCCATGCAGTTGTACGATCATCCAGTGCCGACCAAGTCCAATCCTTTGGGCGCCAAGGGTGCCGGTGAAGCGGGCAATACCGGTTCATTGCCCGCGCTGATGGGCGCGATCGTCGATGCGCTGCGATCCGCAGGCGTGGAACATTTCGAAATGCCGGCGACGCCGGCACGCGTGTGGGGAGCGCTCCAGGCGGCGAAGGCCGGCAAGCCCGCAGCCTTTGCACCCGCGCAGGCCTAGCACGCGACCGACGTCTTTGCGATGAGCATCCGCCTCGAAGACCGCCGCCTGATTACCGGGCACGGTCGCTTCACCGCCGATTGGCAGTTGCCTGGCCAATTGCATGCTGCGGTCGTTCGTTCCGATCGTGCGCATGCGGTGATCGAGCGGCTTGATTGTGCGGCCGCTGCCAAGGCATTGGGGGTCGTCGCGGTGATGACGCAGGCAGACATCGAAGCGGCCGGGATCAAGCCTTTGCCGGGTGGCCTGTCATTTACCGGCAAGAACGGCCAAGCGATGAAGAAGCCTGAGTGGCCGGTGCTCGCCAAATCGCGCGTTCATTTTGTTGGGCAGGCGATTGCAGTCGTTATCGCTGAATCAGCGAGCGCCGCGGCGGACGCTGCATTGCAGGTGCGGATCGACTATCGCGATCTTGCGGCGGTGATTTCGTTCGATGACGCGATCAGCGACCGTGCGGCGCAATTGCATGCCGAGGTACCCGGCAATCTCGCATTTGAATATGAAGATGGCGACGCAGCGGCTGTCGCGCAGGCGTTTGCCAAGGCGAAATTCATTTCGCGCGTGACGGCGAAGTGCCAGCGTTTGGTCGGCAATCCAATGGAACCGCGTGCGTGCGCGGTTGCGCACGACGCCACGACTGACACCTACACGGTCTACACGCCGACGCAAGGGATCAACGGCATTCGCAATTCGCTCGCGCAGATCGTCAATGTCGCGAAAGAAAAGGTGCGGATCGTCGCCGATGACGTCGCTGGCAGCTTCGGCATCCGCAGCCCCGCCTATCCCGAGCATATCGTGTGTATGGTTGCCGCGAAGCGCTTCGGCCGGCCGGTGAAATGGGTCGGGTCCCGCTCTGAATCATTTGTTTCCGACAATCATGGCCGCGCGCTGTCGCTGACCGGTGAACTGGCGATGGACGCCGACGGGCATTTCCTTGCCATCCGTTTCGATGATGCGGCCGATATCGGCGCTTATGCCACATCGTTTGGCGCCTGGATCGGCACGCGCAATCTCACCGTGACGATGGGCGGCGTGTACCGCATTCCCGCGATGTATGCCCAGAGCCGTATCGCCTATACCAATGCCACCCCAGTGTCGGCCTATCGCGGAGCGGGCCGACCCGATATTGCATTTGCCATCGAGCGCCTGGTCGATCATGCGGCCGCCGAACATGGCTTCGATCCGGTTGCGTTGCGTCGCAAGAACTTTATTCCGCGCGCGGCGATGCCCTATAAGACGCCAAATGGCACGACCTATGATTGCGGTGACTTTGCTGCGGTGCTCGATGATGCGCTAGAGCGAGCCGACTGGTCGAGCTTCGCGGCACGGCGTGCGCGTTCCAAAGGCGCCGGGAAACTCCGCGGCATCGGCATTGCCACCTATCTCGAAGCAAGTGGCGGCGGGGCTGCGCCGAAAGACCAGGTCGAAGCACGCTGGGACAAAGAGGGCAATGTCACCGTCTATACGCTCGCGCATTCGTCCGGGCAGGGCCATGAGACGACCTTCGCGCAGATCGTCGCCGATGCGCTTGGTATGCCGATCGAACGCGTGCATGTCCGGGAAGGCGATCCGGATGTCACGCTGGTTGGCAGCGGCACGGGCGGCTCTCGATCGTTGCTCGGCGCCGGCAGCGCCTGCAAGGTCTTGGCGGAAAACATTATCGGCGTAGCGCGCGCGCATGCGGCACGCTTGCTCGAAGTGACCGAAAGCGAACTTCGGTTTGCGAGCGGTCGATTCGAGGTAAGCGGCCGTTCAACGTCGATCGCGGAACTGGCGGTGCGGCTTGCCGATCAAACGCCGCATCCCTTCAATCTCATCGGTGAAGGCTCGTTTGGCGTCACCTTCCCGAATGGCTGTCATGTCGCGGAAGTGGAAATCGATCGAGAAACCGGCCGCGTCGCGGTACTCCGCCATACGGTTGTCGATGATTCTGGTAATGTGATCTCACCCGATCTGGTCGAAGGACAGATCCAGGGCGGCGTGGTGCAGGGTGCGGGTCAAGTGTTGGGTGAGCATGCGATCTATGATCGACAAAGCGGGCAGTTCCTGAGCGCAAGCTTCATGGACTATCCGATGCCAAAGGCGGGAATCGTGCGAGGCTTCCAGTTGTTCGAACATCCGGTTCCCACGGCGACGAACGCACTCGGTGCCAAAGGTGTTGGCGAGGCGGGCACCAGTGGATCGATTCCGGCGATGACCAACGCGATACTGGATGCGCTGCGCCCGCTTGGCGTCACGAATATTGAGCTGCCGGCCACGCCGGCGGTCATTTGGAATGCAATGGCACGTGCCGCGAAGGCGTCGCGTGTTTTGGAACAACCGGTTTAACACCGTACCAAGAGGGAGCAGAGTCCGTGTACAGCCTTACTTACAAGCGTGCGAAATCCATTGATGAAGCCAAGCAATTCATCGGGGCCAATCCGGATGCCAAGTTGATGTCTGGTGGCATGACCCTGCTGCCGACGCTCAAACAGCGTCTTGCGCAACCATCGCATGTGGTCGATATCGGTGCGCTGGCTGAATTAAAGGGCATCGAAGTCAAAGGCGATCGTTTGATCGTCGGTGCCGCCACGAAGCATTTTGATGTTGCGAGTTCCGCGGTGGTGAAGAAGGCGATTCCGGCACTCGCGTATCTTGCCAATCTGATCGGTGACCAGCAGGTTCGCAATATGGGAACCATGGGCGGGTCGGTGGCGAACAACGATCCGGCGGCCGACTATCCCTCGGCTGTGCTTGCGTTGAATGCCAGCATCATCACCACCAAGCGTGAAATCGCCGCCGACAGTTACTTCAAGGGCGTTTTCGAAACGGCGCTTGACGCAGGCGAGATCATCACGAAAATTTCGTTCCCGCTGGCCAAGCGCGCTGCGTATTCGAAATTTGCGCATCCGGCCTCGGGTTACGCGATGACCGGTGTGTTTGTGGCCGATTTCGGTGGCGGCAATATCCGCGTCGCAGTAACCGGTGCAGGTCCTGGCGTGTTCCGGTGGAAAGAAGCGGAAGCTGCACTCGCGAAAAATTTCTCCAAGCAAGCGGTGTCCGGACTGTCGATGAAAGCCGACGGACTCAATGCCGACATCCACGCACCGGCTGAATATCGCGCGAATCTCGTGAAAGTCATGTGCGAGCGTGCGGTGCAGTCGATCGCTTAAAGCGCCCACGACCAATGGCTGAAGTATTCAAGGGGCGACGCGAAGACCGTCGCCTGATGACCGGCGCCGGACGCTACACCGCTGATTGGGATCTGCCCGGTCAGCTGTATGGCGTGTTCCTGCGCGCCGATCGTGCGCATGCGTTGATGCGATCGGTCGAGGCAACCGCCGCGCGCAAGCATCCTGGCGTGGTGGCGGTATTCACTGGTGCTGATCTCGCCAATGTTCCGTTCAAATTTCCGGGCACGATGGTGTCGTATCCCGGGCGTGGTGGGCAGGCGATCAAAGTGCCGCAACGGCCCAGCCTCGCGCGTGACCGCGTGCGCTTCGTCGGCGAAGAGGTGGCGTTGGTGGTCGCGACCTCCAAGCTCGCGGCGCAGGATGCCACCGAGTTGATCGTGATTGACTACGAAGACTTGCCGGTGGTGGCGCATCCGGAAGATGCGGTGAAGGCCGGCGCCGTGCAGTTGTATCCGGACATCCCGAACAACATCTGTTTCGACTACGAATACGGCAATGAAGCGGCGACCGACGCCGTGTTCGCCAAGGCGCATCACGTTACGCGCCTGAAGATTGAAAGCCAGCGCATTTGCGGCAATCCGATGGAGCCGCGCGCGGCGATGGTGGCCTATGACGCGTCAGCCGACCGGTACGATGTGTATACATCGAATCAGGGCCCGACCATGTTCAAGCCGGGCCTGGCGCATGTGACTGGCGTCCCACCGGAAAAAATTCAAATCATGCCGCTCGATGTGGGCGGCGGATTCGGGCTGCGTAGCGGTTCGTTTCCGGAGCATGTCGTGTTGATGTATGCCGCCAAGGCGCTTGGCAAGCCGATCAAATGGGTCGGTTCGCGCTTCGAGAACTTTGTGACCGATCCGCACGGTCGCGCCATCGTGATCGAAGGCGAACTCGCGATGGATCGCGATGGCAAGTTCCTCGCGA
>CAMDRJ010000046.1 GCA_945906755.1 Klebsiella pneumoniae | reverse complement strand
GCCTTGACGGTCGCGGACAGTATCGATTTTCATCTCGATGCCGGTGCGCGCCATGCGCTCATTGGGCCCAATGGCGCGGGCAAGACCACCTTCGTGAATATGTTGACCGGCCGGATTACCCCATCGTCCGGAGCGATTGTGTTGGGCGGTGCCGATATCACCGGCGCATCGCAACGTGAACGCGTCAAACGCGGGCTTGGACGAACGTTCCAGATCAATACGCTGTTTCGCAATTTGACGGTCGTCGACAACGTCGCGCTATCGGTCGCCGAGCGCGCGGGCGTAGGTGGCGGCCTGTTCGGTGTCGCCAGCAAGCAAAAGGCCATCGTCGATGAAAGTATGGCTTTGCTCGATTCATTGGGCCTTGCTGCGGATGCCAGGGTGACGGTCATGGGTCTGCCCTACGGCAAGCAGCGTCTGGTGGAAATTGCGATTGCGCTCGGCCTCAAGCCAAAGGTGCTGCTGCTCGATAAACCGGCTGCGGGCGTGCCATCGCTCGAATCGCATCGCATTCTCGAAGTGATCGCCGCTTTGCCAAGTGACATCGCGGTGCTCATCATCGAGCACGACATGGATCTCGTGTTTCGCTTTGCGAAGCGCATCACGGTGCTGGCCCAGGGTGCGGTGCTCATGGAAGGCACGCCGGCCGAGATCCGTACCGATCCCCGTGTGCGACAGGTCTATCTTGGGGAAGACCATGTCTGATGTGCTCACCGTCAGCGCATTGCGCGCAGGCTATGGCGCCACCGTGGTGCTCGAAGACCTCGCGCTCAATCTGGCCGAGCGTGCCACGCTTGCAGTGCTTGGGCGCAATGGCGTTGGCAAGACCACGTTGCTCGCGACGCTCATGGGCCATACGACGCATCATGCGGGCAAGATCGTGTTTCGCGGACGCGAGCTGAGCGCACTGCCGCCTTATGAGCGTTCACGTCTGGGCATCGGCTATGTGCCGCAAGCGCGCGAAATCTTTCCGTCCCTTACGGTCGAAGAAAACCTAACGGTCGCTGAGCGCCCTGGCCGTTGGACGCTACAACGCGTGTACGACATCCTGCCCCGACTGGCAGAGCGGCGCTCCCATATGGGCAATCAGATTTCCGGCGGCGAACAACAGATGCTCGCGATCGGCCGCGCGCTGATGGGCAATCCGACCTTGCTCCTCATGGATGAGCCGCTCGAAGGGCTTGCGCCGATCATCGTGGAGAGCATCATCGAAGTGGTGCGGCGGCTGATTCGCGAAGACTCGCTGACGCTGGTGCTGGTCGAGCAATCCGCCAAACGTGCACTGGAGATGACCGAGCAGGCGATTGTGCTGGACCGTGGGCGGATTTCGTATGCAGGGCCGAGCGTTGATCTACTCAAAGACCCGGAGCGGCTGGCTAATTTGTTTGTGGCGCATTGAATGTCCACCCTCCCCGAACCCCCAGCTACGCCGCTCGGCCGCTACCGCCACTACAAAGGCGGTGAGTACGAAGTCATTGGCGTAGCCCTTCATAGCGAGACGCATGAAGCGCTGGTTGTCTATCGGCCGCTCTATAACGATTCAGGCTGGTGGGTGCGCCCGCATGCGATGTTTTTCGAGAGCCTGATGGTGGAAGGCGTGCTGCGGCCGCGGTTCGAGAAAATCGGTTGAGCTGCTCGCGGCGCTGGCACGTCGACTCACGTCGGATTCAGCACCCTCTGCGTAGAGGAGCGCGTGCAACTTGACGCGGTCTCGTGCTGTGACCGTTGCGTTCCACACCTGTCTTTGAATCCGTTGGTTCGCGGCATCCGGTGACTCACAAGAAGAAGAGATAATTTGTCCGACTTTGCCGGACGCTGCATCCAATCGCCCATCTCGTGCGTATGAACCTTTGGATCGCACGCATCGCGCCTGTCGGGCCTGGGCGTGCGCCGAACGCACATCACGAAAGGAAATCGGCTCATGAAGCTACGCAGGCTCACCATCACTCGCGCGCCATCGATCGTTATCGCTACCGCTGTCGCCGCAGCGCTCTCCATTGTTGCGCTGCCAGCTCGCGCGCAGTCCGCGACGTCACCGGTACAAATGGTTGATGCGCTGAATGGTGTCTTTGGCAATAACGCGGCGCGTGCCTCGCATGCCAAAGGGTTCTGCATGGCGGGTCAATTTGAAGCGTCTTCCGGCGCCGCCGCGATCACGCGCGCGGGCATCTTTCAGGCGGACAAGCGCACCCCGCTGATCGGTCGCTTCTCGATCGGTGGCGGTAATCCCAAAGCGCCTGACAATGCCAAGAGCATCCGCGGCATTGCGGTTCGTCTGATCGATGGCAACGAACGCCTGGAATGGATATTCGTATCCGCGCCGAACTTCTTCGCGCAGACGCCCGAACAATTCGTCAACTTCCTGAAGGTGCGTGCTCCAGATCCGGCCACGGGCAAGATGAATCCTGAGGCGATCGCGGCGTTTTCCAAGGCGAATCCCGCCACGACCAAGCAGGCCGCGTACCTGAGCGGTCAGCCCGTGCCGGCCAGTTATGGCACGGTTCCTTATTGGAGCACCAACGCATTCATCGCCACCAATGCAAGTGGCAAGACGCAGGCGCTTCGTTGGCGCTTTGAGCCGGTCGCCGGGCGAGTTGGATTGACCGATGATGAGGCCAAGGCCAAGGGCACTGATTTTCTGCGTGCCGAGCTTACCGACCGCCTTTCAAAAGGCGCGGTTGCCTTCAATGTGATCGCCCAACTTGCGAATCCCGGCGATCAGTTGACCGATCCGACGGAACCCTGGCCGGCAGATCGTACGGAAGTCAACATGGGGCGGCTTGTGATCAATCAGATCACCGACCAAGCCTGCGACCGCGAAACATTCCTACCCACCGTGCTGCCGACCGGGCTTGCGCCAAGCGCAGATCCGGTACTAGCGGCGCGTGCGGGTGCGTACGCCGTATCGCTCAGCCGACGCCTCAAGTAGAGGTCGGCTTTACAGGCGCAGCGTGGGTGCTACTCGCGCTGCGCAACTTGCCTACCGACGCTGATAATCCACGAACGAGAACGACATCGGCTGTGGAGCAGCGACATGGCGCTGCTCCCGCTGAATTTCGATCCAATCGCTGCGATTGAAGGCCGGAAAGAACGCATCGCCTGCGATCTCAGCATCGATTTCCGTCAGATACATCTTCGCTGCGCGGTCCAGCGTCTGCGCATAGATATCACCACCGCCGATCACAAACGCCATGGTATCCGGCGGACCCGCGGCAAACGCTTCCTCCAAAGTATGGACGATCGCGCAGCCCGCCGCCACGAACGATGCCGATCGCGTGACGATGATATTGGTGCGATTCGGCAAGCGCCGCCCGATCGATTCGAAGGTCTTGCGTCCCATGATCACGCGATGACCGGTGGTGAGCTGGCGAAATCGCTTGAGATCCTCGGGCAGGTGCCAGGGCATTTTGTTGCCCGCGCCGATGGTGCGATTACGGGCCAAGGCGGCGATGATCGCGATGACCGGTGGGTTCATTGGGAATCGGGGAAGGTCAACGGCGATGAGTGCAACGGATTGTGACAGCTCGGGGAATCATTGATACGCGATCGATGCAAGCACCCGGGGTGCGCATTCTATCGGCGTCGCGCCAAGTGCGGGTAAGTGGATAGCAGGCGGTCTGCTGGAAAAAAACGGCTGCACGTCGGTAACGTGCAGCCGTATATTTTCTGCAACGAACTTGATCAAAGGCTAATGCGCGCTCCGGCGATTCTCCGTCGTTGTTTTCGTTCTATCCCCCGGTCGCACCAACACTATTGCAAGGGGTGTGCCTGCTAGCGCCGCGATGTGCTGCCTACACGCCAGGGGTGATGCTGGCTCTCTTCGGCTGTGACGTACTTCTCGCGACGAGCTGGTAATGACCCTACCTGCGGACCCAAATGACATGCAGCCAGCGGTTCGTGGCACCTCATTCTTCAGTATGGTGCGCGCCTTCGCCTCGTTCAAAGCGTCTCTCGATGCTTCCATGGCGCATGCGGACGGGGAGATCGTTCCGATCTCGGCGCGCCTGCCGAAGAAATGCCAGCTTTCCCCCGTTGTGGGAACATCGATTCTGCGCGCGGTACACCGCGTAACACATCTGTCAGAGGAGTCAGCAGTGAGCAAGCATTTTCATGGGCGAACCGAAGATCATCGATTGATCACCGGCCAAGGGCAGTACACCGCGGATTTCAATTTCCCGAATCAACTGCATGCCGGCTTTGTGCGATCGGATCGCGCGCATGCGGACATCGTCTCGATCGATGCGGGTCCGGCGCGTGCCATGAAGGGCGTCGTCGCCGTCTTGGCCGCCATCGATCTTGTCGAAGAAAAGCTCGGGCCCTTGCCGATTCTTGGCAAATACGAAGGACGGAATGGCAAGACCATTATCCGCACGCACCGGCCGATTCTCGCCGAGAAAAAAGTACGTTACGTCGGTGAACAGATTACCATGGTCGTTGCCGAGTCGGCGGCTATTGCGCGGGATGCGGCGGACCTAATCATGGTTGAGTACCGCGATTTGCCGGTGGTGGCCGAGGCCGCTGATGCGATGGCCCCCAATGCCGCGCAACTGCACGACAATATTCCGGGCAATGTTTGCTACGAAGGGGAAACCGGTAACGCGGCGGCGGTCGATGAGGCGTTCAAGAAAGCGCATCATGTCACGCGTGTGGCGGCGGAAAGCAATCGCGTCATTGGCAGTCCGATGGAGCCGCGCGCTTGCGTGGTGAGCTTTGATCCAGCGAACGGCAGCTATCGATTGGCCATGCCGAAGCAGGGTCTGCTCAATATGCGCAGCCAACTCGCCGGCATCTTCAATATCCCCGGCGAAAAATTCATCATCGAGGCGCATGACGTTGGCGGCAGCTTTGGTGTGCGCAGTGCCGCGTATCCCGAATACATCGTCATGATGGTGGCGGCGAAACGCCTGGGTCGGCCAGTTAAATGGGTCGCAACACGCTCGGAGTGTTTCCTGACCGATAGTCATGGTCGCGCGATGTCGATCATCGGCGAACTCGCCCTCGATAAGGACGGCGTGTTTCTCGCCTCGCGCTTTCAGTTCATTGCCAATCTTGGCGCGTATCAGTCGCTGACCGGTTCATTCCTGGCGACCAACAACACCGCGGTGTGTGCGGTGGGTGTGTACAAGACGCCGGCCCATTACGGGCGGGTGACGCTCGTTCTCACCAACACGACACCGGTGGCGGCCTATCGCGGTGCAGGTCGTCCGGATGTGGCGTTCATCAACGAGCGCGTCGTCGATCAGGCGGCCTTTGAGATGGGCATCGATCCGGCCGAAATCAGACGCCGCAACTTTATTCCGAAAGATGCGTTTCCCTACAAGACGCCTAATGCCGCGACTTACGATAGCGGCGACTATGCAAGCGGCCTCGCGTTGGCATTGAAGCAGATCGACTGGTCGGAGTTTCCAAAGCGTCGCGCCGCGTCAAAACAGCAGGGGCGTCTGCGCGGCATTGGTCTTTCTTGCTTTATCGAAGGCACGGGCGCCGGCGCCTTTCCGAAGGATCAAGCCGAGGTGCGCTTCGAGCGTGACGGTACTGTAACGGTGTTCACGGTGACGCAAACGCAAGGACAAGGCCATGAGACCGCATTCCCGATGATCGTGGGCGAGGTGCTTGGCATTCCGATCGAAAAGATCCGCCTGAAGGCGAGCCTCCCTGACACTAA
Source organism: Klebsiella pneumoniae (assembly GCA_945906755.1). GTDB lineage: Bacteria > Pseudomonadota > Gammaproteobacteria > Burkholderiales > SG8-39 > SHXR01. The sequence continues at coordinate 16,189 of CAMDRJ010000046.1, read as the reverse complement.
GCTGATTGGCAATCACACCGGCGGCTCGCGATCGACTGTCGGTGCAGGAAGCGCTTGCTTGCTCGCCGCGCGTCGTGCGCTCGATCTGGCCAAACGCTATGCCTCCGAAGAACTCGGCGCTGAAATGATCGACATCAAGTTCGATCATGGCATGTTCAGCGCGAAGGGGAAGTCGATCTCGATGGAATCGCTGATCGCGCGCTTGGGTGACGAGCTGCCGGAGGGCGAATACCATCCGCTCGATGCATGGGGCGAGGGCGTGTTTGGCGCAACCTTCCCCAATGGCCAGCACATTGCCGAGGTGGAAATCGATCCGGAGACCGGCGTCATCGATCTGGTGAGCTATTCGGCGGTCGATGATTGCGGCAAGGTGATTGACCACACGCTGCTCGAGGGCCAGTTGGTCGGCGGCATGGCGCAAGGCATCGGTCAGGCGATGGGCGAGCATGGCGTCTATGACCGCGAAACCGGACAGCTCCTCGCAGGTAGCTATATGGATTACTGGATGCCGCGCGCCGGATGGTTAGGTGATCTTCACGTCGGTGACAATGGTGTGCCGTCGCCGAATAATCCGCTTGGTGTGAAAGGTGCAGGCGAATCCGGCACGACCGGATCCATCGCAGCCTTTGTCAATGCATCGCTTGATGCCTTGCGCACCGTCGGGGTTACGAAGATCGAAATGCCGCTCACGCCTGCGAAGGTGTGGAACGCCATCCGTACCGCGCGTGCGAACTAGCCACGAACATTAAGAGCCCTAAATGGAAAAATTTCTGCTGGTTGAAAAAGAAGGCCCGATCGTCACGATCACGATGAATCGCCCGGAAGAGCGCAATCCGCTCACCGGCCATTTCGAAGAATTCGTCGAGGCCTGCACCAAGATCAACGCCGATCTCTCGGTGAAGTGCGTGATCCTCACTGGCGCCGGACCCGCGTTTTGCGCAGGCGGCAATGTGAAGGACATGCGCGACAAGAAAGGCATTGCTGCTGGCACCAGCCGCGAAATCATGGACGGTTATCGCAATGGTATTCAGCGCATTCCGCTTGCGTTCTATCATCTTGAAGTGCCCTCGATTGCGGCGGTGAATGGTCCGGCGATCGGCGCGGGTAATGACCTCGCTTGCATGTGCGATATCCGGATTGCCTCCGACACCGCGCTGTTCGCGGAAAGCTTTGTGAAGCTAGGCATCATTCCGGGCGATGGCGGTGCATGGCTCCTACCGCGCACCGTAGGCATGTCGAAAGCGGCTGAGATGACCTTCACCGGCGATCGTATCGATGCCAAAGAAGCGTTGGCCTGTGGATTGGTGTCGCGCGTGGTGCCGGCTGCCGATCTCATGAAGGAAGCGCACGCACTCGCTGGTCGTATCGCCTCTAACCCCGGCGTGACGCTGCGCATGTCGAAGCGATTGCTTCGCGAAGGCCAGCATATGCGGATCGATTCGCTGCTCGAAATGTCCGCTGCCTTTCAGGCGATTTGCCATTCCACGCCTGAGCATGAGGCGGCGGTGCAGGCGTTCTTTGATGGACGCGGCGGCAAGAAATAACACGCAAAGGCGATCGCCATGATGTTATTGGAGCACGACGCAAAAGTGCTGGCGTCGGTGCATGGCCTGCGCGTGCCCGCCGGTGTCATGGCGGAAACGATTGGGTCGATTAGTGCCGACAGGCTCCCGCCTGGGCCATGGATTGTCAAAGCGCAGGTGCCTGCCGGTGGGCGCGGGAAGGCGGGCTTGATTCGATCGGCTGCTACCATCGACGCAGTGAAAAGCACCGTCCAGTCAATGCTTGGCGCGTCCCATCGCGGACACACCGTCAAGAGTTGTCGTATTGAAGCGACGGTTGCCGGCATGCGCGAGGCCTATGCCGCGTTGATCATCAATCCGGCAGCCGCAGCAGTGCAGGTGATGTTGAGCGAGCAAGGTGGCGTCGAAATCGAATCCATCCATCGTGATGGCGTCGTCTCCGCGTTGGTGGCTCCCGATCCTGCCGCCATCAGCGCTGCGGTGAAGCATCTGACTGCCGATTTCAAACCGAGTGCTCGGGCGGCCTTCATCGACGCCTTCGCTGCCTTGACGCGCATCATGTTGGAATGCGAGGCGACCCTGGTCGAAGTGAACCCGCTCTTCATCGCCGATGGCGGTGCCTGGATAGCGGGCGATCTGAAACTCATGATTGATGAGAACGCCCTCGTTCGCCGACCGATGCTGGCCGAACTCGTGGAAGCACGTCGATCTGCCTATCCGGAGGCGGCGCTCAAGCTCGCCACCGGTTTTGATTATGTCGAGGTCGATCCGGAGGGCACCATCGGGTTGCTCACGACCGGCGCGGGACTGTCGATGATGTTGATCGATGAATTGCGCGCCATGGGGCATCGGCCGTTCAACTTCGTCGATATCCGCACTGGCCAATTTCGCGGCAATCCGACCCGGTTGATTCAAGTGCTGTCCTGGATTGCACGGGGGCCAAAGATCAAGGTCGTGCTGGTCAACGTGTTCGCCGGCATTACCCATCTTGGCGAATTCGCGCGATTATTCTTGGAAGCGTTGGAAGCGGTCCCCGACTTGAAGATGCCGATTGTTGCGCGATTGATCGGCAATGGGTTCGATGAGGCCCGCAGCATTTTCGCCAACGAAACCGATCGCGTGATCCTCGAACAGGATCTTGACCATGCGATCGAGATCGCCGCGAGCTACACCGCGAGTAAGCCCTGATGCTAGAGCTTGCCTTGAAAGAGCGTTTGCCTGTCATCGTCCAAGGCATCACCGGACGAACCGGGCGAGCCCATGCGGTCGCGATGCGCACCTACGGTACGAACGTCGTCGCGGGGGTTGGCCGTGAAGTGGGCAATGTCGAGGGCATTCCGGTCTTTCTCGACTGCGCCGCTGCGGTGGCTGTCACCGGTGCGCAGGCGAGTGTAGTCCTGGTGCCGCCGCTTAACGTGAAGAGCGCTGTGCTCGAAGCCATCGATGCCGGCATCCGTTTCATCGTCTGCGTGACCGAAGGCGTGCCGATTCATGATTCGCTCGCGATCGTTCGTCGTGCGCGCGAAACCGGCACCACCTGGATTGGACCCTCCACCGCAGGTATGGCGATTCCCGGTCGCATGAAGCTTGGCTTCCTGCCCGATGTCGCCTTGCGTCCCGGCGCGCTTGCGGTGATGTCGAAAAGCGGCACGCTCGCCTATGAGTTGTGTTGGCGGCTCTCGGAGCGCCGTGTTGGCCAATCGATTTGGGTTGGTGTCGGTGGTGATCCAGTTAAGGGAACACGCTTTGCCGAGCTGTTGCCCTTGCTCGCGAAACACGACCCGACGAAGGCCGTGCTGGTGCTTGGTGAAATCGGTGGCAGCGAAGAAGAGGATCTGGCCGCGCAAATCAAGGCGCTACGATTTGAGAAACCGGTGCATGTGTTGCTGGCAGGTGGCAGCGCGCCAGAAGGCGTGACGATGGGACATGCCGGGGCGATGGTCGATGGCACTCGCGGTACGCTTGTCTCCAAGACCACGGCCTTGCGCGCGGCAGGTGCGACCGTGTACGCATCGATGGACGCCCTCACCGTGGGTGTCGTCAAGCAGATGAGGTAGGTCATTGTGGATTTCCGACTGAGTGCTGAACAACGCGAAATCGTCCTGGCCGTGCGCGAGCTTGCGCAAGGCGAGTTCAAGGCGCGCGCCCTGCAATGGATGGATGGCACCTTTCCTTGGGAAAACATGCGCGCATTAGGACGCATCGGCGTGTTAGGGGTAGCAGTCCCCGAGGAATACGGCGGACTTGGGCTCCCGATCTTCGATACCGCGCTGGTGTTGGAAGAAATCGCCAAGGTCGACTATGTAACGGCGATGGCGGCGCTCGGCGAGATCGGCGTGCAAACGCGAGTGATCGCCACCTACGCACCTGAATCGATCAAGCGCGCGGTCTTGCCGAAAGTGGCGGCCGGTGAGGCGGTGCTGTCGATCTGCATGACCGAACCGCATGCCGGCACCGATGTCGCGAACTATCGGACCAATACCGAAATACGCGGCGATCGCGTCATCGTCAATGGGGTGAAGACGCTGATCAGCCGCGCACCGGAAGCGGCGATGTTTGTCGTGTTCACCCGTGTCGATAAGCGGCCGGGCCGCGAAGGCATTGGCTGTGTGCTGATTCCGCAAGGGGCGAAGGGTCTGGAAGTCACCGGCAGCTTCCACACCATGGGCGGCGAAAATCTCCATGAGGTGCAGTTTCGCGACATCGAATTGCCGCGCGATCATCTGGTGATTACCGATGATGGTTTCAAGAAATTGCTGAATGCGTTCAACACCCAACGTTGCCTCAATCCGTCGATTTCCCTTGGCCTCGCCGAAGGCGCGTTCGATGAGGCGGTGAAGTACGCGCGTGAGCGCACTGCGTTTGGTCGCGCGATCGGCGATTTCCAAGGCATGCGCTGGAAACTGGCCGACATGTTCAAAGACATCGAAGCGGCGCGCGCGCTGCTTTACCGTGCGTGTGCGACCGCCAACCCATTCCCTGACCCGTTCCTCGCCGCGACCGCAAAGATCTTCTGTAACGAGATGGCGCTGCGCGTCACAAGTGAAGCGATTCAGGTGCATGGCGGCTACGGCTTCACCGATGAGTATCCCGTCTCGCGTTTCTATCGCGGCGCACGCTACGGCACGCTGGGTGGCGGCACCTCCGAAACCTTGCGCGACTTGATCGGCAAGCGGATTCTCGCGGAGTTCGATCCGGTCGATGGCGTGATAGGTCTAACCGGTGGCATCGATGAGTAAGTTGCACCTCGCTTGGAAGGCGTTCGCTTTGCTCGCGCGCGCGGTCTTCGCGTTGGGTCTGCTTGCGACCAGCGCCATCGCCCAACACTATCCGGTCAAACCGGTGCGCCTCATCGTCGCGTTTCCGCCGGGTGGTCCAAACGATTTGATCGCGCGAATCATGAGTCCGAAACTCTCTGAATTGATCAAGCAGCCGGTCATCGTCGAGAATCGTGCCGGGGCGGGCGGGGCGATCGCCACCGAAGCTGTTATTCGCACGCCGGCTGATGGTTACACGCTGCTCTTCAATTCGAATGGCGCACTGGCGATCGGGCCATTGCTGTCGAAGGTGTCCTACGATGTCGCGCGTGACCTCGCGCCGATTGCGCGAGTCGCATCAAACCCGATGTTGCTGGTTGCGCATCCCAATGTGCGCGGCAAGACGATTGCTGAACTCATCGCGTTCGCGAAAGCCAATCCGGGCAAGCTGAATTTCGCTTCGGCGGGAGCGGGCAGTCCCACGCATCTGGCGATCGAGCTGCTGCAGAGCATGGCCAATGTTCGTGTTGTGCATGTCCCCTACAAAGGTGGCGGACCGGCGATTGCCGATCTCATCGGCGGGCAGGTCGACTACTATTTCGGCGGACTCACCACTGCGCTGCCGCATGTCAAGAACGGCAAGCTGCGTGCGATTGCGGTGACGAGCGCGACCCGATCGCAGGTGGCCCCTGAAATCCCAACCATCGCCGAGGAAAGCCTGGCCGGTTACGATGCGTCGATCTGGTACGGCATCCTCGCCCCGGCCGGTACGCCGCAAGGCGCCATCGAATTCCTGCATGATGCGATCATTCGAGTGGTGCGCTCACCGGAGATTCGTTCGCGCCTCATCGAGCAGGGCGCCGATACGCATGAGAATGGTCCGGAAGCATTTGCCGCGCTGATCGCCCAGGAATCCGCCAAATGGGCGCGCATCATCAAAGAGGCCGGTATCAAGGCGGAGTAATCAACCAGGAGAAGAAACCATGATCCACGTCGTTGCAGTGATTACCGCGAAACCCGGCATGCGCGAAACCATCTTGCAGGCCTTTCGCGCCAATGTGCCGGCGGTGCGAGCGGAGCAAGGATGCATCGAATATCAGGCGGTGGTCGATGCGGATAACGCGCTACCTTCGCAGACCAAGATCGGTCCGGAGACCTTCATGGTCATCGAAAAATGGGCCACCATGGATGCGCTCAAGGCGCATGCCGCCGCTCCGCATATGGCGGCTTACGCGGCAAAGACACGCGAGCATGTCGCGGTCCGCTCAGTGCATATCATGACGGGGGCCTGAGGGTCTACCGGGTCAGAAGCCGTCTGAGGGGCCGTTCTTGGGAGATCCTGCACGATGACGCCCGACCTGCATTGCCTCGGCATCGCCAAGGCCGCGCAGCTCATCGCCGCACGCAAGCTGTCGCCGGTCGAGTATGTCGATGCGCTGCTAGCACGCATCGAAACATTCGACCCGCAGTTGAACGCGTTCATCACGGTGACGGCCGACATCGCGCGCAGCCAGGCGCGGCAGGCCGAAACCGAAATCATGGCGGGGCGCTATCGTGGTCCGCTGCACGGCATTCCGTTCGCGCTTAAAGATATTTACGCGACCAAAGGCGTCCGCACATCCGGTGGCTCCCGGGTGTGTGCGGAGAACATCCCGAACGCGAATGCCACGATCACGCGAAAGCTGTTTGATGCGGGCGCGGTGCTGCTCGGCAAATTGCAGACCCACGAGTTCGCGCATGGCGGGCCTTCATTCGACGTGTTGCGGCCGCCCTCCCGTAATCCCTGGCATCTCGAACACTTCACCGGTGGTTCGTCCAGTGGTTCCGGCGCTGCGCTCGCGGCAGGCATGGTGCCCGCGGCGATGGGCTCTGATACCGGCGGTTCCATTCGCAATCCCGCCTCGCATTGCGGCATCACGGGATTCATGCCGACCTACGGCCTGGTAAGCCGTGCGGGCGTCATGCCCAACTCCTTCACGTTCGATCATTGCGGCCCGATGGCGCGATCCGTCGAGGACTGCGCAATCTTATTGCAGGTGCTCGCGGGTTTCGATCCGGCGGATGCGGGCAGCATCGAACAGGAGATTCCAGACTACCGCGCCGCGCTTGGCGCAGGCATCAAAGGTCTCAAGATCGGCGTGCTCCGCCATTATTGGGAAGAAGATGTGCCGGCGCACGAGGACCACAGGTGCGCGCTCGAAGATGCGATTGGCGTCTTTGCTAAGCTTGGCGCGACACTCGCAGACTGCCGCACGCGGCCGGTCGGCGACTTCTTCGATGTCAAAGTGGTCATCGCCGAGACCGAGCTTTTTGCGATCCACCAGGACGATCTCATCGCGCGACCCGGCGATTTCGGGCGGGACTTTTTCGGGCGCGTGCTCCCAGCCTGCCTGTTCCAGTCGGTTGATTATGTGCAGGCGTTGCGCGAGCACCGGCGCCTCGTTGCGGAAATGAAGCCGCTTTACGAACGGTACGATGTGCTGCTCACTTGCGGCCTGGGTCCGGCACCGCGTCTTGCCGCGTTTCGCACCAAGAGTTTCTGGCAAGGGGCGAACGTGTGCACGCCATCGAACGTCACCCGCAATCCCGTGCTCATGCTGCCGTGTGGGTTGTCACGGACCGGGCTGCCGATGGGACTCCAACTCATCGGCCGTCCATTCGGCGATGCGACGGTGCTCTCAGCCGGTCACGCTTATCAGAGCGCAACGGACTGGCATACGCGTCGGCCCGATCTTGTTGTGGGCAAACCGCAACCGGCCGTGGACGCGAGCGGCAATGAACCCGGAGCACCGGACCTCGATGCCGCGACACGGAGCCACGTCGAAACAATGGCCCGGCGGGCCGGCCTGCAATTGAACGAGCGCCAGTGGGCGATCCTGTTCGAGACGGCGCCCTTCGCGATCGCGATGGCCGAGCGTGTGCGCAGATCGCGTGACCGGGCGGAGGAGCCGTCGCTCGTGTTTCGATTTACCGATCGCCAATTTAGATGAAAAGGTAGGGTGGAATAGCAACGCACATTCCACCGGTGAGCGGCGGCGTTTGCGTGAAACTATCGGTGGAATGCGCTCCGCTTTTCCACCCTACGCGGTTTAGATACTTGCCTACGCAGGTATGACGCTTCGCTTGAGACGCCTGCGCCGATCAAATTCCTTTGCGCGCTTTGTCGCCCAAGCTCTGTTCGATGATGGCGGCATTCATTCGTACGCCTTCCATGTTCGGATTGACGGCCAGCGCACGCTTGAAGAATTCCAGCGCTTTTTCCATCTCGCCGCGTTGCGCGTAGATCTGGCCGTACCCGGCGAGCACACCAAAATGCACCGGATTGCGCTTGAGGACCTCATGGCAATCCGCCAGCGACCGATCAAGCTCGCCCATCAGGAAAATAGAGGGTGGCCCGCTTGTTCCAGCCTTCTGCGAAATCGGGCCGTGCCGCGATGATGCGGGTGTAGATGGCAACGCTCGCTTGCATGTCGCCGGCTTGCATGCGTTCAAGGCCTGCGGCGAATTGCTCGTCGATCTTTGGATCGCCTGATTGGCTCCAAACGATCCACAGGGCTTGTTCGGCGTAATTGCGTACGATCGCATCGTCATCGCGCAAGGCCCGCGCCAAGGCGTCCGAGTCGACCATCTCGCCCACTTTGGCGAGTTGAATGATGGCGCGCTTGCGGGCTTCGACATCGGGGCTCGCAAGCGCCGTGAGAGCGTCTGCGCGGTTTGGCTCTTGTGCCGCGATTGGCAACGCACAAAGCAGTGCGAGGGCAACGCTTCCGACCATGCGGGCGAGTCGGTTCAACATGATGGGCCACCTTAAATTTTGAAAGCCTCCAGCGTTTCGCGGGCAAACAGGTCTTCCGGCTTTAACCGCTTCTTCGACAAGCCCTGTTCATGGTGATAGCGAAGGAAGGTATCGAGCACATGGCGGTTCGATGCCAAGCCGTAACTCCACCAGTCGTCGCCCATTTCGCGTCTGGCGTCTTCAACGTGCGCGGTGAGCCAAGGCAGCATGCCTTTCAACGCAGCGGTCTCCGAGAGGTCCTGATAGGTATGCCGTTGTGATTGGACGAATGCTTTGTACAAGGACTGCGCAATCCACGGATTGGCTTCATACATCTCGCGACGGATCGCAATGACGTGCATGATCGGAAAGATGCGCGTTTTGCGAAAGTAGGCGCGTTCGACTTCGACGTAGTTTTCGAACAGGCGTTTCACGTCGGTCGGGCGGTTGTAGAACGTCGAGGGCGCGCGCGCGGTGTGCAGTGCATCGATCTCGCCTGCCGCGATCATTTGCGCAAGGGTTTTGTCCGGCCCAATCGGGCGAATCTTGATGGCAGGCGGCAGATCGAGCTTCAGCTTCTCTTCGCGGCCTGGCTCTTCTTCACCACCGGTCCAATACTCCACGGTGGAGGGCGCCACACCATATTCGTCTTGCAGGATGCCGCGGATCCACACCGGCGCGGTCATCTGGAATTCCGGGGTGCCGATCCGCTTGCCGATCAGATCCTTCGGTTCGCGAATGCCGCTTTTCGTCGATACGTAAATCGATGAATGCCGAAAGAACCGCGACGGAAACACCGGAATCGCGATGAAGGCTGGTTTTTCGCGCTGCAGCGATACCGTATAGGACGATAACGACATCTCGGCGACGTCGAACTCCTGGTAACGGAGCATGCGAAAAAATGTTTCTTCGACCGGCAGCGACAGACAGTTGAGTTCGATGCCATCAGTCTGCACCGAACCATCGACGAGTGCGCGCGTGCGATCGTAATTCCAGCAGGAGAAGGTGAGTTTGAGTTTTGCCATTGCGCTTTGCTCTTCCTGATTAGTCGCCTTTGACGTTGGCTGCCTTGACGACCGGCAGCCATCGATCGATCTCTGCACGGACAAAAGCGGTGAATTGCCGGGCGTCCAGATCGTTGGGTTCGATGCCTTCTATCTTGGTTTTCTCGCGGGTTTCCGGATGCACCAGGGCCTTGCGGACTTCGGCGTTCAGCAGAGTCACGATATCTGCGGGCAACCCGGCCGGGCCCGATAATGAAAACCAGGTGATCGCGGTGAGCGCGGGATAGCCTAGCTCGGCAAATGTCGGGAGATCCGGATAGTCGGCGAGCCGTTTATCACCGGTCGAGGCAAGGCCGCGCGCCTTGCCGCCACGCACCTGCGCACCGGCGGTGGTGAGCGTGAAGGCGCCGGCCGAAACATGGCCCGCGATGATGTCGGCGAGTGCCATCGACGCCCCCTTGTAGGGGACATGGGTGATGTCGATACGTGTGGTGAGTTTGAGCAGTTCGGCGACCAGATGTCCGTGGGTGCCATTGCCAGGTGATCCGTAGGAGAGCGTGCCGGGCTTCGCGCGGGCCAGCGCGATGAATTCAGCAAGGTTCTTGACCGGGACGTTCGGATTGACGATGAATGCGGTGGGCGGTCCGCCAAACAACGCAATATGCGTGAAGTCGCGCATCGGGTCGAACGGTGCCTTGGCGACCGCGGGCGCGAGCACATGCGAGGCAATGCCGGAGACCACCAGCGTGTAGCCATCGGGTGCAGCCTTGGCGACGAGATCGGAGCCGATAAAGCCACCCGCGCCGGTGCGGTTCTCGACGATCACCGACTGTTTCAGCGATTCAGAGAGCCGCAGCGCGACCAAGCGCCCGAGCGTGTCGGCCGTGCCGCCGGGCGAAAACGGCGCGATGATCTTGATCGGCCGGGACGGCCAAGCCTGCGCGCTGGCTTGGCCCGCCAATGACAACGCATAGGCGATGGTCAACAGCGCAATAGGGATCGTTCTCACCGGGTCGTGCCTTTGAGCGAATGGAGTCGAGCCGCGATGATAAGTGATTCGTTCCGCTAGACGGCGATGGGCGCCTTGATCAGCGGATGTGGATCGTAGCCTTCGATCGTGAAATCGTCGTATTTGAAGCCGAAGATGTCGGTCACCTGCGGGTTCAAGCGCATCACCGGGAGCGGTCGTGGCGTGCGCGACAGTTGCTCGCGCGCCTGATCGAGATGGTTGAGATAAAGATGCGCATCGCCCAGCGTGTGGACGAATTCGCCGGGCGTAAGCTTGGTCACCTGCGCGACCATCATCATGAGCAATGCGTAGGAAGCGATGTTGAACGGCACGCCAAGAAAAATATCGGCGCTGCGCTGATAGAGCTGACACGAGAGCTTGCCGTCCGCCACATAGAACTGGAACAGCGCATGGCAGGGCGGCAGTTTCATTTTCGGGATATCGGCCGGATTCCATGCCGTCACGATATGGCGGCGGGAATCGGGGTTCTTGGTAATCGAATTGACGACATCGCGGATCTGGTCGATCTGCCCGCCATCCGGTGTGGGCCAATTGCGCCATTGCGAGCCGTACACCGGGCCGAGTTCGCCGTTCGCATCCGCCCATTCGTTCCAAATGGTGACGCCGTTGCGTTGCAGGTAAGCAACATTCGTATCGCCGGCCAGAAACCACAGCAACTCATGGATGATCGATTTGAGATGCACCTTCTTGGTCGTGACAAGCGGAAAGCCCGCCGCGAGATCGAAGCGCATTTGCCAGCCAAACGTTGAGAGCGTGCCGGTGCCGGTGCGATCGGTCTTGCGATGGCCGTGTTCCAGCACATGGCGCATCAAGTGGAGATATTGCTTCATTACTGTTTGAGTTCGGTGAGTAGGGCGGTGGCGCTGCGTGGACGATGTTCCGGCCGTTTGGCAAGGAGTCGATTCATGAGGGGTTGATAGTCGACAAGCGGTGCCGGCAGTCGCGGTAGCGCCGCATGAACATGTTGAAATGCAAGATCGTCCGGATTGTCTGCCACAAAGGGCGGCCGCCCGGTGAGCATATGGAATAACACGGCGCCAAGACTGTAGAGATCGCCGCGCACGTCGTGTTGCGCGCCCACGCATTGTTCCGGACTCATATAGAAAGGTGTCGCAGCGGCGTCGCTCGCCAATTCGCGAGTGAGGCCGAAATCCGCGAGAGCAACATGCAGCGCATTGCGGAACAGAATATTTTGCGGTTTGAGATTGCGATGAATCACGCCTGCACCATGCGCTGCTTCAAGTCCGCGCGCGATTTGGGCAAATAAGAGCATGGCGACTTCGGGTGCCAAGCCGTTTGCCCCGATCTGCGTGGCGAGATCGCCGCCCGAACAGTGCTCCATGATGAGGTAGCCCTGGTGTTCATTGAGCGCTTCATTATGGATGAGGACGATGTGGTCGTGGACCAGGCGCTTTAGCTTGCGGGTCTCTTCGATGAAACGTGCGCGAAACGTCGGGTCTTGACGGAGCGCTGGTGCCAAAATCTTGATGACGACGGCGAGCCCGTCTACCTCGCGTTGTGCAAGATAGATACCTGAGCGGCTTGCCGAGCCGATTGGTCGTAGCACCCGATAACCGGCAATGCCGAGTGACGGCGTCGCTACGACTGCTGCCCGCATACCGTCTGAATTGGCAACGGTATCGCTCGTGCTGGCATGCATTGGGCGGATGCGATGCGCAAAACCGTGCAAGGTACTGGCGACGCTGGCCGGGGAGATCGCTAACTTAATGACGCATCCGGCCGCACCGGCATTGCGCGCCGCATCGGTGCGCGCGGTCGCATCCGCGCTGACCATGAACAGCGTCGGTGGCATGCCTGCGCCGGATCGCTGCCAGGCGGTGAGGTAGTCGATGCCATCGCCATCGCCGGGATGTTCGTCCAGCATCAGCACATCAAACGCTTGGCAATCGTCCACCGAGGGCATCTCTTGCCGAGATGGATCCCAGAAGGTCAGCTCGACCTCCGGGATGCCCACGACGATTTGCTGTGCGATATGGGAGCGCATTTCGTCGGCGTCGTGGATGAGAAGAAGGCGCATGGATCGATCGGTGTGTTTAAGGCCGGATCATAGCGCGGGACCAAGGTCGCGGCCGTATCGCGAACAAGGTGATCAGGGTCGCGGCGGCAAAGCCAACGTAAATGACGGTGAAGACCCAGTTCGGCGCTTCATAAAACAAAATGCGCGCCATCCATCGTCCGATGAATGAACGTGGTTCGTGCAAGCCGCGCAAAGCGTCCTCCAGGATCGTGAGCGGGCAGGTGATGCCGGCCACCGCTTCAGCGGCGACGATGACGATCGACGCGAGATGTCCATAGCGAAACCACGGATTGCGCACCCATTGCCAGCCAAGCGCCCAGCCGATCCAAACGGCCGGCAGTCCGATCGTGATGAATACTGCAATCGCTACATGGAGAATCAGTATCGCATCAGCGAGCATGGCGCCCGCCGCTCACGGTTGCGGGCCGGTCGCGATCGGGCGGTCTTTGTTCACGATCCATTCGCTCCATGACCCTGGATAAAGCCGCGCGCCAGTGAGGCCCGCAATCTCCATCGCAAGCAGGTTGTGACAGGCCGATACCCCCGAGCCGCAGCTATTGACGACTGTGCTTGCAAGCTGGTTGCCAAGGAGGGCTTTGAATTCGGCCGCTAGCGCGCTGCTCGATTTGAATTGACCGTCTGGTCCTAGGTTGAGGCCCCAAAAGCGATTGAGGGCACCTGGGATGTGTCCGGCCACCGGATCGACGATTTCGTTTTCACCGCGATATCGATCGGCCGCACGTGCATCGACCACTTGGAACATCGTTTTGCCACGGTCCTGCATGAGTTGCTCGGCGCTGACCATCACATGATCGCGGAGGCGCGGCGTGAACATCTGCTGCGCGCGTTGTGGAACGGCCTGACTGGTCGGCAACCCCGCGCGCGACCATGCGCCGAAGCCGCCATCGAGCACGGCGACCGCATCATGGCCGAGCCAGCGCAGCATCCACCAGAGTCGACTGGACGGCATGCCACCTTGCGCATCGTAGGCGACGACCTGTTGTTTGCCATCGAAGCCGGCGCGGCCAAGGCGCGCGGCAAAGGTGGTGGCGCTTGGCAACGGATGGCGGCCATTGGCGCCAGTCTTTGGCGCGGCCAGGTCCTCATCGACCGATAGAAACACCGCGCCCGGAATATGCCCGCTCGCATAGGCAGTGGTCCCCGCGGTCGGATTCATAAGGTCGTAGGTGCAGTCAAACACCAGCCACGACGGGTCGTCGAGATGCTTGAGCAGTTCGGTGATGCCTACGAGCGTAGAAAATGCCATGTCATGTTCCTCGCATGCCGTCGCGACGATATCCGCCGATTAACTCCATCGACTGCCCGCCGCGTGCTACAGGTGTGGGCCCTAAAGGTGTGGAACTTAAAGGTGTGGAACCTAAAGGTGTGGACCAAGCGCCCGGCGAATGTACTCGTGGAAATGCACCATGCCATCTTCGAGCGGCGATTGGTACGGACCGGCATCGGTTTCACCGGCCAGGTGCAGCGCGCGACGGCCACGGTCCATGAGCTTGGCGATGTCATCGTCTTCGTCGGCGGTTTCCATATAGGCGGCCCGTGCCGCATCGATGAACTCGCGTTCGAAGAGGACGATCTCTTCCGGATAATAGAACTCGACCACGTTGGTCGTGTGCGTCGGCGAGCGCGGAATGAGCTGGCTCACGATCAACACATGCGGATACCACTCCAGCATCAGATTGGGATAGTAGAGCATCCAGATCGCACCTTTGTCGGGTGCTTTGCCGCCGCGAAATTTGTTGACCGCGTCATGCCAGCGCTTGTATTTCGGCGAACCCGGCGCTTTGAGCCCGTTATTCACGCCGACGATCTGCGCGGAGTACGCGTCATTGAATTCCCACGACAAGTCGTCGCAGGTGACAAAACCACTCAAGCCCGGGTGATAAGGCTCGACGTGGTAATCCTCCAAATACACTTCGAGAAAGGTCTTCCAATTCTGGTTGAACTCGAACACCTCGACATGATCGAGGCGAAAACCGGTCCAGTCGAAATCGGCTGCACAGCCAAGGTGCGCGAGATCGCGGGCGACATCACGATCGCCATTGAATAGCAGCCCACCCCAGTTCTGCAACGGCGTCTTGCGAAGCGATACGCACGGATTTTCCGGGAAATGGGGCGCGCCAAGCAGCTTGCCTTCCAGATCGTAGGTCCAGCGATGCACCGGGCAAACGATGTTCTCGGCGTTGCCCTTGCCTTGCAGCATGATGGCTTGGCGGTGGCGACAGACGTTCGAGATGAGTTCAACGCCCCGCGCATTGCGGACGAGCATCTTGGCGTGATCGGTCCAGGGCAGCGTGTAGTAGTCGCCCAACTCCGGCACCATGAGTTCGTGGCCCACATAACCCGGACCCTTGGCGAGCAAGTGCTGCTGCTCTAGGGCGAAGATATGCTCATCCGAGTACCACGAGACGGGGAGCTGAGGCGAGCTGCGGCCAAGCTGCGCTGCGTTAAGTGGCATATCGGACATTACCTTCCCCACCTCCTTGATACGACGTTCGTGGTTACAAAAACCGCGGCGATTCTACCCCGGACCCTGTGTTCAGGGTCGATGATTTCAAGATGGAACCATGCCATGACAAAATAAACGCGACCGGGCCCTGGCGCGCCAAAGGGCCGCGTCACCCGCATCAATGCAAAAAGGATCCCAGGAACGAGTGAGTACAACGTCTTGTAGGCTGTTCTGTTGACCCGCGTCAAGCCATGATTGACCCGTACCGGCCCCTCGGCTATCGTTCAGGCTTGTGTCCTCTTCGTGTTCGAGCCCGGTTTGGATGAAGCCGCATACGGTTTAGGCCCAAATTCGGTTTAGGCCCAAATTGGGTTGGAACTTTCCCATCTCGCACCATCGTGTGCAACTCATGACCTAGGCATGGCCAAGTCTGCAGCAAAGGCCGGTACCGACGAGGCGCCTGCAAGCTTCGAAGCCGCACTTGATGAGCTGGAACAGCTTGTCGGGCGCTTGGAGTCGGGTGAATTGCCCCTGGAGCAGGCGCTCGCCTCGCATCGGCGTGGTTTGGCGCTCGCCAAATACTGTAGTGAGACGCTTGCCCGTGCCGACGCCGAGGTCAAGATTCTCGAGGGCGAGCTGTTGAAGACACTCGCCGTTGACGATGCCGGTGACGACGACCCTGCCAAGTGATCTGGCGTCCTGGATGGGGACCATCCAAACGCGCGTCGAGGCGGCACTGTCGCGTGGGATGCCTGCGGCGGATCGCGTGCCTGCACGGTTGCACCATGCCATGCGTTACGCCGTGCTCGAAGGCGGCAAGCGGGTGCGACCGCTCCTTGCTTTTGCCGCCGGCGAAGTGGTGAACGCTCCTCCGGAGCGCCTGGATGCGGTGTCGTGCGCGCTCGAATTTATCCATGCGTATTCGCTGGTCCATGACGACATGCCTTGCATGGATAACGATGTCTTGCGGCGGGGCAAACCGACCGTTCATGTCGAATTCGATGAGGCAACCGCGCTTTTGGTGGGGGATAGTCTGCAAACGCTGGCATTCGAGGTCCTGTCGCACTCAGGCTTATGCGAAAATCCAGGCGTTCA
>CAMDRJ010000045.1 GCA_945906755.1 Klebsiella pneumoniae | reverse complement strand
GAGTGCTCTTCTACGAGGGCGGCGGTACCTGGACAAGTGGCGGTGGTCCGGAACAATGGTTTCGGGCCGCCGGCGTCGAACTCCTTGGCGAGTTACGTCTTGGCTACCTGTTTGGCATCCGCTTGCGTGTAGGGGTTGCCTGGGGCCTGGACACCCCTGGTGAGACGCGCGCCTATATCCACGGTGGCCGGTCGTTTTGACGGAAACTGTATTGATCCCACAGCAGAAAGCGTCCGCATGACCCTAGTCATCTACAGCACCATCTCAGCAAAGGAAGCGCTGAAGGATCTCGTCCCGCGCTTTGAAGATGAGAGCCGGAGCAAGGTCGACATCACCTACACCCCCGCACCGACCCTGATCAAACAAATTCGTGCGGGTACGCGCGGCGATGTCTTTATCGGCCCGGAGGAGTATGTGAATCCGCTGTTTGAAGAGGGCGTTCTTCTTCCTGGCAGTCGCATTCCGTTTGCTCGCTCAACAACGGGACTCGCAGTTCGTGCGGGAACACCGCCACCTGACATCAGTACGCCCGCAGCGCTAAAGCGCGCACTGCTTGCTGCGCGCGGTGTGTCGTTCAGTGAAGGGGCGAGCGGCATGATGTTCGTCAAAGTGTTGGGCGAGCTCGGCATTGCCGATGCCATCCGCGCGAAGTTTGTCGCACCCCAACCAGGCGAGATGATCGGTTCGGTGGTGGCGCGTGGGGCAGCCGATATCGGCATTCAGCAGATCAGCGCGCTCTTACCGGTACCAGGCATTACGATCGTTGGACGCCTACCGGACGAACTCCAAGAACCCATCATCTATGGCACGCACCTGTTCGCGCAGACGCAGCGAGGCGATCTTGCGCAGCCATTCGTCAATTTCTTGCGATCCGCAACTGCCATCGCGGTGTTGAAAAAGAGCGGGTTCGAGCCCGTTTAATAATGTGTTGATGTCACCGACCCGCGGATCTTCCCATTCAGTCTTGCGGCTGCAGCTTAACGAGGCGCATCGCGCGGCCCCAGTTCGCATAATCGGTCCGCATGACTTCCGCAACCTCAGCGCCCATTTTGCCAACGGGCTCGATTCCTGATTGCGTAAGCCGTTCGCGCACGTCCGCGGCACCGCTCGCCACCACCAACGCTCGGCCAATGCGCTCCACCACATCTGCAGGTGTGCCGGCCGGCGCGTAGAAGCCGAACCAACCTCCCGTCTGCACCGGATAACCAACCTCCCTCATGGTCGGTACATCAGGTATCAATGGTGAACGCTTGGCCCCAAAGCTCGCGAGAATTCGTACCTTCCCTGATTTCTGATGCTGCACACCTTCCCCGGCCGTGACGACCGACGCCGGCAGCACCCCACCCAACACATCGACAATCACTTGGCCGGCCCCTTTGTACGGAATATGCACGAGGTCAAGGCCTGCCGCGTCGGCGAACAACGCGGCCGAAAGATGGGGAATCGTCCCGGGTGCCGAACCGAAGTTGCGAACCCGCTCATCACTTTTTGCCGCGGCAACCAGCTCAGCAATCGAATGCGCCTTGGTGGCCGCGTTCACCACCAGCACAACTTCCACGATGCCGACCATCGCAATCGGCACGACATCCTTGAATGGATCAAACCGTGGATTCTTGAACGTCTGGGAGATCAGCGTGATGCCGCCATTGGGTGCGAACAACAAAACCGAACCATCGGCCGGCGCTGCACGCAATGCATCCATGGCAATGAGCCCGCTTGCCCCAACGCGATTCTCAACGATAAACGGCTGCTTGAACACCTCGCGAAGCTTTTCGGTGTAGAGACGAGCAACCAGTTCGGCGGCACCACCTGGCGCGAGCCCGACCAAAACGCGGACCGGCTTTTGCTGCGCGCTGGCGATGTTCGCGGTCAACGCAATCGCAATTGCACACAGCACAGCGCCCGTCGATCCAAACGCCTCCATTGGCCTTCGCATTAATCGGTTCCCCCACACGCCGCGTGCTTGACGCTGATCACTCCGCTTGAATCTTTCCGACTTCGATAATCCGCGCCCATTTCTCGGTCTCGGTGCGCTGCCATTCGGCCAGCGTCTCTGGCGGACCCGCGAAGGTCTCCCAACCGTCCCGCGCAAAGTATTCGCGGGTTTCCTTGCTTGTCATGACATCGACGAAATACTTGTTCAAACGCGTGAGCACATCGGCCGGAACGCCTGCCGGTAACCATGCCGCCACCCAGCCCGTTACGGCGTAACCGGCAATGCCTGCTTCAGCAATCGTCGGCAATTCCGGCGCGATCGCCGATCGATTTGCTGACGAGACGCCGAGCGCACGCAATCGGCCCGATCGCACCAGCGGCATCGCGACCACCATATCGGGAAACGCCATGTCGACGCGCCCAGCCACAATATCGGTCAGCGCAGGCGGCACGCCTTTATAGGGGACATGCACGAGATCAATGCCCGCGAGCATCTTGAATAGTTCAGCGCCGCCACGCGTAGAGAAATTTCCGCTCGCGAACGTGTACTTGCCGGGCTCCTTCTTCGCGGCCGCGACGACATCGGCCACCGACCTAAAAGGTAATGCCGGATTCACCACCATCACCAACGCCCCGCGAATCAAGCCGGTAAGTGGAGTGAAATCCTTGACCGCGTCATACGGAAGATTCTTGATAAGGCCGGGGTTCCCGGCATGCGTCGTGATCGCGGACATCAGCACCGTGTAACCATCTGACGGTGCAGTCTTGGCGGCCATGACACCGATAATACCGTTGCCGCCCGGCCGATTATCGACAACGACTGCCTGCCCGGTTGCTTCGGTAAGCTTTTGCCCGATATAGCGCGAAGCGGTGTCGGTGGCCGAGCCTGCGGAGAACGGCACGATGAAGCGGAACGGCTTGGACGGATACGGCTGCGATGCAACCTGCGCCTGGCTCGAGGTCGCTATCGCTACGGCCAGCGCGAGAAAAAAGCATTTCGTCATCGCTACCCCTATGAGGAGAAGGTCTGCATTAGGCTACGGCTAATCCGCGGTGATCTTCGCCCGCTTCACGACGGGTTCCCACTTTGCGAAGTCGGCGCGGATTTGGGCGCCGAATTCGTCCGGCGAATTGCCGATCGGATTCATGCCCAGCGCAGCGTAGCGCGTGCGCACATCGGGCTCTTGCAGCACCAAGGCAATCTCACGCTGCAATCGATCGAGAATCGGTCGTGGTGTTTTCGCCGGCGCAAGGATGCCGACCCAGGAGGTTGCTTCCACTTTCGAGCCCATCTCAAGAAACGTCGGCACATCGGGCATCGCCGGATCACGCTTCGCCGAGGCCACCCCAATCGCCTTGGCACGACCCTGCTTGACGAATGGCGCGGCCCCCGCAATGAACGACATGACCAACGGAATCTGTCCACCGATCAGATCGGCGAGCGCCGGCGCCCCACCCTTGTACGGGATATGCAGCATGTCGATGCCCGATTCGAAATTCAGCAACTCACCCACGACATGCGAGGTCTGACCGGTCCCGGCGCTGCCGAACGACAAGCTGCCGGGCTTCTTCTTGGAGAGCGCGATCAGTTCTGGCAGCGTATTGGCCGGCAAACTCGGATGCGCGACCAACACGATCGTCGCATCACCCAGTTTGGTGACCGGCGCGAAGTCGCGTATTGGATCGAACGGCAGGCTCTTATACGTATGCGGGCTCACGCAGAAATTGCCATCGAAACCAAGCAGTAGCGTGTAGCCGTCCGGCGCTGCTTGCGCGGCAAGCTGGGTGCCGAGATTGCCTCCCGCACCGGGACGATTATCGACGATCACCTGTTGGCCAAGACGCACGCTGAGTTTTTCAGCGATGGCCCGCACGCTATTGTCGGTGACCCCGCCGGTGGCGTAGGGCACGATGATGCGCACCGGTTTGCTCGGATACTCTTGAGCAATTGCCTGCATGCTCCCAACTAGGGCCGAACTGATCAACGCGGCAAACGCAATGAATCGGAGAAAACGCATCTGAGGCTCCTGGTTGTCTTTCAATTCCCATCCACCGCGATCTTGGCATCCTTCACCAGGCGTGTGTACTTGGCAATCTCCGCCGCAACATAGGTTGCGAAATGATCAGGTGTGGTGCCCGTCGGCTCAAACCCCTGCTCGCCAAGGCGCTCCATGGCCTGCGGCGAGCGAATCGCTTTGGCCGTTTCGGCACCAAGGTGACGCAACAGATCGGCTGGCATCTTCGCCGGACCCCACACACCGTACCACGACACCATATCGAAGCCTGCGATACCCGACTCCGCCACAGTCGGTACGTCTTTCAAGGTCGCGACGCGCTGCGGCGTCGTCACCGCCAGCGCCTTGAGCTTTCCCGATCGCACATGGGGCAAATAGGCGGGCAGACCGTCGATCGTTGCGGAGACGTGTCCACCGAGCAGATCATTCATTACGCCGGCCGTACCCTTGTACGGCACGACCTGCATTTCGAGCTTTGCTTCGAATCGAATCGCTTCCATGGCGATATGTCCGGGCGAGCCAAGTGATGCGGCGCCAAACGACAGAGACTTCGGCCTCGCGCGCGCCAGCGCGACAAATTCAGCCATATTCGCCACTGGAAGATTCAACGGCGCAACGAAGATCATCGGCACCAATCCAAGATGCGTAATCGGCGTGAAGTCGCGTTGCACCTCATAGGGCGAGGTCTTCACGACCAGCGGATTGATGAGCAGCGTCGATGACTGCACGAGGAGCGTATAGCCATCGGGAGCCGCCTTGGCGACCGCATCGCTGCCGATTGCACCACTGGCCCCGGCGCGATTCTCGACGATCACCTGCTGCCCCAACTGCTCGGTCAAGCGCTGCGCGAGCACTCGGGCAATCATGTCCACCGCACCGCCCGGCAGGAACGGAACAATGATGCGGACCGGCCGCACCGGATACGATTGGGCCTGTGCGGCAATTGGCGTGACGATCAGTAGCAAGGCGCATAGCAACGTTCGCATGAATTCAATCTCCGATATCGCGATCAAGCCCAATATACCGCCCAATAGCAATCGCCGCCCTTCCAACCGGATCGCCCATGGACTTCTCCCTGTTTCACCTGCCGACCTATCGAGACGGATTCGCCGCGAGTCTGCATACATTCTTCGAAGAGTTGACCGAATCGGTGCGCCTGGCCGATCGCCTTGGCTGGGCCCGTGCCATGACGACCGAGCATCATTTCCACTATTACGGCGGCGCAGTGCCCAATCCCGCGATCATCCTCGCGGCGTGGGCGCGCGAAACCAAACGAATCCGATTGGGCACCGCAGTGTCGTTGTTGCCGCTTCGTCATCCCCTACAAGTTGCCGAAGACTATGCGATGGTCGATCACCTGTCAGGCGGTCGCTTTGACTTAGGGATCTCGCGAGGCTTTGTTCCGCATGAGTTCGAAGCGTTTGGTGTGAGGCGGGATGACACGGTCGAGCGCCTAACTGAAAGCATTTCGATTATTCAGCGGTTTTGGCAAGGCGAACCGTTTGCGCATAACGGGCGCTTCTATCAATTCGCGCGCATCGAACCTTGGCCCCGTACCTACCAGCGCGAGATTCCGATCTGGGTCGCCGCATCCAATGACTTGGCGAGCTTCGAGCGGATCGGTACCGGCGGATTTCGTCTAATGATGAATCAATACCCGATGAGCTTCGAAGCGCTGGTGGAAAAACACGACACCTACAAGCTCGCGTTCGACAAGGCAGGACATAGCCCAGAGCGACGACAGAGCACCGTTGCCTTCATGACCTACCTCGACGACACCGAAGACGCGGCGATCGCAGCAGCCCGCGGGCCGCTGCAAGAGCATGTGGGCGCGCTAAGAAAAGTGCAGCAACACCAGGAATGGGACCGAAACTATGCAGGCGACGAGTCGCTCCTCCAAGCGCTCGCCGAAGACGGCGACCTTCGCACGGTCTTTCGCAAGCGCACCTTGATCTGCACACCGGCGCAAGCCGTCGAACGTTTAGCGCGCTACGCCGCGCTTGGATTCACGGAGGCGATCTTCATTTGCAGGTTTGGAGCGCTCACGCATGCGCAATGCTGCGCGACGATGGAGCGGTTGACGCGGGAGGTGTGGCCGGCCCTCGAATAGGTGGGCTATGTGGTCAAAGGGCTTCGTTTCCATACACGCGCAAAGGCAAAAGACAAGGCCTGACGCAATACTGTTCGCTTAAAGAGCTTGCCCGTCCCGCGACGGCGAAAATCCAGAGAATTCTGTAAAACCGATCTGGGCCCCCGCCTTCGCGGGGGCGACGGCTTTCCTTAAACGAACACCATTGAGGCCTGACGCCGCGATCGTTCTGCCGTGCCACGAACCGTTAGAAGCCGCTAGGTTTAGGCCTTGCTCTTTCACTCTCTCGCGCGAGATCAGCGGCATAACCGATTGCCGCTGGAAAATGCTCCGGCCGAAGCGAGGGATACTGATCGAGAATACGTTCCGGTGTTTCGCCAGCGGCAAGGTTGTCGAGCACCACTGACACCGAAATTCGAGTGCCGCGAAAACACACAGCCCCATGCATGACATGCGGATCGGTAGTGATGTGCGGTTTCCAGTCCATCGCAGATGGCCTCCGAATGGGACGATCAATTTAGCACCGCCGATTGCCGCCCGCCTATGCCAGATTGATCCGAGCGGCGCCTACTTAAGCGCCACTCGCGGGGCTTCGCCCCCTAGTCAAATGGGGTGCCTGAGCGAAGCGTGGCGGGGGATTGGGCCTAACCCCCGCCCGCCCCACTACGCTTCTTCGCCCCCACCGCCACCATCAACTCTTCCAGCGCCTCGTACGGTTGCGCGCCGACTACGCCGTAGCCGCCTGCTGCGAACGTCGGCACACCCGTGACGCCGACTTTTCTTGAATTGGCCCAGTCGGCATCGATCGCTGCTTTGAAGGTCCGCTCGACGAGCACCTTGCGCGCTGCTTCGGCCGACAGTCCGACCGCTTGCGCGATGTCGACCAGCACTTCGATATCGCCGATATTGCGCTTGCCGACGAAGTAGGCTTTGTAGAGCGCGTCGTGGATCGCTTCGCCGCCTGGCTGCGTGTCGGCCCATTTGCCAAGCTCTTGCGCGAGACGGCTGTTATAGGTGTGCGTGCGATCGCCGTATGGCAATCCCTCTTCTTTCATCAGAGCCGTCATGCGCTCCTGACGCGCCTTACGCGTGGCGGGATCTGCGCGCCCGGCGAAGAGCGCTTCGAGCGTCATGCCTTCGGCAGGCGTTTCCGGATGCAGCGGAAAGTGGACGAGCTGAACGTCGATCTCGTAGTTCTGGCGCAGCTTTTCAATACGCACGGTACTGAGATAACACCAGGGTCAAACATAATCGGTAAAAACGCTTAATACGATTGGCTCGGCGGCCATGGCGCGGACTCCAGAAAATAAGCTGCAGGGATGATACGCGGGTGCCAGCTACTCGGCCCGCAACCCGATGCTGCGGATCAGTTCGCCCCGGTCGTGGGCGTCCCTGCGAACGATCGCTGCGAATTCAGCGCCATCGATATGCCTTGGAATGGTGAACGTGCGTCCGGTCATGGTCCGAAAAGCGTTCGATTTGGCTGCCTCCCCGCATGCTTTGCGCAGCCAACCGAGCGTCTCCGGCGGTAAGCCGCGCGGCGCATACATCATGTGTACGCTGTACATCACGGAACGCTTGAAGCCTTGCGTGCCAAGCAACGGCACGGTGGGCAGCGCTTCCATCGGTTCGTCGGAAGCTAACGCTAATCCGCGCACGCCACGCCCGAGCGTGAGGATGTTCGGCAGCGTAATCGTGAAATCCACTGAGCCATTGATCGTCTGCACGTTCATGTCGGCCACGCTGCGGAAGGGCACATGCGCGAGCTTCAATCCGCCTTCGACGACCATGCTTTCGCCGACAAGGTGCGTAATCTGCGCGTTGCCGGTGGTGCCGTAAGTAAGCGGGCGCGCAGTCTTCCGCGCGGCGGCAACGAATTCTGCGAAGGTCTGGAACGGCGAATTGGGGCCCACCGCGATCACGATCGGTGAGATGTTGGTCTGACAAATGTAGTCGAACGAATCGATCGAATAACCGAGATCCTTCGTGACATGCGGTTGCACCGTGACCGCGCTGTCGCCACCGAACGCGATGGTGTAGCCATCGGGTTTCGCTCGCGACACCAGCGTGGCACCGATGCTGCCGCCCGCGCCTTCGCGATTGAGCACCATGATCGATTGCGATGTCGCCTGACCCATGGCTTCGGCCATCGCGCGTGCAAGCAAATCGAGCACGGAGCCTGCGGTGAGTGGGACGATGATTTGTATCGGCCGCGCAGGAAAGGTTTCTGCGACACCAGGAGCGATCGGTGCGGCCAGCAATAGCGCCGCGAGCAGCTTGACCATAAACGAGCGATGCATGTCTCCTCCTCGTTGAGCGCAGATTGTGTGCGCACCATACCCGACCTGTGCCGTTAGCGCACGGCCAGTGCCCTTCTCCTTATCTTGCGCGCCCGGTCTTCACGAACTCGCGCGAGGTCTCGAAGAGTTCAAGGTCTTGCACATATTCGGTGGCATCCGCGCGATCGATCTGGATCCATTCCCGCGAGGCGGCTAGGCCTGAAGGCTGAAACGGGCCGACATTGGCGCGCGAGAAATGCAGTTCGGTCGCCATGGCGGCGGGCAATCTAAGACCAATGCCATTGCCGTTGATGCAGGCGAACATCTTGTCGCTCACATAGTAGGCATCGAGGCCATTGACCTTCTTCGCGCTCACACCGGGCAGCTTGAGGAGCAACGCATCGATCTGAGCCTTGCGGCTATCGGGTTGGGGTTTGGTAGCGATGGAAATCCGCCTGTCGTGGGTAATGGGTAGACAGCATATTATCGTGCCTTGGCAAATGCCGATCGCTGACCAATCCTCGGGAATAGGAGCCTCACATGATCAAACTAGCCGCCGTAGCGATCGCCGCCGTTATCGCATGGCCATGCGCCTGGGCACAGAGTTATCCAGTCAAACCCGTCAAGCTTATCGTTCCCTTCCCGGCGGGCGGCAATACCGACACGCTCGGTCGCCTGATGGCGCAGCGCCTCACCGAAGTGTTCGGCCAGCAGTTCTATGTGGAGAATCGCGGCGGCGCGGGCGGTGTGATCGGCGCGGAAGCGGCCTCGCGATCGCCTGCTGATGGCTATACGATTTTCTTTGGCACGACCGGTGCGCTCGCAAGTCAACCGGCCTTGCAGCCGAAGATTCCCTATGATCCGGTGAAATCATTCACCCCGATCAGCGCGTTAGCCGGTGCACCGGTCGTCGTGTTGGTGGGCAGTACGATGCCGGTAAATTCCCTGCAGGAATTCATCCAGTACGCCAAGGCGCGCCCCGGCAAGCTCACTTACGGGTCAAGTGGTATCGGACATTTTCTCCATGTGGCCGGAGAAGCCTTCAATGCAGCAGCAGGCGTCGAGCTGTTTCACGTTCCGTATAAGGGCACCAGTCAGATTCAAGTGGACATGTTTGCCGGCCGGCTCGATGTGATGATCGACACCATCGTCACCTACACCGAACATGTCCGTAGCGGCAAACTCAAGGCCTTAGCGGTCGGGCATCGCACGCGGCTGCAACGCCTACCCGACGTGCCCACCACCGCCGAGGCGGGTCTGCCGGGCTACGAATTCGCCTCCTACTTTGGACTGCTCGCGCCGGCCGGAACGCCAATCGACATCGTGCGTCGCCTCAATGGCGAAGTCGTGAAAGCGCTTAGCACCTCTGAAATGATCGAAACGCTTAACAAGATGGGGCTGGAACCCCATCCAACCACGCCCGAACAATACGGCGCGCTCATCACTGAGGACGCCGCGAAGTGGAAGCAACTCGTCGGCAAGCTTGGCGTGAAGATGGAATAGATACTTCGGACAGCGTCATACCTGCGTTGGCAGGTATCCAGAAGA
This sequence comes from Klebsiella pneumoniae, assembly GCA_945906755.1. Classification (GTDB taxonomy): domain Bacteria; phylum Pseudomonadota; class Gammaproteobacteria; order Burkholderiales; family SG8-39; genus SHXR01. The sequence continues at coordinate 12,109 of CAMDRJ010000045.1, read as the reverse complement.
TTCAATTCCGGCCTGGATTCCCGTCTCCACGGGAATGACGCGGTGCTGTCTACTGATCAGATCGACTTTCATTTTGTCCCCTCGTTTTTATATTGCTATTCGATACCAGCTCCGACAAACAACGGCTTACCGATCGGTCCACCGAGAAAGCTGACCAGTGACTCAGCCGCGTGCCGGTTGGCAGCGGGAAGCATCGGCGCGGCGATGTACGCCGTGTAGTTCTGAATTGCGGCCGGCAGCGGGCCCACATAGTTCATGCCCTTGTCTTTGTAGAGCAGGATCTCGGTGATCGCAGCGAACCCGACTTCCGTGCCCTTGCCTTTGAGGATGTGTTCCATCACCGAGGCGCCATCGGCATAGCGCGTGGTCTTTGCTTCGATCTGTTCATAGATGCCCATCTTCTTCAGCAGCCCTTCAAAGTACAGACCGGTCGAGGCACGGTTGAACACGATCGATTCCGCATCGAGCACCACGCGCTTGATCGCCTCCGCATTCGCGATATCCGGCACCGGAGCGACCGGTCGGACCAACACACCCATGCCGACGCGCCCGACATTGACACCGCCACTCTCCACCTTGTTGGCGGTCGCGAATTCCTTCATCGCACCGGGTGGGGCAATGACCACATCAAACGTCTCGCCGGCACTGACCCGCTTGATGATCTGCGGTGTCGTGTTGAACGTGATCTTGACGCTATGCGGGCTTTGTTTTTGAAACGCCGCTGCTGCTGCCTTGAGGCCCGGTTCGATGGCGCCACCGGACAGAACAGAAATTTCGGCCGCTTGAACGGAGAGGCCCAACAATAGTCCGGATACTGCGATACACGTTCTCATCCTGCTCATTCCTCCCGCGCAGTTGCGGTCAAATTCTTTAGGGCGACGCTGACGAAGCGACCTCGTCCCATCCAATTACTCGCACCGGGATAATATCCCGGCCACGCAATACGCCGCGCCGGTCATCCCTGGTAAATCCGCCATGACGCCATCTTCGCACCGCCCGCACAATCGACGCATGATGCGCCTTGGCTTGTTCATGCATGGCGAAGGGCATCATGTTGCAGCATGGCGCGACCCCGATGTGCATGCGGGCGCCACGCAGAGCTTTGCGCATTACGCCAAAGCGACCCAACTCGCCGAACACGGTCGCTTCGATATGGTGTTCAACGCCGATTCGCAGTCGACGTTCGGACCCGATGATATCGACGCCTGGAAGCGCACCACCGCCGCGGTCAAACTGGAACCGATCACGCTGTTCTCGGCGTTGGCGGTCGTCACCAAGCGGATTGGCCTGGTCTGCACCTCGAGCACCACCTACAACGATCCGTTTCATGTCGCGCGTTTCTTCGCCTCGATGGATCGACTGTCGAATGGACGCGCTGGATGGAACCTTGTCACCTCATCGGCGGCTTCAGAGGCGTACAACTTCAGCTATGACGAACATGTCCCGCATGCCGAGCGCTATGTGCGTGCGCGCGAATTTGCGGAAGTCGTGTTCGGGCTGTGGGATAGCTGGGATGAAGACGCTTATCTTGGCGACAAAGCATCCGGGCTCTACTTTGATCCAAGCAAGCTGCATACGCTGAATCACAAGGGCCACTATTTCAAAGTGCGCGGCCCCTTGACAGTCATGCGATCGGAGCAGGCGCGTCCGGTCGTCGTGCAGGCGGGTCAATCCGAAGACGGCCGTGATCTGGCTGCAGCGACTGCCGAAGTGCTCTTCACCGTGCAACAGGATATGAAGCTCGCGCAAGCGTTCTACACGGACGTGAAGCGGCGCGCGGCAGCATACGGCCGAAGTAGCGAGGGGATTCTGGTCATGCCGGGTGTCTTGCCCGTGCTTGGACGCACGGAACGCGAAGCACGCGAGAAATTCGAGGCGCTGCAGGCGCTCATTCATCCGGAGCTTGGCATCGCGGTGCTCTCAGAGATCGTCAACCTCGACCTCTCGAAGTTCGATCTCGATGGTCCGCTGCCGGATGCGCCCACCACCAATCGGCAACAGGGCCGCCAACAAGTCGTCTATGAGCTCGCGCGCAAAGAGAACCTGTCGATTCGCAAGATCATCGAACGCACCGTCGGTGCGCGCGCCCATCGCATCGTCTGTGGCACCTCCCCGCAAATCGCCGATACCTTGGAAGAATGGTTCGTAAGCGGGGCCTGCGATGGCTTCAACATCATGCCGCTCACTATTCCGGCCGGCTTGCAGGACATCGTCGATGAGTTGCTACCTGAATTGCGACGGCGCGGACTCTTTCGCACAGAGTATGAAGGGGCGACCTTGCGCGAGAACCTCGGATTGCCGCGGCCGGTTTCGCGGTATGCTCGGTAGCGCTATGATCAAGCCATGATCACCACTCGTCGCATTGCGATCATTGGCGCCGGCCTTGGCGGTCTGGCCACCGCACGCGCACTCACCCTGCAAGGCTTCGAGGTGCAGGTGTTCGAACAAGCCCCGGAACTCGCGGACTTCGGCGCGGGCATCAACATTGGTCCGAACGCAGTGAAAGTCTTCAAAGCGCTCGGCCTGCAAGAACGGCTGCATGGGGTATCCCATGAACCCACTGGGATTGCCTGGCGCGATTGGGGCGACGGACGCCTCTTGAAACGCGTGCCGCTTGAAGAAGCGGTAGGCCGTTATGGCGCGAGCTACTATGTGGTCCATCGCGGTGATTTGCACAACCTGCTCGCTGAATCGCTGCCGCCCGGCGTCGTCCAAGTAAACAAGCGCTGCGTGGGCGTGGAATTGCGGCCTCGATCAGTCGGGCTGTCGTTCGCCGATGGCACGCAGGCGGAGGCCGATGTCGTGATCGGGGCGGACGGCATTCGCTCGGCGGTGCGCAAGACCTTGTTCGGTGGTGAAGGCCCGCGTTATGTGGGAACGATGTGCTGGCGCACCCTGGTACCAACCAGTGCGCTGCCACCCAACATTCATGATGGTCACGTCACCCACTGGACCGGCACCACCCGTGAAGGCTTCGTCATCAGCTATTACGTGCGGCAACGCTCGTTCGTGAATATCGTCGCGGTACGCCGGCAACCCAATTGGACCGAAGAGGGATGGTCCACGCCCAGCACGCGGGAAGAAATGGTGGCCGCATTCGCCGATGCGGGCTCTGTCGTCGGCGAAGTACTCCGCAACGCAACCAAGGTCTACAAATGGGGACAGTTCACCGGCGAACACGCCGCGCAGTGGACCAAGGGGCGCGCAACCTTGCTAGGTGATGCAGCGCATGCGATGCTGGCGACCTTCGGCCAAGGCGCGGCGATGGCGTTTGAAGACAGTTACATCATCGCGCGTTGGCTGGCGGAACATCGCGACGATCCGGAACGCGCGCTGGCAGGTTACGAAGCGGTGCGCAAACCCCGTGCCACGCGCATCCAGGCGTATTCACGAACTGAAGTTGCCTTCAAAAAGCTCACCACGCCGCTTGATCGCCTACGTCGCGAATGGGTGTATCTGCGTAAATACGGTACGACCACCGCTGCGGTCTACAAAAACATCTTCCGCTACGACCCAGTGAATCAGTGGCAGTAGGCGGTCGCAGGAAAGCGGCGCGAATCCTACCCCGATAGCGTGCTGCCGATCATTTCGGCGCCACGGGCTTTGCGGAACCCTACCCCTTTTTCGCCACTGCCAGCACGCGCAGCCCCGGAATATCCGCGAAGTCGCGTATATTTTCCGTAGCAAGCGCAAAGCCGTGTTCGATCGCCTGACTGGCCAGCCATAGATCCTGAACGCGCTGACGAATCTTTCCCGATTGCCTAAGTTGAGCGGCGATGAGACCGAAAACGTCGGCAGTGGCAGCACCGATGGTAAGCAGCGGTCGGCGCCTCAAGCGTTCCAGCGCCGCCAAGCGTTGCATCCTTATCGACGGATCTGCAGCCAATTCCGCCCCGTACCTAAGTTCGGCGAGCGTCACCGGCGAAATGAACACCGGCTCGGCGCGGGTTACGCGTTCGATATCCTCGGGCGTGACCCTTGCCGTGGCAACCGATACCCAAACGCAGGTGTCGATCAGGACGCCCATGGATCGCGCACACCATTTTTGGCCGGCGCTCGCGAATCCTTGATCCAGCCCTTGCCCGCCCGCTCGTCAAGCATGCCGTAGATTTCGCCGAACGCCTCCCGCGCCGTCATCTCTCGGTTCGCGGGCACCACGTGCACGACAGCTCGCCCATTGCGCTCGACCGACACGGTTTCACGTTCACCCAAAACCTGATCGAAGACCTTGCGCGCCTGGCGCACGAATTCGGTGGCGGAAATGGTTTTCATGGCGGGCGGGTCCTCGCTGCGTTCCTCGATGTGGCAGAAGCATTGATTACATACAATGCAAGGAATACGTATTGTACGCGTTTATTGTCCGCGGCCTGCTCCTCCGGAGGCGCACACCAACCGGTTCGCTTGGCCGGCGTGAACGAATCAACAAAAAGGGCGGCCACCAGGGCGACCCTTCTCGCGAGCCGGTTTGCTCATGCGCGGTATCCTCTTGCCGAACCGAACGGAGGCATCCCATGGCAGGAAATAGAGAGACGGCAGGCATCTGGCCCGACAACGCACGGACGGTGTTGGTGGTCACCGTGGTGGTCGAAAATTGGTCGGAGGGCAAGGCACCGACTTATTCGCCGATGACAACAACGCCAAAGCCTGGCGTCATCGATCGTGCGGGCGTCGCGTGGTCTCAATATGGTGGACGCGCTGGTGCATGGCGGCTGCTGCGCATTCTGGACGAGCACAAGATCCCCTCAACCTTCTGCATGAATGCGCGCAGCGCCGAGATTCATCCGGATCTCACGAAGCAAATCGTCGCGTCCGGCCATGAAGTCGCGGCGCACGCCTATTACCAAGATGAGGTGCTGTCTGTCATGGCGCCCGATGAAGAACGCGCGGTGATCAAGCGCTGTGCCGATGTATTGAAGAGCGTGACGGGCGAACGGCCAAGTGGCTGGATCAGTCCGACCTTGGCAACGACCGCCCATACCGCTGACTTTCTCGCAGCCGAAGGCTATCTCTGGCATGGCGACTACAACAATATCGACCTGCCCTGCCGCATCACCACCAAGCACGGACCGATGGTCGCGCTACCGCATAGCGATTTCGCGGATAACCGCGTGCTGCGCGCCGCGCCGCGCGATTTCTTCCAATGCTACAAAGATACCTTCGACTATCTGTATGCAAAGGAACCGGCGGGCTATCTCAACATCACGCTGCATGGACACTTCGGCGGACGCCCATTGATCTCAGCCGTGTTCGATCAACTGCTCACCTATATCAAAGGACATGCCAACGTCTGGTTCGTTCGCCATGATGAACTGGCACGTTACGTCATGAAACGCGAGATGGATGAGATCAGCTACCAGCAGCGCTTCTTTGCCGGAACGGCACGCCGCACCGGATCATGAACAATTTCCGTGCATTCACGCTGGTCGCAATGCTGCTATCGGTAGCTTCGCCTTTGGCAGCGCAAGAGGTCTATCCGAATCGTCCGGTGCGGATGATCGTGTCATTTCCCCCGGGCGGGGTTGTCGATCTCGTTGCTCGAACATTGGGTGCGATGATGCAAGATTCGATCGGTCAATCGGTCGTGATCGACAACCGTCCGGGTGGCGCCTCGATCATTGCCACCGAGCTTGCCGCCAAGGCCAAGGCGGACGGCTACACCCTCTACATGGCGACGGACGGGCCCTATGTCATCAATCCATTCATCTTCGACAAGCTGCCCTACGATCCAATCGCAGACTTCCTGCCGATTTCAATGGTGGCCGAGGCGCCGCTCGCGCTGGTGACCAATGCCGCGCAAAAAGGCAATACGCTCGCCGAGTTCATCGCCTACGCCAAAGCGAGTCCGCGACCGATCAACTACGCATCGATCGGCACCGGCTCAAGCCAACATCTCGCGATGGAACAGTTGCGCACAGCCGCGGGCGTGGCGATGAATCACATCCCGTACAAAGGCGGGGCACTGGCGCTCAACGACGTGCTATCGGGGCAGATCGAAGGGATCTTCGTTGCGCTATCGACCGCTGTGCCGCATGTGAAGTCTGGCAAGCTGAAGATGCTGGCGGTCGGCACCCCCAAGCGCTCGATCCTCGCGCCGGACATTCCGACGGTGGCGGAGTCGGGCTATCCGGGGTTCGAGCAGACACCATGGCTTGCGATCGTCGTGCCCGCCGGTACGCCGAAACCCATTGCCGAGCGACTCGAAAAAGAAGTGCAGCAGGTCGTGCGCAGCCCGGCATTCGCGGAGAAAGTGATCGCAACGGGGAATATCCCGGTACTTGGAACATCGGATGATTTGCGCGCGCTAATCCAAGCGCAGCAGCGCAAATACGGGCCGTTGATCCGGACGTTGAATATTCGGCCGCAGTCGTAGCAGCAGCCGAAAAACAGCGTTGAGTTCATAATGCGTGCATGAACCAACTTGTTGGCCCGGAGGGCCCTCCCCTCAATCTCGCCCAATGGATTCCCGACAGCATCGGCGAGATCACCGATCACCAGACCGATCTTCCTCGGATTGCGCGGGATCCGCGGCTGACCGCTGCCATTGATGCCCAACTGCCCCAGATTCCGACGAGACACGATCTCCACCTTCGCGATTCAAGAGCGATCGACTTCCTGCCACCGAACGGCATTCATCTTGTCGTAACGTCGCCGCCGTATTGGACCCTCAAGGAGTACAACAAGAGCGACGGACAAATGGGCCACATTGCGGACTACGAAAATTTTCTAGTCGAGCTCGATCGCGTTTGGAAGGCTTGTTACGACGCCTTGGTTCCAGGCGGACGTGTTGTTTGCGTCGTCGGCGATGTTTGTTTGTCGCGCCGGAAGAATGGCGGCGAACATGTGGTGATCCCCTTGCACGCCTCGATTCAGGAGCATTGCCGAAAGATCGGATTCAACAATCTTGCCCCGATCATATGGCACAAGATTGCGAATGCAGCCTATGAAGCGAGTGGCAATGGCGGCGGCTTTCTCGGCAAACCCTATGAGCCGAACAGCGTCATAAAAAACGATATTGAATTCATTCTCCTCGAACGAAAACCGGGGGGATACCGCAGCCCATCGTTGGCGACGCGAATTTTAAGCGTCATCGCGGCGGAAAACCATAAGGTGTGGTTCCAGCAAATTTGGACTGGCGTGACCGGTGCATCCACCAAGAAACATCCGGCACCGTATCCATTGGAGTTGGCTGAACGATTGATTCGAATGTTCAGCTTCGTCGGCGATACAGTCATGGACCCTTTCATGGGAACGGGCACGACAAATGTGGCGGCGGCAAAGTGGGCGCGCAATAGTATTGGCGTGGAAGTTGATCCCCAATACTTCGAGATGGCGGCGACTCGGGTTGAAAACGAACTACCAAGGCTTTTCTCAGGCCGCAGCGTCCGGCTTCACATGCCTGCCACGCGACAATGATCAACATCGAGGAAGAACTCGAAAAAGCGGTCAAACACTTTTGGAGAGTTCGCTCCAAACAGAAGAAGCGACAGGGTGCCGGTACCGGAAAGAAGGATGCCGGCAATCGCTCAGCCGTAACCGGCGGGAAGCATGCTGACGGCTTCGTCGAACTCGTCGCTGCCATCATTCAGGATGCCGGATTACACAGGGCCAAGATCTACGCGACAACCAAAGGATCGCGCACCATCCCGGGCTACTTCCGGCCGACGAAGGAATGGGATCTAGTGGTCGTCTCGGGAAACAATATCGTCGCGGCGGTCGAAGTGAAATCGCAAGTTGGCAGCTTCGGAAACAACTTCAACAATCGCGTTGAAGAAGCATTGGGCAACGCCACCGATTTCTGGACCGCATATAGCAAGGGAATTTTCAAGCCGACTCAGAGGCCGTGGCTTGGATACTTGTTCATGCTTGAAGAAAGCGAGCAATCGCTAAGGCCGACCAAACCTATCAATCTTGCACCGTTTCAGGTGGATGTCGCGTTCCAAAGTAGGAGCTACGCAAAACGGTACGAACTCGTGTGCGAGCGCTTGGTTCGCGAACGTCTCTACGATTCGGCCTGCTTTTTTACATCGAACGCGCAGACTGGGTTGCGTGGCAAATACGCGGAGCCAAATGTGGAGCTTGGTATCCGGAATTTTGCAATTTCACTACACTCAAGGGCGGCGGCATTCTCCAATATCGCCTGAGCCTCCCTCAAATCGGCAACTCAGCCTTCGGCGCTGAGCGAGCGACGTCGCGCGGTCCGATCCGCTCACCAAGCCGCTCACGTAGCGTGACGGGGTCTTGTCCAAGCGTGGCCGCATACTCGATCGAATTGGTGAGCACCTTTTTCACATAGTCGCGCGTTTCATTGATCGGGATCGACTCGACCCAAGCGACCGCATCGAGGCTGCGCCCTTCACGCCAGCGGCGCGGGCGCTGCGGTCCGGCGTTATAGGCGGCCGTTGCCATCGCGAACGACCCGTCGAAACTATTCAGCACGAACTTCAGGTAGGTGGTGCCAAGCTGCAGGTTGATCGCGCGGTCAGTAATCATCTGCGGCTTGTAATCGATGCGCAGATCGCGCGCCACCAATCGCGCGGTGGCAGGCATCAATTGCATCAACCCGGCGGCACCGGCGCTGGAACGCACGTCCGTGACAAAGCGTGATTCCTGCCTGACGAGCCCGAAGACCAGCGCCGGATCGATGCCGGCCTTGCGTGCGGCAGCGAGCACCTCATCCTTGAACGGCAACGGAAAGCGCTGCGCATTATCAATTTCGCCGCGCGTGCGTTCGCTCGTGTTGATGCAACGATCCCAGACCTCGCGCTCACACGCCCATTGCGCTGCGGTCAGCAACTCCCGATCGCTCATTCCGTGCAGCGAATAATTCCATTCCCGCACTCCTTCTGCGCGCAGGCCCAGATCAACAAGCTGCAACGCGCGCGCCAAGCCGGCGCGACGACGCACGGCCGCTACTTCGGACTCGCTGAGTGGCGCGGGTTTCGGCGGCAGCGCCTGTCGGCTGCCAAGTTCTTCGGCCGCGAGCTTGCCGTAGAAGTCCGGCCGCGAGGCGATCGATGCAAGGGCTTGCCGCACTGCCGTTCGCAGCGCATCGCCGGATGCGCCCGATGCCGCCAATGACCTTTGCGCACGCGCCTTCCAGTACACCCATGTAGTGCTGCCTTGCTCGGGCGAGCTCATCGCCTCGATGGCGCGCTGCACGATCGTCCAATTCTCAGGTGTGCCATCACCGGCTCGAAGCACAGCACGAACCTGCCAGGCAAGCAGGTAATCGCCAAACGGCGGTGATGTGCTGCCCGGCTTGCTCTCGTCCCGCTTGTTGTCATCCCAAACTCGCCATGCACGGCGGGCGTGCTCAACCGCTTGCGGCTGCTGCCGGAGCACCGCATGCATGGCAAGGTGCGCCCAAGCAAGCGCTGCCATCGGCGCGGGCAAGCGGAAATTGCTCTTGGCGGCGAGTTCGGCCGCTGCAGCATTGGGGTCCTTGCCGCCCCATAACATCACCGCGAGTAAAGTCAGTTCGGGTTCGATCGGCTCGTCTTTCTGACGACGCTGCGCGAGGTAGCGAGCCGGGTCCGCGGCGAGCTGCGCAAACGCCTTCTCCATGTTTGGTCCGAGCAATGCCACCGCCGCCTGGGCTGCGTCGGTGCGATTCATCTCAATCGAACGGCGCGCCTTGAGCCACACCTCGGTGGGTGTGAAGATGCCCGCTTCAAAAAGCGTGCTCGACATGAACGCGCATGCGGTGTCGGCATCACGTTGGGCCAGCCAGGCAGTCCGCGCCTGGTCGAGCACGACTTTGCCTTCCAGGTGCTGGGCGGTCAGCCAAAAGCAGGTGACGTCACGATCGTCTTTCAGGACGAAGCGCGGATACTCAACGCGAAGATTGGTCCAGTCGCGGCGCTTGCCCAGTTCCAGCAACCAGTCGTTGCGCAGGCGGTCTTCGAGATAGGTACCGGGCCAGCGGCCATAGAACTGGTCCAGTTCACGCTGCTGTGCGTCGGCCAGCCGATTGCTGAGTTCCCAATAGTCCACCCACTGGGTTAACGGATGCCCCCCTGCATCGTCGATGGATTTGCGCGCCTGCGCGAGCCGGGCCACGTCTTTGTTCTCGAACGCCTCGCGCGCCCGGAGCACGATCTCGTCGGCGGGTTTGACGGGCGCCTGCGGCATCGCCGGCGCGGCGAACACGCCGGCCAGCAGTACGAACAAAATTGAATGGAAGCTCGTCTTCATACCGGCCATCTTACACACCCGGACGGCTCTTTTAACGTCACTTGCAATCGATGGCGCACCGGCGGTCGGTTAATGCGTGGGACGCGATGAAACGGCAGCCCGGAAGCGACTTGCGCGTCCTCATCCAATCACGGCAGCGCGAGTACTGGCCGCTGATTCGAACCCTGAATATTCGTCCGCAGTGACACGCACGCCAATTCAACGGTCATAGCTCAACTTGCGCGAGCAAGTTGATCAATCGCTGCTTTTGATCGGCGTTCGTCATCGGGTGCGTTCGCAACCATTGGCGCGCCACGAAGCCAGGCTTGAGCGTACGAACCTCCACGGCTTCCCAGCTCGCTGCCGATAGGTCGCCGGCGGCGACCAAGGTTGCGGCCATGAACACGCGCGCCTCGAGGTCGGTGGGATTGCGGGCGAGCGCTTCCCGCAGATTGATCATCGCCTGCTCGATATCGCCCAGAAAAAGGTACGCGCGGCCGAGCACGACGAAATAGATGAAGCCCGCATCCGGATTGAGTCGCATCGCCATGCGCAGCATCGGAATCGCATCGACCGGCCGGCCCATGTGCGTGTAGACAGCGCCCAGGTACGCGTACGCTCGTGCGAATGCGGGATCGAGTTCGATCGCCTTCCGGTACATCCGCTGTGCCGCCTGATTCTCGGCGGGCTCGCGCATGAGGAACGCCGCTTTGGCGCGCAGGAAATAGTCGTAGGCCTCCAGATTGCGGGTGTACCGCCGCGAGAGCCGCTGCCGCTCCGCGGCTGTGATCTGGACCGGCAGCACCTGCAGAATGTGGCTAATGATCTCCTCCTGCACGACGAGCACATCACGGAACGGCCTTTCGTAGCGCTCTGCCCAGAGCTGCCGCCCGGACTCGCGATCGGTCAACCACACATTGACCCGCAACGACTCCGAGGCACTGCGAACAGCCGGACGCTCTTTGATAACCCGAGGCGGTTGGCCTGCGCGGCCTGATTGGCCGCCTGATTCCAATGAATCGTCGCATTACCTTCCCAGAATGGCGCGAGCGCTGTCTGATCCTCGGTTCGCGTCGAACCGTTCTTCCGGCCGAGCGCCTTGACGGCATTGAAATCGTCGGCGTATGCCTTGCTGGACAGGTTGCGCGGCGCCGGCGGGCGGAACCGGGTGTCGCTATCGAGGACGAACAACTTCGTGAAGACCAGGGACTGTGCACTCATTGCCCCCGACGCGGGTGGGGTCGGCCGCCATTGGCCGGTCGCCGTTCCGCCCGTGAAGGCCGGCACCGGGCTGCTGAAGCGATCAGTAGCACGCCAAGCCAGCACCGCCTGGGCCACGGTCACGCCATAGTCGATGCCGCGCTGACGCTCGGGGTCGCCGCCGCCCACTGCCCCCAATGAGGCCACATATGATGCGTCCAATTGCGGCTTGCGGCTCGGGAAGAGGCTGACCATCACGGTATGGCTGGCCGCGATCATCGCCGCCCGCACATTGGTATTGTCGGGAGCCGGCTGGATGTGGAAGATGGGCATGTATTCCTGCCTGACCCCGTTGTAAGCGTCGAACATGGCGGTGTGGACGATTGCCGCGAGCCGCGAACTCACTGCGTTGGCGGTGTTCGTGGCAGTCAGGGTGTCGACGAAGATCCCATTCCACTCAAGGGCGGTGTTCGGAAGTCTCCCGTCATCGCTGGCGACGGCTTGCTTCCGGTCGGTGCCATGGCTGCCACAGCCGGGTAGGGCGAGGCAACCAAGCGAAAACGCTGTAAGGATCACTGCTGTAATTATAATTTGCATTAGAAAGTGACATAATTAAACCTTCGAGACCACCCGTAAGAGGCTGTCATGGCGCGTACCGCTGGAGGGGTGAAGGATCTTGCGTGGGCGCGTGAGCAGGTATCGAAGGCGCGTAGTGCCGATGATCTGCGGGAAGCGC
>CAMDRJ010000044.1 GCA_945906755.1 Klebsiella pneumoniae | reverse complement strand
GTGATTTAGGCTCTCGTACTCGTCCATCCGCGATTCTCCTTTCGTGTGCTTGGCGGCTCACGATCGATAGTTTCGCCGGGTGGACTCCCGGATTCGTCAAACTTCTGCTGCCTCCCCGGCAGAGCCGGGGGAACTCCCTACTTATTAGCCAAGTGGCAGCACGATCTTAACGCCGCTTGGGCGGCAGATCGGTGCAAACACCTTCATACAGCTCGGCCGCCAAGCCGACCGATTCACTCAAAGTCGGATGCGGATGGATGGTCTTGCCGATGTCGGTCGCATCAGCGCCCATTTCAATCGCCAATACGATCTCGCCAATCAAATCTCCCGCATGGGTGCCGACGATACCGCCACCAACGATCCGGTGCGTATCTTCATCGAAGAGGAGCTTGGTAAAGCCCTCGTCGCGACCGTTCGCAATCGCGCGACCCGATGCCGCCCATGGGAACAGTGCCTTGCCGATTCTGCGCCCATCCCGTGCGGCTTGATCTTCGGTGAGTCCGACCCAAGCCACCTCCGGATCGGTGTAAGCCACGGACGGAATCACTTTTGCATCAAAGTGACTCTTCTGCCCGGCGGCGGCTTCAGCGGCAACATGTCCTTCATGGGTCGCCTTGTGCGCAAGCATCGGCTGTCCGACGATATCGCCGATCGCATAGATGTGCGGAACATTGGTCCGCATCTGTGAATCGACCGCGATAAAGCCGCGCGCATCGACATTCACGCCGGCCTGCTCAGCGCCCATCCGCTTGCCGTTGGGACTGCGCCCCACCGACACGAGCACGGCGTCATACAGTTGCGGACCGGCAGGCGCCTGCTCGCCTTCGAATGTCACGGCAATACCGGCGGCGGTGGCCTCGGCCTTGACCGTCTTCGTCTTCAGCATGATGCGATCGAAGCGGGAGTCATTCATCTTCTGCCAGACGCGGACCAGATCGCGATCGGGGCCTGCCATCAAGCTGTCCATCATCTCAACCAACTCAAGACGGGTACCGAGCGTCGAATAGACCGTCCCCATTTCAAGTCCGATGATGCCGCCACCGATCACCAACATCTTCTTTGGGATCGAGCGCAATTCGAGCGCACCGGTCGAGTCCATGATCCGCGGATCGGCAGGCAAAAATGGCAGCGAAACAGATTCAGAACCGGCCGCGATGATCGCCTTATCGAATCGCACCACTCGCTTGCCACTCGGTGTCTCGATCGCCATATGATGCGAATCGATGAACGCGCCGACGCCTTGCACTACCGTCACCTTGCGCATTTTCGCCATTGCCGCAAGACCAGTCGTAAGCTTGCCGACGACTTTCGATTTCCAGCCGCGCAGCTTGGTGAGATCGATCTGCGGCTTGCCAAACACGATGCCATGCTCGGCCATGGTCTGCGCTTCATCAACGACCGAAGCCACATGCAACAGCGCCTTAGAAGGAATGCAGCCCACGTTGAGGCACACCCCACCCAGCGTCGGGAAACGCTCGACCAACATCGTGTTGAGTCCGAGGTCGGCCGCGCGGAAGGCTGCTGAATAGCCACCGGGGCCGGAACCGAGTACCAGCACATCGCAGCTTAGATCAGCGGCTACCGCACCGACGGAAGGCGTCGCCGTCCGTGGCGCAGGTGCCTGCGGTGCAGGCGCCGTACTTGCAGCGACAGGGGCGCTCGCCGATGCAGGTGCCGATTTCGGTTCGGCCGCATCCAACATCAGAATCACCGCGCCTTCGGCGATCTGATCGCCGATTTTCACTTTGATCTCGCCCACCACCCCGGCTTCGGGCGACGGAATTTCCATGGTGGCCTTATCGGATTCGAGCGTAATCAGCGATTGCTCTTTCTCGACGCGATCACCCGGTTTGACGAGGATCTCGATGACATCGACGACCTTGAAATCGCCGATATCTGGAACTTTTACTTCGATGCGGCTCATGCCTTGCCTTTCTTGATGCGCATCGTATGGATCTCGACCGGTCCACCCGAATTTTTATCGAACTCGACGCCCGCCGAAACACCGATGCGCGCGAGATCCTCGGCGGTGCGCGCCCGATTGTGGGCGGCAAACATGGCGCCAAGAGCGTAATTACGCCCAGAGCCCGCGGCCCAGAATCGCTCAAACGCGAACACCTCACGATATGAATAGACGCCGTAAATGCCGGTTTCATTGGCTATCAGCGCGGTAATCTGCGATGACTCGTAGGGATCATCATCGTCTTCCTTTGGATTGAGGAAGGCGTGTTCTTTCAGCAGGGGATGCAAGCGCCGGAATGTTTCATAGATCGCCGCGCGCGATGAAAAATCGATGTGATCGGTCTTCGCGAACACATTTTCCATCACGACGAAATGCGCCGAGCTGCCGCAGAGCGCGACAAAGGAATCGCCCACCGTGAGAATCTTGTCGTGGACCCGCTTGTAATGATCTCCCATCCGCGTATCACCGAACGTGGTGAGGCTGTCGGCGCCAATCGCGACGGTGCCGTTCTTGCGGGTAACGACGATCGTAGTCATGCTCGTCTTGGCGATCGATACGTGTTGGTTGAATTCAACTAGAAAGTGAACCGGCGCCGGACGCCCGGCAATGACTACAACAAGGTTCTTCGCATGTCGGCGAGCAATTGGGCAAGCATGACGTTAAAGCGCGCGGCGCCGGCGCCGTCCACCACTCGATGATCGAACGACAGCGACAGCGGGACCATCAGCCGTGGCGTGAATTGCTTACCGTCCCATACCGGCTTCATGGCCGCTTTCGATACACCGAGAATGGCCACTTCCGGTGCATTGATGATCGGCGTGAAATGCGTGCCGCCGATGCCGCCCAGGCTCGAGATCGAAAAAGTGCCGCCTTGCATATCGGTCGGTTTCAGCTTTCCCTCACGCGCGGCGGCGGCCAGGGCTGTCGTTTCTCGCGCGATGTCCAGAATGCCTTTGCGGTCGGCGTCCTTGACGACCGGCACCACCAACCCGTTAGGCGTATCCGCCGCAAATCCAATGTTGTAGTACTGCTTGAGAACGAGATTGTCGCCATCCAATGAAGCATTGAATTCCGGATAGCGCTTGAGCGTCGCCGTACACGCCTTGATCAGGAACGCGAGCAACGTGACCTTGACCCCCGCTTTCTCATTTTCCTTGTTGAGCTGTACGCGAAACGCCTCCAGCTCGGTGATATCCGCTTCGTCATTGTTCGTGACATGCGGAATCATCACCCAGTTGCGTGCGAGGTTCGTGCCCGAGATTTTCTTGATCCGCGATAGCGGCTGCGTTTCGATCGGGCCAAACTTCGCGAAATCCACTTTCGGCCACGGCAATACGTTGAATCCCCCGCCGGTCGCCGTCGCACCGCCACCCGCCATCGCTGCTTTCACATGCGCCTGGACATCGGTTTGCAGGATGCGTCCCTTGGGTCCGGTACCGGTCAGCTTGCCGATGTCGACACCCAACTCGCGCGAAAATTTTCGTACCGATGGACTCGCATGGGCCGTACCGCTCGACGTGCTTTCGCTTGCCGGAGCGGTAGCCGACGGCACCACAGGCGCGCTATCGAATGCGGGAGCCGGCATGCTCGGCGCTGCGATCGGGGCGGGAGGACGTGCCATCGGCGCGCTCGCTACTTTCGGCGCGGCGGGCGGTGGTGCTGCCGCCACGTCGCTCGCTTCAAGAATGAGAATCGCGGTGCCTTCCGAGACCTTGTCGCCGATTTTGACGCGAAGCTCTTTCACCACGCCGGTACCGGGTGATGGAATTTCCATCGTCGCTTTGTCGGACTCAACCGTAATGAGCGACTGCTCGGCGGCGACGGTATCGCCGGCCTTGACCAGGATTTCAATGACATCGACCGTCTTGAAGTCGCCGATATCAGGAAGGAACACCTCTTTGATCGCACCCATTGTTATGTCCTGATTCACGCGTATGCGGGATTTGGCTTGTCGGTGTTAATACCGTACTTTTTCAAGGCGTCGGCAACGAGCGCCGGTTTCACTTCACCTTGATCGGCCAGCGCCTTCAACGCCGCCACGACGACGTAATGGCGATTCACTTCGAAATGCTCGCGAAGCTTCGAGCGGGTATCGGAGCGCCCAAAGCCATCGGTGCCAAGCACCCGATAGACCTTCTCGCGCGGAATGAATGGTCGAATGCCATCGGCAAATGCCTTCATATAGTCGGTCGCAGCGACCACTGCGCCTGCTTTGCCGGTGAGACATCGCGTCACATGCGGCACGCGCTGCTCGCCGGCAGGATGTAGCATGTTCCAACGGTCGCAGTCGAGCCCGTCGCGCCTAAGTTCGGTGAAGCTTGGGCAGCTCCAGATATCGGCTGCGATCTTCCAGTCGGACTCAAGCAGATCGGCCGCCGCGATCACCTCGCGAAGAATGGTGCCGGAACCCATGAGCTGCACACGTGTTTTGCCCTTGCCGCCTTCCTTCAGGAGATACATCCCTTTGAGAATGTCGGCTTCGCAGCCTTCGGGCATCCCTGGATGAACGTAGTTCTCATTCATGACGGTAATGTAATAAAACACATCTTCCTGGCGCTCCAACATGCGCACCAGACCATGCTGAATGATCACCGCGACTTCATAGGCAAAGGTCGGATCGTATGACACGCAGTTCGGAATGACCGCCGACAAAATGTGGCTGTGGCCATCTTCATGCTGCAATCCTTCGCCGTTCAAGGTCGTGCGGCCGGCGGTCGCGCCAAGCAGGAAACCGCGCGAACGCAGATCGCCCGCCGCCCATGCGAGATCGCCGATGCGCTGGAAGCCGAACATCGAATAGAAAATATAGAAGGGGATCATGTTGACCCCGTTGTTCGAATACGAGGTGGCCGCCGCCATCCACGATGAAAACGCGCCCGCTTCGTTGATGCCTTCCTCGAGGATTTGCCCGGCTTTGTCCTCGCGGTAGTACATCACCTGGTCGCGATCGACCGGCTCGTATTTCTGTCCTTCCGCCGAATAAATGCCTAACTGACGGAACATCCCTTCCATACCAAACGTGCGCGCTTCATCGGGTACGATCGGGACGATCTTCTTGCCGATTTCTTTATCGCGCACCAATGCAATGAGAATGCGCACGAACGCCATTGTCGTCGAAATCTCGCGGCCCTCGGCGGTGGGTTGGAGCACTTGCTGGAAGCTTTCGAGCGGCGGCGCCGGCAATCGGCGCGCGGCTTCGCGGCGGCGCGCCGGCAGGTAGCCACCGAGCGCACGGCGCCGCTCATGCAGGTACTTCATGACCGGATCGTCAGCCGGCGGTTTGTAGAACGGCAGCGACTCAAGCTCGGCATCGGCAATCGGCACATTGAAGCGATCGCGGAATTCGCGAATCGTTTCCAGATCGAGCTTCTTCAATTGATGGGTCGGATTCTTCGCCTGACCCTGCTTGCCAAGACCATAGCCCTTAATGGTCTTCGCCAGGATGACGGTGGGCTGTCCCTTGTGCTTGGTCGCGGCCGAATACGCCGCATAGATCTTGTGCGGATCGTGTCCACCGCGATTGAGGCGCCAGATGTCATCGTCGGTCATGCGCGACACCAGTTCCAGCGTTTGCGCATCCTTACCGAAGAAGTTCTTTCGTACAAACGCGCCGTCGTTGGCTTTGTAGTTTTGGTACTCGCCATCGACGGTGTCCATCATGATCTTCCTGAGCGCACCGCTCTTGTCGCGCGCGAACAGCGGATCCCAGTACGAACCCCAGATCACTTTGAGGACGTTCCAGCCGGCGCCGCGAAAATCGGCTTCCAATTCCTGGATGATCTTGCCGCTGCCACGCACCGGTCCATCGAGTCGTTGCAGATTGCAGTTGACGACGAAGATCAGATTGTCGAGTTTCTCGCGCGAGGCCATACCGATCGCGCCAAGCGATTCCGGTTCGTCCATCTCACCATCGCCGCAGAACACCCACACCTTGCGCTGTTCGGTGTTGGCCAGTCCGCGCGCATGCAGATACTTCAGAAAGCGCGCCTGATAGATCGCCTGGATCGGTCCAAGGCCCATCGAAACCGTTGGAAATTGCCAAAAGTCGGGCATCAACCAGGGATGCGGGTACGAGGAGATCCCCTTGCCCTCGACCTCACGACGAAAGTTGTTAAGTTGCGATTCGTCGAGACGGCCTTCGAGAAACGCGCGCGCATAGATGCCGGGTGCCGAGTGCCCCTGGAAGTAGATCAGATCACCGCCATGGTCCGCGGTCGGTGCGCGCCAGAAATGATTGAAGCCGACGCCAAATAGCGCCCCTACCGATGCGAAGCTTGCGATGTGTCCACCGAGATCACCATCGCCTTTATTGGCTTTCGCAACCATAGCGAGCGCATTCCAGCGGCAAAACGAGCGAATCCGTTCTTCCATCACCGGGTCGCCGGGCGAGCGATCCTCCATATGCGGCGGAATCGTGTTGATGTAGTCGGTATTCGCGCTGAACGGGATGTAAGCACCCGAGCGTCGCGCCTGTTCCACCAAGCGCTCGAGGATGAAATGCGCGCGTTCCGGACCCTCGTGTTCGACAATGCCGGTCAGCGCATCGAGCCATTCGCGTGTTTCGAGCGAATCGACATCGGTCGATTTGGAGAAATCAGGGAGGGCTGCTGTCATGGCAACTCCTATCACCGAGGAAAGGGGCGGTCCCGTGCGTCGGGGTCCGGGAATGGCGATCGATCATCAATGCGATGAGCAAATCGCCGGAGATGCACTGTGTCGGACTGTAAAATATCATATTGCAAAAAGAAATTCCGCATTACGGGAAGAGACAAGCGGGAGAAAATCGCTCAACCGAAGGGATACGGCTCCCTGATAATCGTGCGTCCCAGCGTCTCCGCTCTCCTTTAAAGCCTCCTCGACGTCCCCATGTCTCAAGCACGCATTCTTGATGGCACTGCGCTGGCCGCACAGACGCGTGAGGCATTGAAGCCGCGCATCGCGGCATTGAAGAGTGCCGGCATTCGACCCCGGCTGAATGTGATCGTTGCAGGCGATGACCCTGCCTCGCAGATTTACGTTCGCACCAAGATGCGTACCGCCGGGGATCTCGGCGTCGAATCGGAGGTTCATGGTCTCAATGGCACGGTGACGGAGGTGGAGTTGCTGTCGCGCATCAGCCTGCTTAATGCCGATCCGCTTATCCACGGCATCCTAGTGCAACTGCCGCTTCCAAACCACATTGCGTCGCACCATGCGATCGCGGCGATCGCGCCCGACAAGGATGTTGACGGCTTCCATCCGCAAAATGTCGGCGCACTGGTGACCGGTCGACCGCTATTCATCCCCTGCACGCCTGCCGGCATCATGGTGATGCTGGAAAGTGCCAAGGTGCCGCTCTGGGGTAAGCATGTGGTCGTGGTCGGCGCGAGCAACATCGTCGGCAAGCCGGTTGCAATGCTGCTATTGCAAAAAGGGGCGACCGTCACCCTTTGCAATTCAAAGACGCCCGATCTTGCGGCGATGACCCGTCAAGCCGATGTGCTCATCGTTGCAGTCGGACGGCCCGGCATCGTCACAGGCGACATGGTGAAACCGGGCGCGGCCGTCATCGATGTGGGCATCAATCGGCTTAGCACCGGCAAGCTCACAGGCGACGTTGATTTCGACAGCGCGCGACAAATCGCGGGTTGGCTCTCACCTGTTCCAGGCGGCGTCGGTCCGATGACCGTCGCCATGCTCATCGCAAACACCGTATTAGCAGCCGAACGTATGCAGGCACGCAAGTAATCCCCTATCAGTCAAGACGACGGGACTCAACATGACATCCAGCAATCCGCTTCTCGATTTTTCCGGCCTGCCACGCTATAGCGCAGTGACCGCTGATCACATCACGCCGGCGGTCGACCTATTGCTTGCCGAGTGCCGCGCTGCGGATGCGAAACTGACCAATCCGAGCGTCCCGGCGACATGGCAGGATTTCGTCGAGCCACTCGCCAATGTGCATGAACGCCTCGAACGCGCCTGGGGCATGGTCGGTCATCTGCATGGCGTGCTCGATAGCCCGGCGTTGCGCGACGTCTATAACGCCAATCAACCGAAGGTCGTCGATTACTTTTCCGAGCTTGGGCAAAATCTCGCGCTCTTCGAGAAGTACAAAGCGCTCCGCGCAAGCGCTGAGTTCGCCAGCTTCAACCCTTCCCAGCAGCGCATCATCGACCATGCGATCCGCGACTTTCGATTATCGGGTGCTGAGCTCGCCGATGCGGACAAGGCCCGCTATACCGAGATCCAGGCGGAGCTTGCGAAGTTGCAGACGCGCTTCTCTGAAAATATTCTCGATGCGACCAATGCATTCGACAAACTGATCGAGCGGAAGGAAGACTTGGCGGGCGTTCCGGATGACGTGCTGGAAGGCTTTCGCGCCGCGGCCGAACGGGACGGCAAGGCGGGCTGGAAGCTCTCGCTGCAACTACCCTCTTATTTACCGGTGATGCAATACGCCGACCACCGCGCGCTTCGCGAAGAGCTCTATCGCGCACATGCGACACGCGCGGCCGAGTTCGGCAAACCCGAACTCGACAACACTCCGCTGATTCGTCGCATTCTCGAATTACGTGCCGATGAAGCAAAGCTGCTTGGCTATCACGACTTTGCCGAAATTTCGCTGATACCGAAGATGGCGAAAGATCCCGAGCAAGTGCTGTCGTTTCTGCGCGATCTGGCCGGCAAGTCACTGCCGTTCGCGCGGCGTGACATGGATGAATTGCGCGCGTTCGCGCGCGACGAATTGAAGCTCGCAAATTTGGAATCCTGGGACATCGCTTATGCGTCGGAAAAACTGCGCGCCAAGCGTTATGCGTTTTCCGAACAGGAGGTGAAGCAGTACTTCCCGGAACCGAAGGTGCTGGAAGGGATGTTTCGCGTGGTGCAGACTATTTATGGCATCGCGATCGAGCCTGATCAAGCCGAAACATGGGATCCCTCGGTGCGGTTCTTTCGAGTGCGCGGTCGCAATGGCGCGACGATCGGTCAGTTCTATCTTGACCCCTATGCGCGAGAATCCAAGCGCGGCGGCGCGTGGATGGATGAGGCCATCATTCGACGACGCCTCGCGAATGGAGTTCAAACGCCGGTGGCCTATCTCGTCTGCAACTTTTCGGCACCGATCGGTGGCAAGCCCGCGCTGCTCACTCATGATGACGTCAACACGCTCTTCCATGAGTTCGGACATGGCCTGCATCATCTGCTGAGCCGCGTCGATGAACCGCAGGTGTCCGGCATCCGCGGCGTCGAATGGGATGCGGTCGAACTCCCGAGTCAGTTCATGGAAAACTTCTGTTGGGAGTGGGAGGTATTGCGTCACATGACCGCCCATATCGACACCGGAGAGGCGTTGCCGAGGCCGTTATTCGAGAAGATGGTGGCTGCAAAGAATTTCCAGAGCGGCATGGCAACCGTTCGGCAGATCGAGCTGGCGATGTTCGACATGCTGATTCACCGGCAATTCGATCCGCGAGGAACGAAAACACCGCTGGATCTTCTCGAGGAAGTTCGTGCGCAAGTCGCTGTCATCAAGCCGCCTGCCTACAACCGCTTCCCGAATAGTTTTGGCCATATTTTTTCGGGCGGTTATTCGGCGGGTTATTACAGCTACAAGTGGGCGGAAGTGTTGTCGGCGGACGCGTACAGCCTGTTCGAAGAGAACGGGGTCCTCGACCCAGCCACCGGCGAGCGATTTTGGAATGAGATTCTTGCCGTTGGGGGAAGTCGGGCCGCGATCGAATCATTCAAGGCCTTTCGCGGGCGTGAGCCGAATGTCGAAGCGCTGCTTCGGTATAGCGGGATGGTGCCTGCATAAAGTCGATCGGTGATTGCACCCGCTGATCGGCCCAACGAATCGGGAGAACAGCGATGTTGCGAACAATAGTCACGGTTAGCTTTGCCTTGGTTTCCGCCTCCGCGCTGGCGGACGGTCTCTACCGGTGGGTCGATACGAACGGCAAGGTGCATTACACCGACACGGCCCCTTCCGTCCCGAACGTCAAATCAGAAAAGCGCGCGCTGGCGGCGCCCGCTTCGGACGCAGGTGGATTGAGCTACGAAAATCAAATTGCCGCCAAAAATTTTCCGGTCTCCCTCTACACCGCACCGAAATGCGGCGCCCCTTGTGATGAGGCGCGTAACCATCTGAGCAAACGGGGCGTGCCATTTTCTGAAGTATCGGTAACCGATAGCAAACTACAAGACGAGTTGGTGAAACTTGCCAGCGGCGCCGAAGTTCCGGTGCTGCGCGTCGGCAAGCAGATCAACAAGGGCTACGAATCCGGGATGTTTAACGGCGCGCTCGATGTGGCCGGTTACGCAAAATCAGCCGCGCCGAGTCAAGCGAAGAAATCTGTTACAACGACACCGCCGACCGCGCAACCCGCTTCGGACAGCAAAGACAACACGCCGCCGCGACCAAAGGGACGCTACGCGGATTAGCCGTAGGACGAAGTAGCGCGCTAGCCACCCGCCACGCGGCTAGCGCGACAGGCAAGTCCGACATTGCCTACAATGCGGCGAATGAAGATCGCCACCTGGAACGTCAACTCACTTAAAGTCCGCCTGCCGCACGTCCTTGACTGGCTCGCGGCACACCAACCCGATGCGCTTTGCCTCCAGGAATTAAAAATGGAGGATGCGGTGTTCCCGCGCGCTAAAATCGAAGCAGCGGGATACCGCGCCCAATTCATGGGCCAGAAGACCTACAACGGCGTTGCCATTCTGAGCCGCGTTGAGGCCACCGATGTCGTGCGCAATATTCCAGACTTCGCCGACGAGCAGAAGCGGGTGCTCGCATGCTCATTGGGTGATGTTCGCGTGATCTGCTGCTACGTGCCAAATGGTCAAGCGGTCGGCGCGGACAAATATGAATACAAGCTTCGTTGGCTCGACGCGTTGGCGCAATGGCTCAAGGCAGAACTCGCTCGTCACCCAAAGCTCATCGTGGTGGGCGACTACAACATTGCGCCTGACGATCGCGACGTTCATGACCCCAAGCAGTGGGAAGGCCAGATCCTTTGTAGCGAGCCCGAGCGTGCGGCCTACCGGACGCTGCTCGCACTTGGCTTGCATGACAGCTTTAGATTGTTCGAACAGGCCGACAAGTCCTTCACCTGGTGGGACTACCGTATGAACGGTTTCAAACGCAATCTGGGTCTGCGCATCGATCACATCCTCGTGTCCAATGCGATCGTCAAGCAGTGCACGTCGTGCGCGATCGATCTCGCACCACGCAAACTTGAGCGCCCATCGGACCATGCGCCCGTCTATGCCGTGCTCGATCTTTGAGTTTGCAGCGCACGCAGGTTAAGTACGTCCGAGGGCAGGTCATCCATGACGCAATGTCCGCTTGACCATGCAGTGATCAGCGTTCGCGATCACATCGATGAGGCGGCCTCAATCTTTACGCGCATGGGATTCACGCTGACCGAGCGCGGCTTCCACTCGACCGGTTCATGCAATCACTTGATGGTGTTCGAACACGACTATCTCGAACTCATCGGCTTTCCACCGGCCGGTCAACCGATTCGACCGGATCTTCGCGACGCACCGACCGGCTTGGACGGTCTCGTGTTGCGCACCGATGATGCGCAAGGCGTCCACCGCGAATTGGTCGCCAAGGGATTGCCGGTCACCCAGCCACAAGGATTGGCCCGCAAGCTCACGCTCCCAGGATCGCAAACCGAAGAGGAAGCGCGTTTCACGACCGTGCGATTTCCGCGTGGCGCGTTGCAGGGCGGACGCGTCTATTATTGCCAGCATGATACGCCGCATCTCGTTTGGCATCCGCCGTTCCAGTCCCATCGCAATGGGGCGCTCGCCATTGCCCGATTCACGATCGTGGTGCCCGATCCGATGAATGAAATACGTCAGTACGAACGGATGTTAGGCGCACCCGCTCTCATGTCTACGCGGCATTGCGCGCGCATTGCGCTTGGCCCTACCCAACTCGAGTTGATCACCGCGCAGGCATTGGCAGCCGATCTCGGTCCGCTCGCATGCACGGCCACTGACGGCGACGGTAGGCCGCGCGAAGCCTATATGGCGATGCTGACCATCAAAGTGCGTGATTTGAAGCATGCCGAAGACGTCGTGCGCAGCGGTGGATTTACCACCACTCGCCTCACTGCCCATACCGAGCAATGTATTGCGGTGGGCGCCAGCGAAGCGATGAACTGCACGATTGCGTTTGTGGAGTAACCAATGAGCGGACGAGATCTCGATCAATTCGTCATCGATCGCGTTGGCGATGGCGAGTTCAATGTGCATCGCGATTTGTTTCGCGATCCGGCACTATTCAATCTGGAGATGAAGCACATCTTCGAAGGCACCTGGGTGTTTCTCGGCTTGGCATCGCAAGCGCCCAAGCCGCATGACTACTTCACGACCTGGATCGGCCGTCAACCGGTCGTAGTCATGCGGGACGCCAATGGCGGGCTGGCTGCGTTTCTCAACAGCTGCCGCCATCGCGGCGCGACGGTATGCCCGCATGAACAAGGCCATGCCAAGTACCACGTATGCCCTTATCACGGCTGGGCGTACGACAGCGCGGGTAAGAATCTCGATGTCCGCGACCGTCAGCACGGTCAATACAGCGCGGCCTTTGATCGCGACAGTCATGATCTCGCCGCCGTCGCAAAATTTGGCGATTACCGCGGCTTTCTCTTTGGCTGTTTGAATGCAGACGCACCATCGCTTGAAACCCATCTGGGCGACACGCGGTTTTTCCTCGATCTCGTGGTCGATCAAAGTCCGCATGGTGTTGAACTCGTGCCGGGTTCATCGACCTACACGTTCAACGGGAATTGGAAGCTACAGATCGAGAATTGCGTCGATGTCTATCATGTGCTGTCCGCGCATTCGAGCTTCGTCGAGATCGGCCGGCGCCGCCGTAGCGGCGAATCCGCCAACAAGTTGGACGCGCTCGATTTTGAGGCGTATCGGTCGGGCGCCATTACACGCGGCAGCTTCACGTTCGATTACGGGCATGCCGTCATCTGGGCGCAGAACGCGACGCCGCGAGTTCGTCCGCTTTTCCCGATGATGGGTGAGATTAAACAGCGGATGGGCACGCTCAAAGCCGAGTGGATGATTTATTCGCGCAATCTAACCTTGTATCCGAACGTGCAGATCGCGGAGAACGCCTCGCTGCAATTGCGGGTGATCCGACCGCTCGCCGTGGACAAAACGGAAATGCGCATCTACTGTCTCGCCCCGATCGGCGAGCCGGACGATACCCGCGCCTTTCGCATTCGCCAATACGAAGATTTTTTCAATGTAAGCGGCCTGGCGACGCCGGACGATACGACCTGCTATGAGGATTGCCAGACCGGGTATCGCGCGCACTCGATCAATTGGCAGCAAGGTTATGCAAGAGGCATCACCGCCGTACGACGCGGCGCCGATGAATATGCGACCGCGATCGGCATCACGCCTGCGACGAGCCAGCATGGCCCGCACGACATCCAGGATGAAACGATCTTTCACGCGAGCTACCGTGAATGGCTACGGCTCATGAAGATTGGCGCTGCGCGATGAATAGGGACCCTCTTACCATTGCAAGCGACATCCTGTTTCGTGAGGCGCTCTATCTCGACACGCAGCGTTGGGACGAGTGGACCGCCCTGTTTACGGAGGACTGCGAGTATTGGGTGCCGGCCTGGAAAGGCGAGCATTCCCCAACTGAAGATCCGCGCCGCGAGATCTCGCTCATCTACTACGCCAAGCGCGCCGGGCTCGAAGATCGCATTTGGCGCGCTCGCTCGAAACGCTCCGTCGCGTCATTCGTATTGCCGCGCACGCAGCATGCGGTGACCAATATTTTTCTCGGCGAATCCTCAACCGATGCACGCATCAATGTCCATGCCAATTTCACCACGCATCAGTTTTCACCGAAAGACAAGACGGTTGAAATCTTTTTTGGGCGCTACGACCACACCCTCGTCTTGCAAGGAGCAACGTGGTTGATCGCGCGCAAGAAAATAATACTGCTCAACGATTATCTGCCGGCGAAAGTGGATGTCTATAGTCTTTAAGTGCCGCGGCGCCCTTCTCCCTTCACGCGCCAGCTAGACGTGAAAGACGTCCACCGGCCCCTCCAGCTTATCGTCGATCATGATGATTTTCTTGCGGGCGATCTTGAGGCCGTGGTCGGTGTTGCGCAGCCGGTACTCATATCGCCCGCCGCGCGTAAAGCTGCCGCGAATGCCGTAGACGTGGCATAGCCAGCTTGCCGCGACCTCGAGCTCACCATTCGACTCGCCCGTGACGATTGGGCCGCTCACTACATGAACGGTGCGATCAAGCGGCACCGAGGCAAACGAGTCGCCCGCCTCAATGCGAAACACGCGGTCTTCCAGCCCCGCACGTCCCCGCAAGTAGAGCAGGTTCAATTCATTCTCAGGATCGCCGGTGGTCTCCAGCTCACTTTTCCAAGCCGGCACCCATAGCACCGCATCGTCCGTGAAGAGATCAAGCCATGCTGCCCATTTTTTTTCATCAAGCAGCAAGGCTTCGTACAGGACGACGGTACTGGCCGCGTCATTGATCGCCGGGAATGTCATGCGCGCTCCAACAGGCGCTGCTGCCAATTCCGGTAGAAGCCGCGGTACATGATCTCGTGGTCCCAGTTGTTGGTGCTGGCCGCGGGTTCCGAGCCGATCGATGCCGCGTCTTTGTCTTCGGCGCCGTGCATGATGTTGGCCTTGGCGCCACGCGCAAAATCGTTCCAGCGCGCTGTTTTGCCATAGCCGCCTACATGCGTGGCTTCGAGCGCGGCAAGGTCGTCCGAGGTGGCCATGCCGGTCGTCAGATAGAAGTCTTCGAACTTGCGCAGCCGTGCGGTGCGCGCCGCTTTGCTCTCGCCGATCGGCGCGACGCAGCGCACGGTAACTTCGGCGCGATCACAACTCACCGGTTGGATCGTGCGAATCTGCGAGGAGGGATTGTCCATCAGCAGCAGGTTTGGAAAGAGATACAGATTGCGGCCGCGATTGATCATCCAATCGACCTTGGCCGGCGGGAACTCGCGCTCCAATCGTTCCTTTTGCAGATAGATCGGCCGCTTGGTGGGATCGGTGTGCTGCGCCCAGATCGCCATATGTCCATTGCCGAAGTCATAGCCGCCGGATGCGACATTGCCGGTGAGGCGCCCAGACTCGGTGCGCTGCATGCCAGACAACCCGAGCTTGGCTTCACGATTAGCCACCGTCGCGGCGAACACGCGATGCACCGTCGAGACGTGATAGCCATCGACACCGTTTTCGGCCTGCATCTTCCAATTGCCGCGAACGATGTAGGTGGATGAGCCGGGCAAGACTTCCAAACCCTCCGGTGACTGGTCGACCATCAAGTCGATCCATGGGCGGGTGGGCCCAAGATAGTCACCAAGCGGCGCAACGTCGGATCGCAGGCTACCGAACACGAAACCGCGATAGATTTCGAGCCGGGGAATCGGGGTGAGGCCCCATTCGGCGCGGCAATCGGGATTGGCATAGGCGCCCGACTCTTCATTCTTGATCTTCATGCAGCGACCATCTAAGGCGAACACCCAGCCGTGAAAACGGCAGGTGAATGCGCTTACCTTCCCGCTTTGGGTCGGCACCAGGGTCGCGCCCCGATGCGCACAGGCATTGATGAACCCACCGATACCGCCATCGCGTTTGCGCACGATAAAGACCGGCTGACGGCCCATTTGCGTCGCGAAATACTCACCCGACTGTTTGATCTGGCTCTCGTGGCAAAGATACAGCCAGCCGCCCTCGTAGAAGCAGTCGAGCTCGGCCTCGAATACATCGGGATCGGAATAAACGGCACGATCGATGCGAAAACGTTCATTCGACTCATCGATCAAGGCGGCAAGCTTCTCGCGCATCGGCATGGGGCGTCTCTCATTCTGGCCAGATGCCGATTCTAGACCGTGAAGGTCCCTTCCCGCGGACCGTACGCGAGCGTCAATCGGCCGATGCCAGACCGCAACTGCTACTGCGTCACATCTTCCGCCTTGGCGTCCAGCCCAAGTTCATTGATCTTGCGCGTGATGGTATTGCGCCCGATGCCAAGCAACTGCGCGGCCTCGATGCGCCGCCCCGCCGTATGGTTCAAAGCACGGCGAATCAACACGCCCTCGAAATCCCGTGTCATGCGATCCATCAAATCGCGTTCGCCAAGCGACAAGGCAAGATTGACGGCACTTTCCAGTACCGTCGTCCAAGTCGATTCGGGAGCGGTTGTGGATGAGGACTGGATCTCCACCGGCAGGTCATTGACGTCAACCGATTGCGCCGGTGCCATGACCGTCACCGACCGGCACATATTTTCGAGTTCGCGGACGTTCCCCGGAAAGCGGTACGCGGCGAGAAATCGCATCGCCTCGGCGGATAGGCGCTTTGGCTCCACGCCCAATTCGCGCGCGCTTTTTGCGAGAAAGTGGCGTGCCAGCGCCGGGACATCCTCGCGCCGCTCGCGCAAGGACGGCAGGCGCAGGCGAATTACGTTCAGCCGATGATAGAGATCCTCGCGAAACTCGCCCCGGCGCACGCGCTGCTCGAGATCCTGATGCGTCGCAGCGATCACTCGCACATCGGCGCGCATCGGTGCATGACCACCGACGCGATAAAACTGCCCGTCGGCCAGCACGCGAAGCAGTCGCGTTTGTAGATCGGGCGACATGTCGCCGATCTCATCGAGAAACAAAGTGCCGCCTTCGGCCTGCTCGAAGCGCCCGCGGCGCAGCGTCTGCGCACCGGTATAAGCGCCTCGCTCGTGACCGAAGAGTTCCGACTCCAGCAGATCTTTTTGCATCGCGGCCGTATTGATCGCCACGAATGCATGATTGGCACGTGGACTATGACGGTGCAATGCGCGCGCCACCAATTCCTTGCCGGTCCCTGACTCACCGGTAATGAGAACGGTGGCATTGGATTGCGCGAGGCGCCCGATCGCGCGAAACACATCCTGCATCGCTGGCGCCTGTCCGAGGATCTCTTCCGTTGCCTCAAGGGCGACCTGCGCGTCTTGTTCGACGGTGCCCTCTGCCATCGCACGGCGAATCAGCGCGATGGCGCGGTCGACGTCGAATGGCTTTGGCAAGTATTCAAAGGCCCCGCCCTGAAAAACCTGGACGGCCGAATCGAGATCGGAATACGCGGTCATGATGATGACCGGCAGCCGCGGAAAGCGCTCCTTGATGGTCGTGAGCAACTCAAGGCCGGAGGCGCCTGGCATCCGAATGTCGGAGACCAGCACTTGCGGCGATCCGTGCGCCAGCGCGCGCATGACATCGCCCGCCCCTTCGAAGGTCTGATGCACGATCCCTTCGCGAGCAAGCGCCTTTTCGAATACCCATCTGATCGAACGGTCATCATCGACGACCCATACCGGTTTCATACCGCCACCTCGCGTTGCGTCACTGATTCATCCATGCCAATCGGCAACAAGATCCGAAACACCGTGCGGCCCGGTTCGCTATTGCATTCGATGACGCCACGGTGGTATTCAATAAAATTCGTCGCGAGTGTGAGACCGAGACCGTGACCATCGGCGCGGCCCGACACCAAGGGATAGAAAATCCGGTCGCGCAAGGCCTCCGGAATGCCCGGGCCGTTATCGATGATCTGCAGATCGAAAGCCAGACGATGCCGGCGCTTGGCGAGCGTGATCTGATGAATCGCCCGCGTTCGCAAGGTGATGCTGCCGCGCCGCGCCTCTGGCGGGGATTGGCCGAGAATGGCTTGCGCGGCGTTTCTCACGATGTTGAGAACGACTTGAATCAGCTGTTCCCGATCGCCGTTGAGGTCTGGCAGGCTGACGTCGTAGTCGCGAACCACGCTGATACCCTGTGGAAATTCAGCGTGAACCAGACTTCGCACGCGCTCGCAGACCTCATGAATATTGACCGGCTTTCGTTCCGGCAGGCGATGCGGAGCGAGCAGACGTTCCATCAAGCGTTGCAGGCGATCGGCCTCGTTGATGATGACTTGCGTGTACTCGCGCAGATCAGACCGATCGAGTTCGCGCTCCAGAAGCTGCGCCGAACCGCGCAATCCGCCAAGGGGGTTCTTTATCTCGTGCGCGAGGTTGCGAATCAGCTCGCGATTGGCCTGGCTTTGCGTGAGTTGCGTTGCCTCGCGTTCGACGCGCAACTGTTGATCGATCGCGCGCAGCTCGATCGCGATCTTAACCGACTCACCATCGGCGGGCGTCGCCACGCAATCCACATGCAAAAAGCCATGGCCGCTGCTGCCCATGACATTGATGCTTTCCTGCCGGAAGCCGCGGTTTTCCGCGATCGCGAGCCGCAGCATCTTTTCGAGTTGCGCGTGGTCCGGAACCAGGCGGGATAAGGGATGGCCGGTCAATGCGCGCCGCGATAGCGAAAACATGTCCTCGGCGGCGCTGTTGATATCGACAATGCGCAGCTCGGCGTCGAGCAGAACGATCGCCGTGGAGAGCAGATCGAGACAGGCGTAGTTGCCTTGGCTCATACGGCCGACCATGCCGGCGCGCCAACAACCGAGCTAGCGGGGTACCCGTAGCGGGCTAGGTAACGAACGGCGGGCAGCGGCCGTCGCGGAGTACGGCTTAAATCAGGTACAGACCATGGCGCTAGCGTGCGCTGGCGATCTCTTTGTTCAGCGCTTCGACGTTGCGCGAATGGCGATCGACAATTTCCTGATAAGGCTTCAAGCGGTCGAGCACGCGCTGATAGTTGCGCTCGTCGGCATTGCGTACGCCTTCTTGCTGCGCCAACGCGTTCTTCGCGTGAGACAGCATTTGCTGCTCCTGGACCAGTTCGTCCTCGAGAATTTTGCGCCGGCTGCTGTCGCGCCCCTTTTGGGTCTCTTTGTCCACACGCGTGCCTGACGCTGTCACCGCGGACGTTCCCGCTCGCTCGTTCGCGAGCGCCAATTGCGGCTTGATCAGCGTCGCGCTCGGCACAACGGTGATTTCCTTCTGCACGACTTGGCATTGGCGACCGACCGTGTCGGCGCGGACGTTGGTGTACTGGGGACGACCCGCATCGTCGACACAACGAAACACGACGTTCTGCGTTGTCTGAGACCACGCACCACCCGCCAGCACAGCTAGGATGGCAAAACCGCTGATCCGAATCGAATTCATCGCCGTACGAACTCCTCAGGAAGTCAAAGGAGTGTAGGACACTGCGCAGCCTCGAACAAATCGACAAGTGACAAAAAGTCACGATAGTGCCCCCGAACAATCGTCCAACTGCGAAGCTGACTCGACTTGCCATGGATTCATCGGCTGCGTGACGGGAACCCCTCTCCAGCGGGTCGCCATCATGATGAGCTGCCCTCGGCTGCATAGGGGGCACATGGACGCGTGGGGCCGGTTGGGAGCGGGCAAGGTGTGGCCTCACCCGCTCGGTCGTATTACGAGCTGTAGTACATATCGAACTCGACCGGATGGGTCGTCATGCGAAAGCGCGTCACTTCCTGCATCTTGAGATCGATGTACGAATTGATGAAGTCATTGGTAAAGACCCCACCACGCGTGAGGAACTCGCGATTGCGATCCAACTCATCGAGCGCCATATCGAGGGAATGGCACACGGTCGGTACGCGTTTCGCTTCTTCAGGCGGCAATTCGTAAAGATTCTTATCGATCGGATCGCCCGGATGAATCTTGTTCTGCACACCATCCAGCCCGGCCATCAACAGCGCCGCGAACGCCAGATACGGATTGGCGGTCGGATCCGGAAAGCGTACTTCGACGCGACGCCCTTTTGGATTCGAGACGTAAGGAATCCGGCAGGATGCCGACCGGTTGCGCGCTGAATAGGCGAGGTTGATCGGCGCCTCATAACCAGGAACCAAACGCTTGTACGAATTGGTGCCCGGATTGGTAATCGCGTTGAGTGCACGGGCATGCTTGATGATGCCGCCGATGTAGTACAGCGCGAAATCCGAGAGGCCCGCATAGCCGTTGCCGGCGAACAGATTCTGTCCGGCCTTCCACACCGACTGATGCACATGCATGCCCGAACCGTTGTCGCCAACCACCGGCTTTGGCATGAACGTGGCCGTTTTGCCGTAGGAATGCGCCACCATCTGCACCGTGTATTTGAGGATTTGCATCCAATCGGCACGCTTTACCAGCGTCTCGAATTTGGTGCCGATCTCGCACTGTCCCGGCGCCGCCACTTCATGATGATGGACTTCGACTTCAACGCCCTGCTCTTCCAATGCAATCACCATTGCATTGCGAATGTCTTGCAGCGTATCGATCGGTGGGACCGGAAAGTATCCGCCCTTCACCGGCGCGCGGTGCGCCATATTGCCGCCGTCGTATTCCTTGCCGGTCGACCATGGCGCTTCTTCAGAGTCGATCTTCACGAAGCAGCCGGACATGTCGACATTCCAGGTCACCGAGTCGAATACGAAAAATTCGGGTTCCGGACCAAAGTAAGCGGTGTCACCGATTCCGGTCGACTTAAGGTAGGCCTCAGCGCGCTTCGCAATGGTGCGTGGATCGCGGTCATAGCCTTTACCGGTGGACGGCTCGATGACATCGCACTGGATATTGAGGGTCGATTCGTCCGAGAACGGATCGAGCCGTGCTGATTCGGGCGCCGGATAAAGCAGCATGTCCGATGCCTCGATGCCCTTCCAGCCGGCAATCGATGAGCCGTCAAACGCATGCCCGTTGTCAAATTTGTCCTGCGTGAATTGATGCGTGGGGACGGTGACGTGCTGCTCCTTGCCACGTGTGTCCGTGAATCGCAGGTCGACGAACCTGACCTCTTTCTCCTTGATCATCTTCAGCACATCAGCGGCCGAATTCGCCATGGGTGGGTTCCTTTCTTGTGTCTGTGAATGAAAACGGCTAATCCGCTCCCCGCGTAACGAAGAGCCGTGCGCCAATACAATTGGGTATGAGCGACCCGCATTGGTGCATGATCCGTGCCACGCTTCAAAAGCCGGATAACTCCCTGATCTCAAATGCCTTTGCAATTCTCTCTAAGACGCAACGCGGCACCTGATTAGTGCATTCTGCCACACCAAGGCACCACCTTAGTGCACAGACGGACGTCAGCCCCGATACCCGGGCGAGCGCCATGCTTGGGTATCATCGCGACCGCGGCGGCGTCCTTTGCAATGCATGGATCGCCGCAGCATCTTCCCGTTAGGCTCTCTCGGTCCTCTATCTGAAAGGCGACATGCTCAATCCTTCTCGTGGCACACGCGGCATGGCCGTCGCCCCGCATTCCCTCGCGGCGCAATCCGCTCGCGACGTCCTGCGAGAAGGCGGCAACGCCGTCGAGGCGATGATCGCCGCGGCCGCGACCATCGCAGTCGTCTATCCCCATATGAATTCGATCGGCGGCGATTCGTTCTGGCTAATCAGCTCGCCTGGACAAGCGCCGCAAGGCATCGATGCCTGCGGTGCGGCCGGTGAACATGCCACACGCGAGTACTATGCAGCGCGGGGTATCACCGATGCCATTCCGTTTCGTGGCGGCGTGGCGGCGAACACGGTGGCAGGCACGCTTAGCGGTTGGCAGATGGCCCTGGAATTCAGCCGCGCATCGCTTGGCGGCAAGTTCCCGCTTGCACGGCTCTTGGAAGACGCCATCTACTACGCGGAGCAAGGCGTTCCGGTCACTGACAGCCAATTCAACAACACGCGAAACAAGCGCAAAGATCTCGAACAACACCCAGGGTTCGCGGCCACCTATCTGCCAGGCGGCGAGGCACCGACACCCGGCGCACTGTTTCGCCAGCCAAGGCTTGGCGCCACCTTCCGCGCGCTTGCCAACGACGGCCTCTCGAGCTTCTATACCGGCAAGCTCGCCCGCGCGATCGCCGATGACCTTACCAACGCGGGTAGCCCCGTCACGCTGGGTGATCTGCACAGCCACCAAGCGCAATGGCGTGAGCCCTTATCGCTTGAGCATAGCGTCGGCACGCTCTACAACATGCCGGCACCGACCCAAGGGGTCGTATCGCTGCTGATCCTTGGGATTCTCGATGCGCTTCACATCGAGCGCGTTGATCCTGCCGGCGCCGACTATGTTCATCTCGCGGTGGAAGCGGTCAAACAGGCCTTTCGTATTCGCGA
>CAMDRJ010000043.1 GCA_945906755.1 Klebsiella pneumoniae | reverse complement strand
GTATGCGTGAGATCGCCGACTGAGATCACATCGACGCCGGTTTCGGCGATCGGTACGATGGTCGTCTCGTTGATGCCACCGGAGGCTTCGGTCATCGCGCGACCGGCTACCAGTTTCATGGCCGCTTTCATCTCGTCGAGATCCATGTTGTCGAACATGATCACTTCGACGCCGCAATCGAGCGCTTCTTGCACCATCTGCATCGTTTCGCATTCGACTTCGATCTTGAACGTATGTTGGGCGCGTGCCCGCAGAATCTGGATGGCGTTCTTGATGCTGCCCGCGATCTTGATATGGTTGTCTTTCACCAGGATGCAATTGGTGAGATTCATGATGTGGTTGTGGGCGCCGCCGACCCGCACCGCATATTTTTGCACCATCCGCAGTCCCGGCCATCCTTTACGCGTATCGGTGACGCGCACCTTGGTGTGCTTCACCAAATTGACGTAGCGACGCGTCTTGGTGGCAATCGCAGAAAGCTGCTGCACCCAATCGAGTGCCGCGCGTTCGATGGCGAAGAATGTGGAGGCCTTGCCGCGAATTTTGAGCAGCACGGTGCCAGGGGCGATCTCATCGCCATCCTTGACACAGTGCTCGATTTGCGCATCGGCATCGAGCAGGCGAATCGTTTCGTCGGCGAATAGCAGCCCGCACACTACGCCGTGGGCCTTGGCATAGATTTGCGCGGTCTGGACAGGATCGTCATCCCAGGTGAGGAACCCGCCGGTGGTATCACCGAGCCCGAATTCCTCGCGCAGGCCTTGCTCCACAAAGGGTCGAATGATAAATCGATTCAGTTGCATAATCGGGTCCTTGACGGCGGCTTCGGCCGGTTGAATTGGCAAGCACCCGATGATAGACGAGGAGGAAGACCGATGGGCAAATTCGTCGTGAATACACATGGCCGGTTGCAGGAATGGATCGCCGATGCGAAGGGCTATTTTCTGGATGCCGGCCTCGACTACCAATTGACGCAGCACACCTTGCTCACCAAGCAGGCGGAGCAAAAGCCGATCGAAGGCAACGCGGTTCCCGATCATCTGCATGGCGCATATCAAACCTACGAAAAAGGCCGTGAGGCCTCGATCAGTTGTGCATGCCACTGGACGGTCAATATGGCCGCGTCGGCCAGCCACGGCCGGCTGTGGGGCGAGGCGTATTCGATCTCGCCTTGCGGCATCTTCGTGCCGGAGAGTTCATCGATTCGCAAACCCGAGGATCTCGCGGGTGTAAACGTGCATGTGGGCTATCAATCCGGCAGCCACTACGCGACCATCCAGGCCCTTGAGCCTTTCATGCCGGCTGATCGGATTGCCTTGAAATTTGGCGGTGGCCCCTCCGATCGCGTCGATCAACTGTTGAGCGGTGCGGCGCCCGCTGCGACGGTGTTTGGCATGCAGTACTACATCATGGAGCAACTCGGGTTTCGCAAGATCGTCGATGCGACCTTCATGATTGCAGCACTGATTCCAGACGGGGTTGATGTGGCGGAGGTGCGCAAGTACTACGCCGCGTTACGCAAAGCGCAAGCCGATATCGATCGCATGCATCAGTCCTACACGCATTTTTATATGAATGAACTGCCCGATCGACACGCCAAGCTGGTCGATGTGCGACGGTTCGGCCCCGGTGAGCGAATTGTCTTTGAGCCCTATACGCGCGAGCTGTACGAATCGACGCACAAATGGGTCGAAGAACGCCATATCTTCCCGCCGGAGAAAGCCGGCCAAGGCCGCTATGAAGACGCAGTCGTTGGCGCGATATAGACGGGCACGGGCTACCGTTATTTCTATTCACCGCAAAGGAAGAACCGCAATGTTGGGATTCGCAAGCGCCAGTCGCCGGACGGGTGGCGCAGTGGTTGGATTGGTGTTGAAGCTGTTGGTGCCGCTGACGATTTTGATCCCGGCAGCACCGGTAATCGCGCAAGGTGATGCCGGCCTCACAAAATGGCTTAAGGCGCCGCATCGCTCCGAGCGCAATGTCGTGCGCGACATTTTTCGGAATCCCGTTGAGTCGCTCGCCTTCTTCGGCGTTCGCGACGACAGCGTCGTGGTCGAGATCCTGCCTGGCAGCGGCGGGTACTACCTGGAAATTCTCGCGCCTTACCTCAAGAACAAGGGGCGCTACATCGCGGCTAATCGCGATGAAACGGAACCGCCGCAATATATTGCGGACCACCAAAGGCTGCTTGGCCGGCTCAAAGCAGAACCCGCGCTCTATGAAAAAGTAATCGTCACTAAATTCAATCCCGGCAAACATGAGATTGCCCCACCTGGCAGCGCCGATTTCGTGCTGACGTTTCGCAATCTCCACAATTGGGTGGAGCGTCAGCAGGTCGAAGGGGCGCTGGCCGATTTTCATAAGGCGCTAAAACCCGGCGGCATTCTCGGTGTGGTTGACCATCGCGGACGCACCGATCTCTCGCAAGAAGCGCAGATGAAATCCGGTTATGTGCGCGAAGACTATGCGATCGCGATCATCGAAAAAGCAGGCTTCAGATTGGCCGGCCGCACCGAAGTCAATGCCAATCCGAAAGACACCAAGGATCATCCGGAAGGCGTGTGGACGCTCCCGCCCACCTATCGATTAAAAGACCTGGACCGCGCCAAGTACGCGGCGATTGGTGAGAGCGATCGGTTCACGCTTAAGTTCGTGAAGCGATAAAGACCATGCCGGAGCAATCCGGTCAGGTCCTTCCCGAGGATCAAACCGGCATCGGTGCGCCGGTGCTGCGCCTCGAAGACCAACGCTTCCTCACCGGCAAGGGCCGTTTCGCAGGCGATATGTCGCTGCCTGGCTTGGTGTTCGCCCATGTGGTTCGTTCACCGCATGCGCATGCGCGCATTGCCCGCATCGATGCGCAAGGCGCACTGAAGGCGCCCGGCGTGCTGCTGATTCTCACCGGCAGCGATGTCGTCCGTGAAGAGATTGGCGGACTGCCGTGCGAGGCATTTCCGGTTTTGCCTGTGGGAAGCGCGTTCCATCGGCCCGTGCAGCCGATCCTTGCGGTTGCAACGGTGCGCCATGTTGGCGAGGCCGTCGCGCTGGTCATCGCCAGCACCGCGGCGCAGGCGAAAGATGCCGGGGAACGCGTAATCGTCGACTATGAGCCCCTCCCCGCGGTGACACTCCTTACTGCGCTCGCACCCAATGCGAACAAAGTATGGGAGGCGGCAGGGAGCAACATCGCGTTTCAACTCGAACGCGGCGATCGAAAGGCGGTTGATCAGGTGTTGCGCGGAGCTGCGCATGTAACGCGGTTTGCGTTCCACTATCCGCGTGCCTCGGCCAATCCCATCGAGCCGCGCGCCGCACTTGCATGGTGCGATGCCCTCGATGCTCGCTATACGCTTTGCACTTCGACGCAATTTCCATTTCAGGCACGCGAGGTGATCGCGGGTCTCCTGCGATTTCCTGAATTAAGGCTGCGCGTGATTGCACCGGATGTCGGCGGTGCGTTTGGCATGAAGAGCCAGATCTTTCCGGAGGAGGCGCTCGTCGTCTGGGCCGCGATGAAGCTGCAACGGCCAGTGCAGTGGATCGCTGATCGCAGTGAAAGCCTCGCCGCCGATATGCATGGCCGCCATCAGCTCACCCACGGCGAGGGTGCGTTCGATGCGCAGGGCAAGATCCTGGCGTTGCGCGTATCGGTGGCGATCGATCTGGGTGCCTATCTTGGTTACTCGGCTGGCGTCGCGCCCAACAATGCGGCGATTAGCTATACCAACACCTATGACATTCCGTTGATTCACACGGAGGTGCAGGCAGCGTTCACGAATACGACGGTGGTCGGACCTTATCGAGGCACGGCCAAGCCCGAGGCCACCTTTGCCGTCGAGCGCTTATTTGATCAGGCCGCACGCGAAATGGGTATCGACGCGATTGATCTGCGCCGTCGCAATTTGATTCCGACAGCCGCGATGCCTTATCGCACGCCAGGCGGATATCTGTTCGATTCCGGCGACTTTGCCGGCGTGCTCGATAAAGCCTTGGCGCTCGCCGATTGGCATGGATTTTCTGCTCGCCGTGCTATCAGCGAATCGCTCGGTCGATATCGCGGACGCGGTCTGGCGATGCATTGTCAGCGCGCCGGCAGCCAATCGGAGCGTATGGAAATTCGCGTGACGCAAGACGGCACTATCGCCTTGCATGTCGGCACGCTCGCGACCGGCCAAGGCCATGAAACGATGTTCGCGCAAATGATCGCCGATTGGCTTGGTGTGCCCTTGGAGGCGGTCCATATTTTTCAAGGCGATACCGACAAGGTCCTGTACGGTCGCGGCACCTTTGCTCAGCGCAGCATGAATGCCGGCGGATCGGCGCTGAAGATCGCGGCCGACGAGGTGGTCCTCAAGGGCAAGCGCGTCGCGGCTTGGATGTTGGAAGCTGCCGAGTCCGACGTGGAATTTGTGCGCGGTCAATATTGCGTTAAGGGTACCGATCGCGCGGTGAGTTTCGCAGCGGTTGCGAAGAGGGCTTACATGCCGGTCGGATTGCCGGCTGCATTCGGTATTGGCCTGGATGGCGTTGGAACGCATCCCGGCCCCAATAATTTTCCCAATGGCTGCATGATTTGCGAAGTCGAGGTGGATGCCGAGACCGGTCAAGTCACGGTCGATCGGATCATCGCGGTCGATGATGTTGGCGTGGTCATCAATCCGATCACCTTGGAAGGCCAGTTGCACGGCTCGATTGCGCAAGGACTTGGGCCTGCGCTATTTGAAGAAGTGAGGTACGACGCCGACACCGCGCAACTCATCACGGGGTCTTTTCTCGACTATGCGATGCCGCGCGCCGATGATATGCCTGCGTTGATGATGTCTGAGGTTGCGCTGGTGCCGACAACGACGAATCTGCTCGGTGTGAAAGGCGGCAGTGAGGCGGGTAACGTCGGTATGCCGCCTGCGATCATCAGCGCCATCGTTGATGCGTTGGCGCTGCTTGGTATCACCGACCTGCCGATGCCGGCCTCCCCTGAGCGAATCTGGCGCGCGATGAATGCGGTAAGCGCTACTCGCTCGCCGCGGTGAAGCCGGAATTGCGGATGATCGGCCCCCAACGTTCGGTGTCCGTCTTCACCATCGATTGAAAGTCGGCGACCGACATTTCGCGGATATCGAGCTCAAACGTACGCATGCGCTCGCGCGCCTCGGGCGTGCGCATCGTCTTCACCACCACATCGTTGAATCGCTGAATCGTTTCGGCTGGCGTTCCGATCGGTGCGAACAAGCCATACCACCCCGAGACCGCGAGCATCGGATAGCCAAGCTCCTTGAATGAAGGCACATCGGGCAGACTCGCGGAACGGTCGTCGCCGGTCTGGGCGAGAAACCTGATCTTGCCGGAGCGTCCATGCGACAACATCGAGCCCATCGGCAATACCGCGGCCGGTACGTGTCCGGCCACCAAATCGGTCAGTGCGGGCACCGTTCCTCGATAAGGGATGTGGTTCATATTGGCGCCGGTTGCTTGCGCGAGCAAGGTGGCGAAAAAATGCAGGTTGGTGCCGGCGCCGGCCGTGCCATAACCCATCGGTGCGGATTGCGATTTGGATAACGCGACCAGTTCGCGCAAGTCCTTGGCCGGGACGGCTGCACTCACCGCCAGCGCGATCCGGTAATTGCCGCCATGTGCGATTCCGACGAAATCAGAAAGCGGCAGGTAGGTTGGCTTCTTGACCGTATGCGGATAGACGCTGATATTCGAATCGGGTGCAAAGAGCAGCATCGAGCCATCGGCCGGTGCGCCTTTCAACGCCGCCGCGCCAATTGTTCCAGCCGCCCCGGCACGGTTTTCCACCACATACGATCGACCGGTGTTGTCCGAGAGCTTCTCGGCGATCATGCGCGCGGTCGCATCGAGCCCGCCACCTGGTGGGTAATTGACGATGATGCGATGTTGGCTCCAGGCGACCGATGCTACGGTCGCGAGGATCAGCGCGCCGAATAAATGCATGGCGCGGCGTGCCACGATGTCATTAGCCAACGCTGACATCCTTCCAAAAACCACAGCGCCCAGCCACTTGTTGCATGGCAGGGCGCGGCGCTTCGTAGATCCATGCATTGCGTTCATGGCGTTGACCATCAACCACGACATCATAGAACTGCACGCCATGCGGGCATTCCAGATCCGATTTCGTCTTGGCGGTCTTTTGCAAGACATCCATGCGAATCGACGCAAGCGGGAAGTAGGCGTAGCCGTCGCAATCGACGATGTCATCGCTCGTGGCGATGATGGTGTCTTGCACTGTCGCTTTCATTATTTCATCTCCTTTTTCGGACCAACCCATGTTTCCGACCAAGCCAGGCAACAACTCGATGCGGGCTTGCCGAATCGATCCTGTAGAAACACTTTGGCGCTCGCCGCTTTGCCATTGACCGATAGCTGCGCACCGCGCGCGGGCAGGAACGTACTGTAGACACCAATCGGTCGATTCATGGTGCCTGGAGGTAATGTCAGCACGAAGGGCGGCAACAGATCCCAATACGTGAGAATGATTTCGTCCTCGCTCGAATCGATCCGCTCGTGCACGGTACTCAGTGCATCGCCGTCCCGCTCAAAGGTCGCGTCGATGATGGGCAGCGACTCGTCGGCAAACGGCTTGTGCAGCAGGACTTCGATGGTGCGCTGGAGAAAGCGTGCGACGCCTGCGTTGTCGGCGTACAGGCGAGGCGCTTTTCCGGTGAGCGGACTTTCTATGAACAGAGCGTGGCCCTGGCCGGCCGGTGACCACAACACGCGCCAGTGGCTCACGCGATCGGCGGTGGTCTTGCCGCCATCGTCAGAGAGACGAATAAACGAATTCTCACCGGTCATGACGACATCATGCGGATCGACCATTTGCGGTTCGGTCATGATTTTCTCCTATTGATTGTATGGTACGAAAAACGTTGTTGCGCTGATCGTTGCCGCGACCAGGCTGAGCGCTACTTCAATCTCCCGGTCTTTTGATAGTAATCACGCTCGCGCAAGGCGTATTTTTCCAATTCGGCAGCGATCGATGCGGAGCCCGCCAAGATCGGATCGAAATAAGTACCGGCCTTGCGATACTCCTCGATCAGCTCCGGATCTTGCATGGCGGCTTTGATGATTGCACCGACATACGCTTTGCGATCCGCCGGAGTCGCTTTCGGCATTGCCGCAAAACGAATCACGTTCCAGACGAAGTCGTTGGCGCCCACCACCTCGTTAAAAGTCGGCAAGTCTTTCTGATTGGCAAGTCGCGCACCCGCTGCAACCGCAATCGGTGCCACTTTGCCCGCTTCGAGATGCCCGCGGTATTCCGCGAGAAAGCCCTGCGCGATATCCACGTTGCCACCGACCAGTGCGGTAATGCCGGGCCCGCCACCTTGAAACGGGACGCGTAAGAACTTGCCGCCCGAGGCGGTTTCCACCTGTTCAACCAGGTATTCCCACATGCTGCCGGGCACGATCGCCACGCGCAGGGTGCTCGGTTTGTCTTTGGCAATCTGCATGACGTCCTTCAATGATCGGCCTTTGAGCACCCCTTCGGTTTGACCAATCCAAGCCAGCGCATCGCTATTGATATAGCCGACCGGCTCAAGATCGGTGTAGGACCATTTACCTTGCGCACGCAGCATCGCATCGCCCCACAACAGATTCGCGATCACGCCCACCGTGTAGCCATCGGGTTTGGCCTGCGTCGCAAGATAGGCGTGGCCCACCATGCCCGCGCCGCCGGTGCGATTGTTGACGACGATCCGCTCGCCGCTCACTTTTTCCACATATTTGGCAAGTAGCCGCGCGGTGACATCCATGCCGCCGCCCGCCGGATACACCACGGTGAACTCGATCGGTTGCGATGGAAAGTCCTTGGGTTTCAGTTTTGCGAGCGCTGCTTTGGTATCGGTTCCTTGCGCGAATGTGGGTAGGGCGATGATCCCTGCAAGCAGACTTGCCGCGAGACCAGCGAGCAACGATATTTTCTTCACTGTATTTCTCCTAGACGAACCGGACGACGAATCATAAACGTTGCCAACACCAGGGCCACGACGAGCAGCCCCGCGGTTACCGGGCGTTGCGCGAGAATCAGCGCCCCGTCAGGTGACATCACCAGCGACTGACGCAGCGATTGTTCGAGCAACGGCGCCAATACGAAAGCAATCACGAATGGGGCTAGATCGTACTCTAGCTTGCGCAATAGATAGCCCGCGATACCAAATCCCAACATGACCCACAGATCAAAAAGATTCTTGTTGGCTGAATAGGTCCCCACCACCGAGAGCAGCAGCACCAACGGAAAGAGGATGCGATAGGGTACCCGCAGCAATTGCACCCATATGCCCACGAGCGGCAAGTTGAGCAGCAAGAGAAATACATTGCCGACGTACATGCTGGCAACCACTCCCCAGAAGAGATCCGGTTGTTGTGTCATGAACAAAGGGCCGGGCTGAATGCCATGAATCACCAGCGACCCAAGCAACAACGCAGTGACCGCATTGCCTGGAATACCCAGTGACAACAACGGAATCATGCTGCCGCCCACCGCTGCGTTGTTTGCCGATTCCGGACCGGCAACGCCTTCCATTGCGCCCTGGCCAAACCGCTCGGACTGTTTCGCGATGCGTCGCTCCAGTGCATACGACATGAATGATGCAGTGACCGGTCCGCCGCCTGGCACGATGCCAAGCAAAAATCCCAACCCGCTGCCGCGCAAGATCGGTCGCCATGACACCCGCCAATCCGCGCGCGTGGGCCACAGTCCATGAATCCGATCGGAGACCAATGCGCTCTTCACTTGTGATTCGACGTTCGCGAGAATTTCGCTGACGCCAAAGAGTCCAATCACGACCGCAAGCAGTTCAATGCCGGCTGTGAGCTGGATCGAATCGAAGGTGAAGCGCTCCCTGCCATTCACAACATCGATGCCAACCGCGGAAGCAAGAAAACCAAGCGCGATCATCAGCACGCCCTTGGCGGTCGAGCCCGAAATCATAAAGAGCGTGCAGACCAGTCCCAGCACCATCAGCGCGAAATTTTCCGGCGGACCGAATCGAATCGCCACGGCCGCCAGCACCGGTGCGAAGAGTGTCAGGGCGATCAAGCTCAGGGTTCCGGCAAAGAACGAGCCCAACGCCGCAATGCCAAGTGCCGCACCCGCGCGGCCCTGCTTGGCGAGTTGATGACCGTCAAGACAGGTAACGACCGACGCCGCTTCGCCCGGAATATTGACGAGGATCGACGTGGTCGAACCGCCAT
Organism: Klebsiella pneumoniae; assembly: GCA_945906755.1. Classification (GTDB taxonomy): domain Bacteria; phylum Pseudomonadota; class Gammaproteobacteria; order Burkholderiales; family SG8-39; genus SHXR01. The sequence continues at coordinate 12,826 of CAMDRJ010000043.1, read as the reverse complement.
ACATCGCGCCATAGAAGATCGATGCGAGCATTGCCATGCCGGCCACGGGTGTCAGCACGAAGGTCACCGGCATCAACAGAGCGAGCGCGGCGAGTGGCCCCACGCCAGGCAGCACGCCAACCAACGTGCCGATCAGGCTGCCAAGAAAACAGTAGTAAAGATTGACCGGTGTGAGGATGACGCCAAACCCGGTTGCCAGACCCGCCAATGCGTCCATATGGCTACCAGCCCCAGGGACCGCGCGGCAGCGGCATGCCGAGCAGATGTCCGAACAGGCCCATGACGACTGCCACGGCTGCGGCAGTAATCGCGAGCGATTCGATCCAACCGGCGCGCTCCACGCTGCGTAGTAGTACGAGCATCGTGATGGCGCTCGCAATGGCAAAGCCAATGTGCTCGGTTGCACCGGCGAGGAACGCCAGGCCGGCGATGACCCCGGTAACGCGCCAAAGAGCCGGGCCTCGCGGCCAGGCCGGACGTGCTGTGGATGGCTTACCCATGAGCAGAAAGATGCCGGTCGCGGCAATCAGAAGACCCGCGATGAAGGGAAATAGCCCGCTTTCCGGGCCGGATGGTCCGAACAGACCAAGGCCCCGCGCGTGAATGGCCGCGGCAATGCCAAGCAAGATCCAAAAGCAATTCAGGGCGCGTTCAACCATCGATCGGCGACAACCGGCCGCTCGGGGCGCGCGTCGTCATCCCTCGTCTGTCCGAATTGGGGGGGTGCATGGTAACCGGTCGTGACAAAACACCCCGTTCGTCGCACGTATCCGTCGTTCGATCGATGCCGCTGACGATAAACCCCAAGGGGCCGGCGTGTCCGGCGTAGCAATGGGGAAGATTATGATGATCAGAACGTTGATGGTCGTTGTGGTGCTCGCATCGGTTGCAGTTGCGACGACCGACGCGGAGGCGGCCAAGCGGTCACGCTCGTCATCGAATGCAAGCAGCAGTGAAGCATCACCCAAGAAGACGTCCAAGGCCGACGAAGACGATGCAAAGGCCACCGCTACAAAAACGCGCGACGATGATGATTCCGGCCTAAGCATTCGGATCAACAACCGCGGTTCGTCATCGTCATCGGCGTCCCCCGCCGCCGCAGCGGCACCGCAGCAGCCCACGAGTTTCCAACCCTTCGCACCAGTTGGTGCTGCCGGTGCCGTACCCGCGATCGGCGCGGCGGGTGCGCTGGATGAAGAAGGCAAGCGCAAACGCGAGGACGAGTTGGCCGCGATGCAGGCGCGGCTGGAGGCGCAGGCAGAGAAAAAGCGGGAAGAGGCAGCGGCCGCACAGAAGGCGCGCGAGCGAGAGGAAGAGGCTCGCATGGCGGCCGAGAATCGCGATCGCGAGGCACGGCGCGCTCGAATCATCGGAACGGCGCCAGCATGCGTCATCAAACCAGTCATGTCGGATGCCGATCTGGCGAAGTGCCGGAACTGACAATCCCACTTCAAATATCTTACTTACAGACGCGGGTCGAGTGACGGCAAGCCAACCTGCACGCGCCCGCTGTTGACCGACTGAATATCCCAGGCCATCGTGATCTGTTGTACCGCGGCATGGATATCGCGCCACGCAAGCTGAAACAAACTGTCGCGGTGAAGTCCGCGACCACCTGAGAGCGGATGCAGTCGCTCGACCGCCCTCAAACACAATTGCCCCGCAAACGCATTGTCGCGACGCCAGCGCGCGCGTGCGGTGACCGGGGCTCGTTCACCCGATGCCGCATAGCGCATCGCCTCCGCCGAATCCTGCAACATCAGCGCATAGGCTGCATCGATCTCGGCGCCTGCCTCAGCAACGCGTGCCTGGGCAGTCGGTAATTCCGCCATTAGAAGTCCGCCGACGTTACGGCGTGTTTGCAGCTCTTCTTCGACGAGTTGGAGGGCGCCTCGTGCAATGCCAATAGCTGGCCCTGGAAAAAACTTCGCGGCACCCGACATCGGATGCAATCGATAGAGGGGATTTGGGTGGAAGTCCACGACCGGATCTTCCGGATGACCGACCTTCGTGACATCGAGCAATCGATACTCGGGAATGAACACGTTGTCGAGTACGACCGAGCGGCTGCCCGTGCCTGAGAGGCCGGTCGAAAACCAATCGTCCTTGATCGTGTAATCGGACTTCGGCACCAGCGCAAAGCGGTGATCCGGCGCGCGACCTTCGTTGGGAATGAACACCTGCAGGTTTTCCCATTGTGCGAAGTCGACGCTGCTGGCGAAACTGTAGAGTCCATTGACGACGATGCCACCCTCAACGCGCCGCGCCGTGCCGCCACCAGTAGGATATGACGAGGCTACGAGATTGCCTGGGTTGTCCGCCCACACCTCGTCCTGCGCACGCGGGCTATGCGTGCCGACGATCGTGCTTTGCCCGGCGAGATTGGAGAACACCCAGGCACTTGATCCACAACCGCGCCCAAGTTCCGCGCACATCTCCACCATGAATCCGACCGGTAATTCATAGCCGCCATAGCGTGCGGGCTGAAAAATCTTGTAGAAGCCGGCTGCCTGATACTCAAGATGCGTTTCGATCGGAATGCCGCGATTGCGATCGGCTTGTAGCGCACGCTCGCGCAGCTTCGGCACCATCGCGCGGGCCCGTTCGAGCAGCTCTGCGCGAAGCGCGGCTTTGTCGTTTCCAGAATTCATTGAATGCGCTACGGTAAGGACTAGTCCGGCGTGATCTTGTTGGCGCGCACGACTTCGGTAAAGTTCGCGACATCCTGCTTCATCATCATGGCGAGTTCATCTGCGCTGCCACCGGTCACCTGAAAAAATCGCGATGCGAGCAGTGCTCTGGTCTCAGGTGTTCCGATCGCCTCGTTGATGACGCGATTCAATTGCGCCACGATGGCCGCGGGCACCCCATGCGGCGCAAGCAACGCATACCAACCATCGATGTCGACGCCCTTCATGGAAGCGACCTCTTCCAAGCCGGGAATCTCTGGGGCGAGCGGCGAGCGCTTGGCCGAGGTGATCGAAAAAATCTTTAGCTTGCCGGCGCGCATGTGCGGATGGACATTGGCGAGCGATGTCACGAATACATCGACCGTGCCGTTCAGAATATCGGGCGTGAGCGGCGCGCAGCCCTTATAGGGGACATGGATGAAATCGATGCCGGCCCCCGCTTTGATCATTTCGGCCGCCAGATGATGCGGCGAGCCGGCGCCGCATGAGCCGTATGAAAGACGGTTGGCTTTGGCAAGCGTGATGAGTTCTTGCAGCGTGCGTGGTGCGAGGCCAAGTTTCGAGCCGATCGCCATCGGCGAGGAAGCGATCGGCACGATCGGTGTGAAATCACGCAGCACGTTAAACGACAATTTCGGAATGACCGCCTGATTGACCGTCAGAATATTCGCGGTCACCAGCAGTGTGTAGCCGTCAGGGGCTGCCTTCGCGACGAAATCATGACCGATCGAACCACCGCCGCCCGCGCGGTTGTCGACGATAAAGGGCTGGCCAAGCGGGGCGAGCTTTTCTGACAGTAGGCGCGCGAGCATGTCGATGCCGCCGCCCGCACTGGATGGGACGATGAGGCGGACCGGTTTTACAGGATAGGTCTGCGCCGCGGCGTTCAGGGCGACCGTGACCATCAGCACACCCAATAGCTTGATCGTACCCTTCACGATGACGGTCTCCGTTCGAGGATTGCGTGATTGCTTCATACGCCGCCCCATATTCGGGCGGCAACTTCAACCAGTCGCGCGAGCTTGGCTTCCTGCTCGGCATGACTCAGCGGATTGCCCTTGATCGAGCTTGCGAACCCGCATTGCGGACCGATCGCGAGCTGTTCAAGCGGCGCGAATTTCGCTGCAGCGTCGACCCGGCGCATGAGTGTATCGGCCGCTTCCAATTCGCCGGTTTTACTCGACATCACACCCAGTACCACGACTTTGCCTTTCGGCAGGAATCGCAAGGGCTCAAAGCCACCGGCCCGCGCCGAGTCGTATTCCAGAAAATAGCCATTGACGTTTACGCCATTGAATAGGATTTCGGCGACCGGATCGTAGCCGCCTTGCGCGGCCCAGAGGCCCTCGCGATTGCCACGGCATTGATGAAAGGTCACCGTCACATCCGCAGGCAACACCGAAAGCGTCTCGTTGATGCGCGCCGCATAGGTCCGCATCAGTCGATCCGGATCTTCACCCCATGAGCGCACATGCTCGCGGTGCATCGGATCGCAGAGAAATGCGAACGCGGTATCGTCGTATTGGATGTACTTTGCACCGGCTCCCACCAACGCCAGCAATTCCTGTTGATAGAGATGGACGAGATCGTTCCAGAAGCTCTCCATGTCCGGATACGCGGCCTTATTGATGTTCTTCCCGTCACCGACAAAGTAGTGGACGATATTCGGCGCGGGCAGCGTCACTTTTGGCACGAGTCGGGTATTGGCCTGCAGGTATTGGAACGCACGCACGGTGCTGGAGGGTCGCCAGCGCATCTTCCCGGTTATATTGAGCGCGGAAAACGCCTGTACGACGCCCGTTTCATTGCGCCAGCCGATGCTGGTGGAACCAGTCCGGTCAGCCGCGAATCCTTCCCAACCGAGAATCAATTCCAGCCACCAACTGCGCCGGCGGAACTCGCCATCGGTCGCGGCGCGCAGACCGACGCGTTCCTGCATCGCGATGCATTCGCGAACGGCGGCATCTTCAACCGCGCGCAGCTCACCGTTGTCATGCGGACCGAGATTGGACTGCGGCGTCTGCGGTCCGAGAAATTGTTCGCGAGCGGCAAGCAGCTTCGGCGTTCGGAGCAAGCTGCCAACATGGTCGGCACGGAAGGGTGGCTGCGCACGCGATAGGGAGGTCGGCATGGGGGAATCCGGTCGGAGATGGGTTCTATTGATGCGAATCGAGAATTCGGGAGCGGCGATCGAAACCTTGCGCGATCGGTTATATAGCATGCCTCAACGAATGCTGATCGAGATGCATTGACCCACCCAACTGCGTTCCCCTATGGCCCGCTGATCGCTACGACCGCCATGCAGACGGTCGCGACGATGGCGGCCTATTCCGTTCCGGCGTTGGCGCCGGTCATTGCACGCGATCTTGGCGTGGATGGCGCGTTGACGGGTTATTTCGTTTCGGTCGTCTACGGTGTTGGCATTTTCTCATCGTTGTTGGCCGCCAATTTCATTCATCGGCATGGCGCGGTGCGTGCCGGGCAATTGGTGCTCGCGATGGCCTTGGCAATGCTGCTGATTGCCTCCTTAGGTAGCGTTGTCTCGGTTGCAATGGGCGCGGTGGTCATTGGCCTGGCCTATGGGGCGACGGCGCCATCCAGCACGCATTTGCTCGTGCCGCGCACACCGCCTGGCATGCTGAATTTCGTCTTGTCATTGCGTCAGATCGGCGTGCCGCTCGGTGGCGTGTTGGCCGGCATGCTCTTGCCGCCGGTGGCAGTGGTGATCGGATGGCAATACGCGATGCTCTGTATTGCGATGCCCATCGTGCTCTTGCTTGTGGCACTCGAACGGCCGCGCCGTGACTGGGATCAACGCCCGCTCCACCCGCCGCAATCGATCGCTGACGGCCTGAAGAAGCTGGTGGTCCTGCTCATGGAAAGCGCGGAGTTGCGCCGACTCACCATCGCAAGTTTCATCTATTCCGGTGTGCAGCTTTGCTTTGTTGCGTTCATCGTTGTGCATCTGACCACGCGTGTGGGCTTCGATATCGTCGCTGCGGGCCAAACGCTCGCGCTCTACCAACTGTGCGGCGTCGTCAGTCGGCCGATCTGGGGCTGGATCGCCGATCGCGCGATGCCGGCGCGATGGTTGCTCGTACTGCAAGGGATGCTCATGACGATCGCAGCCGTCGCCGCGGGTCAGTTTGAGGCCGGCTGGCCGGGGTGGCTGGTGCTGCTGACGTGTGCCGTTGCAGGTGCGAGCGCAAGCGGTTACACCGGCATCGCCTATGCCGAATTTGCGCGGCTCGGCGGGGCGCGTCGCACCGAGGCGGCGGGGCTTGGCTCGGCGGCAATGTTTGCGGGGGTGCTCGTCATACCGTCGGTGGCCACCGTATTGATCACCACGACCGGCAGCTATGCGTTGGCATACGGCGCGATCGGCGTCGGCTCGGCATGCGCTGCGATGCTGCTTGCTATGCGCAAGGCGGCGCATTGCTAGGAAATAACCGAACAAGGGGGCTCGCCCCCTCGTAACTCCCCGAAAAATTTGGTCACGCTGATTGCACGAGATAGCTTAATCAGCGTTTCCATAGGAACAAGCGCTATCATTCCGGACAGCAAGGCCGATCGACGGCAGCAAAGCACCTTGCATTGGAGACGTTGAATGCTGGAAGCGCTGAACAAAACACGGTCCGCCGAGGTCGAGCAATGGCTCGGCGCATTCGCTGCGGCACTTGCCGCTGATGACCCTGCGGCACTTAACAAATTGTTTCTCGCCGACGCGCATTGGCGTGATCTTGTCGCGTTGACATGGCGGATCAAGACCTTCAGTAGCAAGGCGCGCATCGTCGATGAACTGCGCCGCTCGAATACGGCGCTGCGACCGGTCAATTTCAATTTAGATCGAGAGCGGACGGCACCGCGGCAGGTCGATCGCGTCGGGCGCCACGTCATCGAAGCGATGTTCCGATTCGAGACAGCGATGGGACGAGCAAGTGGCGTGCTGCGCCTGATGCAAGATGCCGACGGCGCGCTCAAGGCCTGGACGCTGCTTACCGCACTCGATGAGATCAAAGGCTTCGAAGAAATGGTGGGGCAGCGTCGCCCGCGCGGTGAATCGTATTCGCGTGATTTCCACGGCCCGAATTGGCTCGACAAAAGAAATGCCGCATTGGCCTACCAGGATAGAGAGCCTGCGGTCATGATCGTGGGCGGCGGGCATGCCGGATTATCGATCGCATCGCGACTCACGCAGCTTGGCATTGATACGTTGATCGTCGATCGTGAGGCGCGCATCGGCGACAACTGGCGTACGCGCTATCACGCGCTCACCTTGCACAACCAGGTGCAGGTCAATCATCTTCCATACCTGCCGTTCCCGCCGAATTGGCCGGTCTATATTCCGAAAGACAAACTGGCCCGCTGGTTTGAATCGTATGTGGAAAGCATGGAGATCAATTTCTGGACGAACACCGAGCTCGCCGGCGGCGCATATGACGAAGCGGCGGGTCGCTGGACCGTCCAGCTCAAGCAGCCAACCGGCACGCGCACGCTGCGTCCGCGCCACATCATCATGGCAACCGGGGTGAGCGGTATTCCACGCATACCGGATATTCCCAGCCTGAAGAATTTTGCCGGCCCGGTTCTTCATTCAAGCCAATATGGCGACAGCAACGAATGGCGCGATCGCCCAGTGCTCGTCGTTGGCACCGGCAACAGCGGACACGATATCGCGCAGGATCTCTATTCCAACGGCGCCAAGGTCACGCTGGTGCAGCGCAGTCCCACTTCCGTCTTCAGCATCGAACCAAGCGGGCAACTTCCCTATGCGCTCTACAGTCAAGGCTATCCGCTCGACGAGTGCGATCTGCTCGCCGCATCCATGCCGTTGCAGCCGCTCACGCAAGCGCACAAGATGATGACTGCCGAGGCGAGGGCGTTCGACCGGCCGCTGCTCGACGGGCTCACGCAGGCCGGGTTCAAGGTGGATACCGAGGATGAGACCGGCTGGCTCTTCAAGTATCTCAATCGCGGCGGCGGTTATTACTTCAATGTCGGCTGTTCGGAGCTGATCGTCGAAAAGAAGATTCCGGTTGTCCAATTCGCCGACATCGAGGCGTTTGTCGCTAAAGGCGCGCGGCTGCGTAATGGTGACACCCTGCGCGCCGAGTTGATCGTATTGGCCACCGGTTTCACCGGGCCAGAATCACTCGTGCAAAAATTGTTCGGCGATGCGGTTGCCGAGCGCATCGGTCGCGTTTGGGGATTTGACGATGTGGAGCAGGAGATTCGCAATGTATGGACGCGGACCCGCCAGCCAGGCTTGTGGTTCATGTCCGGGAGCTTTGCGCAAAGCAGGATCTATTCGAAGTATCTCGCGCAACAGATCAAGGCGATCGAGGAGGGGTTGCTTTTATCCGCCCTGAATGCGCGTGCGCTTGATTAGCGAGAAGTTGTGCCCGGGATGATTGCAAGCGGCTTGGCCGCCTTTGCCGGTTGGTTGCCGACGCCCACGACACGCCGGCGCTGGCGGCGCTGCCGAAGCTGTGTTAAACCCACTGCCCGCCTTCACCTCATTGCGCATCGCCGGACTTGCAGATGAAAAATCGATTTGCCCGTGGTGGCAAGGTAAGCAGCAGTCGTTCTCGTCCTTTGCAACAATGAAGGTCGCCTCGTTTCGCCCGCGCCTGCTCGCGCTTCTCGACGGTTACGATGGCCGCCGCTGGATGGCCGACGCTTCCGCAGGCATTACGGTTGGCATCGTTGCGCTGCCGCTTGCCATGGCGTTTGCGATCGCATCCGGCTTGAAACCGGAGGCAGGCATCTTTACCGCCATCGTCGCGGGCTTTCTCATCTCTGCCTTGGGCGGCTCGGCGGTGCAGATCGGCGGGCCGGCAGGTGCGTTTATCGTCATCGTGTATGGCATCGTCGAGCGCTATGGGGTCGCCAATCTGCTGCTTTGCACGATGTTTGCCGGCGTCCTTCTTTTCGCGATGGGCCTGCTGCGCGCAGGCAACCTGATTCGCCTTATCCCGGTTGCCATCGTGATCGGCTTCACCAATGGAATTGCTGTCCTCATCGCGTTGTCGCAGGTGCGAGATTTTTTCGGGCTGCGAATCGAGAGCATGCCCGCTGACTTTTTCGCGGGCATGCAGGTGTTGTGGCAAACCGCGCACACCTTCGATGCCGCGACCATGGTGCTTGCGAGCGTATGCCTTGCGATCGTCTCGCTGTGGCCGAAGGCCTACACTGAGACCGGTTCGCCGGCACTTCGCATCATGTCGCGGGTGCCGGGAACCATTGTTGCACTGGTGGTCGGTGCGCTCGCGGTTACCGTGCTGCATTGGGATGTCGCCACCATCGGATCCCGCTTCGGGGGCATTCCGAGCGCACTGCCGGGTTTCGCGCTGCCTCCCTTTGAGTGGGCGACCGTCAAGCTGTTATTCGCACCCACGCTCACAATTGCCCTGCTCGGTGCGATCGAGTCACTCATGTGCGCGCGCGTTGCCGATACCATGATCGGCGATCGGCACGATCCTAATCAGGAACTGATGGCGCAAGGGGTCGCCAATGTTGTGTCACCGCTGTTCGGCGGGTTTTGCGCGACCGGCACCATCGCGCGCACGGTGACCAATGTCCGGTGCGGCGCGACCTCTCCGGTCGCGGGCATGGTGCATGCATTGGTCCTGCTTGTCATCATATTGGTCGCCGCCCCGCTGGCCGCATACATCCCGATGGCTGCATTGGCTGCCATCCTCGTGTTCGTGGCCTATAACATGGGCGAGTGGCGCGAGTTTGCGCGGCTCAGGAAATTCTCCAACAACTATCGCATTATCCTGCTTGCCACCTTCGTCCTGACGGTGGTGGTCGATCTCACGGTCGCCGTGGAGGTCGGTCTCGCGCTCGCATGCATTTTTTTCATCACACGCGTTTCAAGCCTCACGCGGGTCGAACGCATCGAACTTTGGCCGAACCAGGCAATCGGATTGCGCGAATCAAGCGTCGAGGCATACCGGATCAGCGGATCGCTGTTTTTCGCTACCGTCAGCAAGCTGGAAGATTTGCTCGATCCAAAACGGGAACGCGCGCCAATCACTGTTCTCGACATGTCGGGGCTATTGAATTTGGACACAACCGGCGTCGAGGCATTGCGTACCCTGCATAGCCTCGTGGAACGCCACCATGGCCGCCTGATTCTTTGCGGTCTGCAGCAGCAACCCGCTTCACTCATTGAGCGATCGGGCTTTGCTGCTCAGTTGGGCAGCGACAACATCCAACCGACCCTTGACGATGTGCGCCAGCGCATGCGTGGCGGTTAGCAACCGACGCTAGGCGCGAAGCGGGCGCTGGTTCCGGCGCGTGGCGGGGTCCCCCGGTCGGCGGATGTTGGTAAGCTCCGCGATCGGCTCAGCCCGACCACAGGGGGTTGAGTAAAGGGGGGCACGATGATCGCGTTACATCCGCTATTCGAAATGCACGCCAACGTCGGCGAGGTACTGGATCTGCAACCGGGTCCGGCAGGGCACCGGCGTATCGTGAGAATTCTCGGCGGGCATTTCGAGGGGGCACGGCTGTCGGGAAAACTTCTTGAACCGGGCGCTGATTGGCAGACAATTCGCCCGGATGGGGTTTTCGAACTCGATATCCGCACCTTGCTCCAGACCAATGAAGGCGAACTGATCGAAATGCGTGGCCAGGCGTTGCGACATGGCGCGCCTGAGGTCATCGCGCGGATCGCGCGCGGCGAATCCGTCGACCCGCGCGAATACTATTTTCGGGAAGTGATGCGTTTTTATACGAGCGCTCCGCGGCTTGCCTGGCTGAACAACTTGTTCGGTATTGCTACGGGGCGGCGTGAGCGGACTGAAGTCATCATGACGGTCTTTGAAGTCGCGTAAGTGCAGAAGGATAATGATGCGGTATCTAAGTTACGAACCAAAGCGAGACCGTGATGCAATCGTATGACGCGCTAGGCATCGCACGCGCAATGCTTCCCCAGGTGCGTGGCGCCCGCGATGAGTGCGAGCGCTTGCGCCATGTGCCGCCATCACTGGCCGAAGCGCTCGCCAAGGCGGGCCTCTTGCAGATGTTTCTGCCACGCAGCATGGGTGGGCCGGAACTTGCGCCGCTTGACGCGTTCGATGCGATCGAAGAGATCTCGAAGGTCGATGGATCGATCGGCTGGTGCACGATGATCGCAAGCGTTCTTGCCGCCTTTACTGGCTGGCTACCGTCCGAAGTTGGGCGCAGCATGGGGAGTGCAGGCGGTGGCACCGATCTTCGCCTCGGTGGTTCAATCCGGCCGCAAGGTCGCGCGCGTTTGGTCGATGGCGGCTATCGCGTCACCGGGCAGTGGGATTTTGCGAGCGGCATTCATCATGCACGCTGGGTGGTGTGTCCATGCGTGGTATTGGAAGGTGACAAGCCCGTCCTCACGAACACGGGCATCTCCAAGACGCGCATCATGTGGCTGCCCGCGGAATCCATCGAGATCATCGACACCTGGGATGTCATCGGTTTGCGCGGCACCGGCAGCCATGATTTCGCGGTGCGCGATGTGTTCGTACCGCAGACGCATACCTCATCATTGGCCGATGCGCCGCATGAAAGCGGCCCGCTTTACATTCCGCGACTGTTTCTTACTTGGGTGTGGACGGCGACCGTTGCCAATGCGCTTGGCATCGCGCGGGGCGCCATGAACGCTTTCGTCGAGATGGCCACGACAAAGGCATCGACCTCATCGCCAACGCTATTGCGCGATCGGGCGCTGGTGCAAGCACGCACCGCGGAGGCCGAGGCGATTCTCAGCGCCGCACGCTCTTACGTCCGCGGCACGGTCGCGGAAACATGGCGGTTGGTCACGGCAGGCGAAAAGGATCTTGACGTCGCGATCACCCAGGCGCGCCTGGCGATCACGCATGCCATGCATGAAGCCGCACGCTCGGTGGATCTCGTCTTTCATGCGGCAGGAACGAATGCGGTCTATACGCGCAATCCAATCGAACGGTACTTCCGCGATATCCATGTCACGCTGCAACATGGTACGGCGTTACCGATTCATATGGAGGCGGCGGGCAAGGCGTTGCTCGGCCTGCGACCGAGCGATCCGGGTTGGTAAGGAATCCGCGCGGTGGTGCGCCCGGATTCCTATGTGCAGCCGATTGCTGGTCAACGCACCTGTCGAGTCGGCCCTTTCCCGTCAAAAAATCGCGCGGGCACCCGGGCGATTTTTTAGTACCAGGTGATCTTGCCGGTCGATACGTTGAGCATTGCGCCGACCAACATGATCTCGCCCTTATCGGCCATTTCGCGCAGCATCGGGCTCTTTTGTCGGATGTTTTGGATCGTCATCTTGACATTGGCCTCGGCGACCTTCTCGACGAACGCGTCGTTCTTCGAGTTGCGCGGCGTGCCGTCATTCGGAACGCTTTGCACTGCTGGTTGAATCGCATTCACGAGGCTGCTGATATTGCCCAATTGCACGTTGTCGCAAGCACCTTTCACCGCGCCGCATGCGCTGTGGCCAAGCACGACAATGACTTTCGAGCCCGCAACCTTGGAGGCGAACTCCATGCTGCCCAGAATGTCTGCATTGACGAAGTTGTCCGCGATGCGCGGGGCGAAGATGTCACCAATGCCTTGATCAAGCACCAACTCCGGGCCGGCGCGCGAATCAATACATGAGAGCACGGTTGCGTACGGATATTGTCCGGCGCCGGTGATTTTCACTTGCGCCATATAGTCGCGGTTGATCATTTTGCCAGACACGAATCGATCATTGCCTGCCTGGAGCTGCTTTAGCGCAGCTTGTGGTGTCAGTGCCGCCTGCGATGCTTTCGACATGGCCGTCGAAACGCGGGAACCGGATGTGTCGGTACCGGACATACCGGTGCATCCAACCGTGGCGACAGCCAAGCCGATGGCGACGAGCGATGCATAAATTGCTTTGCTTTTCAGAATCATGAGGTCTCCATTTGAGTAACTTCTAATTACTTGCACCGCTTCGCTCTACGGGCGAAAGTTGCCATAAGCTAGATGTAATTATAATTTGCATTAGAAATTGACATAATTAAACCTTCGAGACCACCCGTAAGAGGCTGTCATGGCGCGTACCGCTGGAGGGGTGAAGGATCTTGCGTGGGCGCGTGAGCAGGTATCGAAGGCGCGTAGTGCCGATGATCTGCGGGAAGCGC
>CAMDRJ010000042.1 GCA_945906755.1 Klebsiella pneumoniae | reverse complement strand
CGCTGCGCTCATGAATGTCGAAAAAACTCGGTTGAAGGCGTATGGACATTTTGCTCTCGCTTCGTGTCGGTGATTTAACCTTACAACGTACATACCCACTTAACGTTTACAATGTGCCTCGAAATTAAGCAATTTTTAGAGATGCCCTTATCGATGTGCCGAATCCGGTGTAGCCGAATCGGGCGTTTTTCGAAGTCGCGAGTGATTTGCGTTTCTCTCTATATTTCAATCGGTTACGTACAAAAATTTGGAATTATGCGTGGCCTTCGGCTATACTCCTTAGGCTTTGCTGAGACCGCGCAAGAGATAGCTTTCCGTCCCGCGCTCGCCCAGCGGCATTTTCACGACCCCGCCCCTTGAGGAGCTTTAACATTCCATGAGCGAGCCAACAAACGTCGATAAGACGCGGCGCAACCTCGTCGTCGGCACTGCCGCGGCGAGCGGCCTTGCCGGTCTCACCGCAGCCTGGCCATTTGTAGAAAGCATGAACCCGTCCGAGCGTGCCAAAGCGCTTGGCGCGCCGGTTGAGGCCGATATTTCAAATCTGAAACCAGGTCAGCTGCTGACGGTCGAGTGGCAAGGCAAGCCGGTGTGGATTCTGAAGCGCACGCCCGCGATGAACGATTCAATCAAGAAGGCGGACGCGGAAGTCGTCGATCCCGACGTAAAAACCAGCAAACAGCCGGCCGATCTCAAAGGCAAAAAGCTGCGCGCCCAGAAGGACGATATTTTTGTCGCGGTCGGTATCTGCTCGCATCTTGGTTGTTCCCCCAAGTTTCAGCCCGACCAGGACATGTTCTATTGCCCCTGCCATGGTTCGAAGTTTGATCTGGCCGGTCGCGTATACAAGAGCGTGCCGGCGCCGACCAATCTCGAAGTGCCCCCCCACGTCTACCTCTCCGACACACTGATCTTGATCGGTGCGGATAAGAAAGAGGCATAGAGCGCCATGGCAGCAGATAAGCAAGTCACGACGACTGGGCTGCTTGGTTGGATCGACGAGCGCTTCCCGCTCACCGCCAACTGGAAGGCGCATCTGTCGGAGTACTACGCGCCGAAGAACTTCAATTTTTGGTATTTCTTCGGGTCGCTCGCGATGATTCTGTTGGTGAATCAGATCGTCACCGGCATTTTCCTCACGATGCACTACAAGCCCGATGCGCTGCTCGCATTCGCGTCGGTCGAGTACATCATGCGCGAAGTCCCCTATGGTTGGTTGATTCGTTATCTCCATTCAACCGGTGCATCGGCCTTCTTCGTCGTGGTCTATCTCCATATGTTTCGCGGACTCATCTATGGGTCCTACAAGAAGCCGCGCGAACTCATCTGGATTTTCGGCGTGCTGATCTTTCTCACGTTGATGGGCGAAGCGTTTTTCGGTTATCTCCTGCCCTGGGGGCAGATGTCTTACTGGGGGGCGCAGGTCATCGTCAACCTGTTCGGATCGGTCCCGTTTATCGGCGAAGATCTATCGCTCTGGATCCGCGGTGACTATGTGGTATCGGATGCGACGCTCAATCGCTTCTTCGCATTCCACGTCATCGCATTGCCACTGGTGATTATCGGGCTCGTCGCCGCGCATATTCTCGCGCTGCATGAAGTGGGCTCGAACAATCCGGATGGCGTTGAGATCAAGGAAAACAAAGATCCGAAGACCGGCATTCCACGCGACGGCATTCCGTTCCATCCGTACTACACGGTGAAGGACATGTTTGGGGCGATGGTGTTTCTGTTTGTGTTCTCGATCATCATCTTCTTTGCCCCCGAGATGGGCGGCTATTTCCTCGAGCACAATAACTTCCTGCCGGCCAATCCACTGGCAACCCCTGAACATATCGCGCCGGTCTGGTACTTCACGCCGTACTACTCGATTCTGCGGGCGATTCCGCCGATGTGGGAATCGCAGTTCCCGGGTGTGGCGGCGATGGGGCTGGCGGTCATGGTGTTTTTCCTGCTGCCGTGGCTGGATCGGTGCCCGGTGAAGTCGATTCGCTATCGTGGTGCGAGCTTCAAGAATTGGATTGCCGCGTTCGTCATCAGCATTCTGGTGCTGGGTTATTTGGGTACCGCACCGACTGATGTATGGGGCAAATTTGGTGCGGGCGTGCCGCTGATCGGTGGCAGCGAAGTGGCAACCTGGGTCGCGCGGATTTTCACGATTCTCTACTTCGCGTTTTTCGCGCTGATGCCCTGGTACACCAAGAACGAGAAAACGCGGCCGGTTCCGGCACGGGTGACGTGACATGACAACAATCAAAAAACTGCTGGTTCTCCTATGCTTTTGTCCGGCGGTGGTGCTCGCCGCCGGTGGCGGCTGGCCGCTTGACGCGGCGCCGCTCAAACCGACGGATGTCGCGAGCCTGCAATCCGGTGCGCGAGCGTTCGTCAACTACTGCATGAATTGCCACGGTTTGGCCCATGTGCGCTACAACGCGCTCAAGGGCATCGGGCTCACCGAGGCGCAGATCCGCGAGAACCTGTTGTTCACGCAACCCAAGGTGACCAACATGATGACGGTGGCGATGCGTCCGGACGAAGCCAAGCAATGGTTTGGCGTGCCTCCTCCGGATCTTTCGGTGATCGCACGGGTGCGTGGAGCGGATTGGCTGTACGGCTATCTGCGCACGTTCTATCGTGATCCCGATACCGTGACAGGATGGAACAACGCGGTGTTTCCGAACGTGGCCATGCCGTACGCTTTGTGGGAATTACAGGGAGATCGCGCCGCGAAGTTCGCGATGGAAAAAGACGGTCATGGCGGCGAAAAAAGGGTTCTAAAGGCCCTCGAGCCTGCGAAGGGCGGTACGTTGACCCCGTTGCAATACGACCAGCTGGCGGGCGATCTGGTCAATTTCATGGTCTGGGCAAGCGAGCCCGGTGCGATCGAGCGCAAGCGCATTGGCTACTACGTGCTGATGGTGCTTGGCGTGCTGGTGCTCTTGACCTATCTCCTGAAGGCCGCTTTTTGGAAAGACGTGCATTGAGTTGAAGGCGGCGGTTGCGCTGTTGTCGTCGACCGTGGACGACAGCGCTGGTTGGCATTTGACGCCCGGTGGCATGCGTTCAACGCTGTGACCCTGCCTATTGCGGTTTCGTTGTTTGATGTTTGCTCGCCTCGCGGCGGAGATTGACAATCATGATGAATCTTTATTCCGGGACGACGTGCCCGTTCAGTCAGCGTTGCCGCATCGTGCTCTATGAAAAGGGCATGGATTTTCAGATCATCGATGTGGACATGTACAACAAGCCCAAAGATATCGCGGTGATGAATCCGTATAACCGGCTGCCGGTGCTGGTGGAACGCGATTTGATCTTGTATGAAGCGAACATCATCAACGAGTATATCGACGAGCGCTTCCCGCATCCGCAGCTGATGCCGGCTGATCCGGTGATGCGTGCACGTGCACGCTTGTTCCTCTTCAATTTCGAGGTCGAGCTCTTCTCGCAAATCGATGCGATCGAGAACGGCAATCCGAAGCAGCAGGAGCGCGCGCGCCAGCATGTGACCGATCGGCTCGGCGAACTCTCACCGCTCTTTACCAAGCAGAAATACATCCTCGGTGATGATTTTTCCATGCTGGATCTGGCGATGTCACCGCTCCTGTGGCGTCTGGATCACTACGGCATTCAGGTCGGCAAACAAGCCGCGCCGCTGATGAAGTACGCCGAACGGATTTTCAGCCGCCCGGCATTTATCGATGCGCTGACGCCGTCTGAAAAAGTCATGCGCAGATAGCACTGCGCTGCTCCATGACCAGCGAAACAACTTCCACCAAGCCATACCTGCTGCGCGCCCTTTACGAGTGGTGCGTCGACAACGGCTTCACGCCGTATTTACAGGTGGTCGTCGATAAGAATACGGTGGTGCCGAAGGAATACATCAAGGACGGCGAGATCGTCTTGAACATCGGGCCGCTTGCCTCCAATAAATTGCGGATCGGCAACGAGCAAATCGAATTCCAAGCCCGCTTTGGCGGGGTCGCGCGTGATCTGTTCGTGCCGATCACCGCGGTGGCAGCGATTTACGCCAAGGAAAACGGGCAGGGGATGTCCTTTGAGCGTGGGCAGCAAGAAGAGCCTGCCGCCGTGCCACGCGGCCCGACTATCGTCGGTGGTTCCGATGGCGCTGCCGAATCAAAAGCGAGCAAGCGTTCGGAGCCGGATGTGGAGCGTCCGGATCCCCCGCCTGCGGCTCCCGCCAAAGGCGGTCGCCCGGCCTTGCGACGGATCAAGTAGGCAAGCTGCATTGAGGCCGGGCACGGGAATTGAGGTGCCGGAGTGATCTCCTTGAGAACCGGTTGCGAAATGAGGGGAAACATCCCCTCATACTCCCCTAAGTTTGGGCCGTTTGGTGTCATTTTGAAACGGCCTCTAAGTGATCTGTTTGAGCATTGCAAAATTACTAGCCGTGACACAGAAAATCAATTTCTTGGGACCGGGCTGCCATGACTCTTTCGTTAGTATTCACATCACTGCTGCGAAACGCATACCCACCGAATACGTTCCATCGGGATCCGGTCCGGATGCAGAACCGCGCAATCGATTACTCCGTCGGCGGTCGGTCTTCCAACCGACTGCTCTCTAGCCGAAGCCGATACTGGCTTCGGTTTTTTTTTTGGCGGAATACCCCTTGCACTCCCATAATCCGAACGTGGTCGTCGATCAAAGGTCCGAACAACCTTCACCTGCTACGATTGCGGCACACCCGTTTTGGCATTGCAAAGGAGATCGCAGCGATGGCACGCGTAGGCAACTGGATTTTTACCGCGGCAATGGATATCGACCCGGACAAAGAGGCGATCTTCAATGAAGTCTACGAGACCGAACACGTTCCGTTGATTTTGAAGGTTCCCGGCGTGGTGTCCTGCACGCGCATGAGGCTGGACAAATTGCGCATCACGATGGGTGGCGAAACCAAGGAAATCGATCCGCAGGGTGCGCCCCGCTATGCGGCCGTCTACGAATTGACGAGTCCTGATGTGCTGACGAGCGAGGCCTTTGCCAAAGCGGTTGATCATGGTCGGTGGCCCACGCATGTGCGTCCGTTTACCAAGAATCGTCGGCACACAATGCACCAGGTGATTTGACCCGACCGATTCATGTAGGGGCGCGGCATCATCGGCGCAGCGATGCCGCTGCGTTTCATTCAAAAGCTATTCTCGTTCCTTGTCTGGAGACCGCCATGCTGCGATTGATTGTTCTACTTGGTGCTTTGCTCGGCGGCATGTCATCGGCGCTCGCGCAATATCCGAATCGAGCGGTACGGATCATTGTGCCGTTTCCGGCTGGGTCTGCCACCGATGCGATTGCACGTGTGATTTCGGCGCCTCTCTCGCAGGCGCTTGGCCAGCCCGTTATCGTC
The DNA here is from genome assembly GCA_945906755.1 of Klebsiella pneumoniae. Lineage (GTDB taxonomy): Bacteria > Pseudomonadota > Gammaproteobacteria > Burkholderiales > SG8-39 > SHXR01. The sequence goes on along the minus strand of CAMDRJ010000042.1, from coordinate 16,735 downwards.
GAAAACAAGGCGGGGGCCGACGGCGCTATCGCTGCGAGCGATGTGGCACGAGCGAATCCCGATGGCCATACCTTGTTGCTGGCAACCAATAGCCCGATGGCGGCAATTCCCTCGATGAGAAAGGCGCCGCCCTACGATGCAATTAACGACTTCGTGCCGATCTCGCTCACCGGCTATTACTCGTTCTATCTGATGGTGCATCCAAGCGTTCCGGCGAAAACGCTCAAGGAGCTGATCGACTACGCCAAAGTCAATCCGGGCAAGCTCAATTACGCGACCGGCAACACCACCGGCATCATGTCCTCGCTGCAGCTCATGTGGCTCGCCGGCATCAAGATGACGCACGTTCCCTACAAGGGTGAGCCCCAGGCGGTCACCGATATGTTGAATGGTCAGATTCAGGTGATGTTCGCGACCTGGACCACCACTGCCGGTCACATCAAAGACGGTCGCATTCGGCCGATCGCGACCAGCCTTAAGCGGCGCACGACCTATCTGGCCGAGGTGCCGACGATGGCGGAGGCCGGGCTTGCGCAGTTCAATGTGTTGTCATGGGCGGCCATGTTTGCGCCCGCCAAGACACTGCCCGCAATTGTCGAGCGATTGAACCGAGAGCTGGTTGCCGCGGCGAAGCGGCCGGACATCATCGAGCAGTTCGCCAAGATCGCGGTCGAGCCGGCCACCTCGACGCCAGACGAGTTGGGGGCATTCCTCAAAGATCAAATCGACGTATGGAAGAAAACGATGGCGGCCGCCGGCGTTGCGCCCGAATAGCACCGGACGCAATCAACGCAAGGGGCACAAGCCGCTCAGCGATACGCACCTGTGCTGCTCAAGAATCGAAAGGCCGATCCGATGTCGATGAAGCGTAGCGAAACCAGAATTATCCATGTGGGGCGCCATCCCGAAGACTGGGAGGGCATCGTGAACCCGCCTGTCTATCGCGCTTCGACGGTGCTTTCGCCGACTGTCGCTGACTTGCGAGAGAAGAGCGCACGCCGGGCGCGCGATGAAGCAGGCACCTACTATGGCCGTTTCGGCACACCGACCACGCGTGCATTCGAAGAGGCGATCGCCGATTTCGAAGGCGGATACCGGACCCTCGTTTATCCGTGCGGTCTGGCCGCCTGTACCGCGGCGCTGATGTCATATGTCTCGGCGGGCGATCATGTTCTGATTACCGATAACGTCTATTCACCGGCACGCAATTTCGCGGATCGGTTTCTCAGCCGGTTTGGGGTCGCGGTCACCTATTTCGATCCGATGATCGGCCGCGGCATCGATGCATTGATTCGCCCGAATACGCGCTTGGTCTACACCGAGGCGCCGGGATCGCACACGTTTGAAGTGCAGGACATTCCAGCGATCGCCGACGTTGCGCATCAACGAGGGGTATTGGTGGCGATGGACAACACCTGGGCGACACCGCATTATTTTCAGGCGTTTGAGCATGGCGTTGACATATCGGTGCAAGCGGCCACCAAGTACATCGTCGCGCATTCTGATGCGATGTTAGGTACCGTCACCACCAACAAGAAGGCATGGGCGCAGCTGCGCGACACGCGCGCGCAAGTGGGAATAGCCGTGTCACCCGACGATGTCTATCTTGGATTGCGGGGGCTGCGTACGATCTCGGTTCGGCTGCCGCGCCATTGGGAGAACGGCATCCAACTGGCCGAGTGGCTGCAGCGCCAGCCGGAAGTCGAGCGCGTCATGCATCCTGCCTTGCCAAGTGATCCCGGGCACGCACTATGGAAGCGCGATTTCAGGGGTGCATCGGGTCTGTTCGGTGTGATGCTGAAGTCAGGGGTAACGCAGCAGGCCTTTGAAGCGCTAATCGACGGGCTGGAACTCTATGGCATCGGCGCCTCATGGGGCGGATTCGAAAGTCTGGTGCTGCCATCGGACGTCACGAAGAGTCGAACGGCAACGAAATGGGCGCCGCCCGGTCCGGTATTTCGCGTTCACGCTGGCCTCGAACATATTGACGATCTGATCGCCGACATGAACGAGGGATTCGGACGCCTTCGCAAGTCGATGGCCTGATTCGACAGGGGTCTAGGCGCGCTCATCCGTTCAACCGGTTGCTTGTTGAATCGAGGGTGGATCGAACGCACACATGGTGGGTGCTTCACCCACCCATCGTTCAACTTCCACCAGGGCCGATAGCGCGCTTGGCCCTTGCGTGAGCTTCGAGGTGCCGACATCGCGCGACAGCACGTTAGCATTGCCGTGCCGATCGAGCCGGTCAGGTGATGCGATATCCGGGTCGTACCAAGCACCGGTTGCCATGACCACCACACCTGGCAGCACGCCATCATCCAACGCCACACCGGCAAGGCATGCGCCGCGGTCATTGAACACCCGCACCACATCGCCTGCATCGATGCTGCGCGATTTGGCATCGCGCGGATGCATGCGGAGCTTTTCGCGTCCGGCAATTTTCTGCGCGCGCGCCACCGGCCCCGGATCCATTTGGGCATGCAGCCGGTCCGGCGGTTGAATCGTGACCAAGTGCAGCGGATGGCGATCGGTTTGATGGGAACCCAGCCATTCATACGGCGGCAGCCAGGTTGGATGCGCCGGTGAATCGGCATACCGGAAGCTCGCGATCTTCGCCGAATAGATTTCAATTCGCCCGGACGGAGTCGCGAGCGGATGGCGGCGTGCATCCGCGCGAAATTCTTCGAAGAGTACAAACGGCTTGGCAGGCCGTGGTTGCTCGGCGTAACCGGTCGCCCAAAACGTGTCGAAGTCAGGCAGTCGTACGCCCTGATCCGCATTGTCGCCGCGGGCGCGATCGTAAATCGCGCGAAGCCATGTCATTTCCGAGCGACCCTCGCTAAATTTCTCTTCATACCCGAGGCGTGCCGCGAGTTCGCGAAAGATGTCAAAGTCGTTGCGAGCCTCGCCCACCGGGGCAATCGCCTGCTGCATCGCGATGATGAACCGGTCGCGACCGGAGCCGCCTACGTCATTGCGCTCAAGGGTTGTCGTGGCGGGTAAGACGATGTCGGCGCGGCGCGCGGTCGCGGTCCACCAGGAATCGTGCACGATGATGGTTTCCGGGCGTGTCCATGCTTCGCGCAGGCGATTCAAATCCTGGTGATGGTGATACGGATTCCCACCAGCCCAATAGACCAGGCGTATCTCCGGATAGCGTTCGGTGCGGCCATTGAAATCGTATTCGGTGCCCGGATCGAGCAGCATGTCTGCCATACGTGCCACGGGGATCGATTTTTTCGCCGGGTTGCTCCCGATCGGCATTTCCGGTGCGGTCACCTCTGGACGCGGATTGCCGGTGCCATGAATCGAGCCATGACCAAAGCCAAAGCCACCGCCTGGCATGCCGATCTGCCCAAGCATGGCCGCAAGCGTGATCATCATCCAGTAGGGTTGCTCACCATGGTCGGCTCGCTGCAGCGACCAGGCCGCCGACAGCATCGTGCGTTGTTTGGTCAGCCGGTGCGCGAGCGCCTCGATCGTCGCGACCGGAATGCCGGTGATGACCGATGCCCACGCCGGCGTCTTTGGCACGCCATCGGTGTGGCCAAGCAAATAGGCTTCGAAACGTTCCCAGCCGACGCAATGGGAGTTGAGAAACGCCCGATCGTGATTGCCCTCGGTGGCCAGCACGCAAGCGAGCGCCAGCATGAGTGCGGTGTCGGTGTTCGGGCGAATCGGGATCCATTGCGCGTCGAGAAACGCCGGACAATCGGCACGCGTCGGACTGATCACGACAAATTCGCAGTCGTTCGACCGGCACGACCGCAGCCATGTTTCCATGGTGTGTTCGCCGGAACCGCCCGAGCTGATCTGACCATTCTTGAGGGCCAGGCCACCGAATGCAATGAAGAGCTTGGTGTGCTGAACGATGCTGGTCCAGTGGGTCACTTTGCCTGCGACCGGACTATAGGTGCCGATGACATGTGGCAGCAAAAACTGCGCGGCACCCCAGCTATAGTTGCCTGTTTGATCCACGCAGCCGCCGCCTGCGAATAGGAAGCGGCGCGTGAGAGAGCGGGCATGGTGCAGTCGCCCGGCTGAGGACCATCCATACGAGCCGCCGAAAATCGATTCGGCGCCGTATCGGGTGCGGGTGCGCTCCAGTGAGTCGGCCACGAGATCGAGCGCGCGATCCCATGACACTTCGATGAATCGATCGCGTCCGCGCAAGGTCCGGTCGCTCGATTCGCGCTGTTTAAGCCAGCCCTCACGCACCACCGGCCGCGCGATCCGGAGTGGCGAGTACACCATCGCCGGCATCGCTTGCAACATGGGAGACGGATGCGGATCATGCTCGAACGGTTCGCACTCAACGAGACGACCGTCACGCACGATCGCGGTGAATGCACCCCAATGCGACTGCGAGGGAAAGCGTTGGTCAGGCATCGGTGGGATATGGGTCAATCGACATTTGACTAGAAAAGCTTGACGAAGGAATCAAGGTATCTTCGAACCCGTCGATACCGGCAGCTGACGTCCGATTTGCCAACGAGGAGGACAGTTCATGAGTAGTGCGATGCTTCGAATAGTGAGCGCCGTATCGGCACTCACAGGTGCGATCATGTTATCGGGTGCTGTGCTTGCGCAGTCGGGTTTCCCGGTTAAACCGATTCGTATCATCGTCCCATACCCACCGGGTGGCACCGTCGATCTCGTTGGCCGAACGATTGGGATGGTGCTTGCCCAACAGATCGGTCAGCAGGTTGTCGTTGAAAACCCGGTTGGTGCAAGCGGCACGATCGGCGCGGACTTCGTCTCCAAGGCGGCCCCCGATGGTTACACGCTCCTGGTGAACGCCTCCTTGCAGGTGTTCAACCAATACATCATGAAAAGCCTCCCGTTCGATCCGATCAAGGACTTCACGCATATCTCGTTGATCGGGTCGGTGCAACTTCTCGCGACGGCCGCGGCGAATTTTCTGGCCAACAATCTTGCCGAGTTGATTGCGCTCGCCAGAGCGAATCCGGGTAAGTACTCGTTCGCGACCTCGGGAATCGGTTCCGCCAGCCATCTCGCTGAAGAAATGGTGAAGCGACAGGCCGGCATCGACATGTTGATCGTGGTGTACAAAGGGGCCGCGCCCGCGCTAACGGACGTAATGGGCGGACAAGTGAGCGCGATGATCGATGCGCTGCCGGCGTCTTATCCGCACGTAAAAAGCGGGCGTCTCAAAGCTCTGGCGGTGACCGGGCGCAACCGCGCCAGTTTTCTGCCCGATGTACCCACCGCGGCCGAATCGGGGCTGCCCGGTTTTGAAATTTCGTCATGGTACGGGCTTTGGGCGCCGGCAAAGCTTCCAGCGGATGTCACCGCACGCTTGGCCGCGGAGATCGTGAAGGCAGTGCGGTCAAAAGAAGTGAAAGATCGCTTGGAAGCACAAAGCTTCGAGCCCTCCGGAATATCGGGCGCCGAATTCATGAATCACATCGACAAAGAAGTCGCCACGATCTCCAAGCTGATCAGGGAAGCGAATATCAAAGTGGAGTAAGGCGGGCAAGCGCCCCCCAACGCTGATCGAGCGATCCGGCTTGATCAGCGTGCCGTCAGTTCCGCGCGAACGATTTTTGCGCCGGCGACCATCGCTCTTAGCTTGGCGTCGGCCACATCGCGCGGCAAGTACTTCATGCCGCAATCGGGTGCGACGATGATGTTTTCCGCTTTGGTATGCGGCAGCGCGCGCCGGATGCGCGCGGCCACCACCGCTGGGGTCTCGATCGTTTGATCTTCCAGATTGATAACGCCAAGGATGATTTTTTTGTCCGGCAGCTGCCCGAGCACGGTGCAATCGAGATTCGACTGGGCCGTCTCAATCGACACTTGCCGGCACGAGCAGCGGCTGAGCTCACCCAGGAACGAGTAGCCCGAGGGGCGCGTATGGATGATCGCGGCATAGCCGAAGCAGATATGCACCGCAGTCGTGCCGGTAATGCCTTCCAGGGCGCGGTTGAGCGCGCGTAGACCGAATTGCCGCGCCTCGTCCGGACGCGCCTGCATATAGGGTTCGTCGATCTGCACGATATCGGCGCCGGCCGCAAATAGGTCACGAATCTCTTCGTTCACCGCGACCGCATAATCCATCGCCGCCGCTTCGCGACTCTTATCGTAGTAGTCGATCTGTGCCTGCTGGGCCATGGTGAACGGGCCTGGGACGGTGATCTTCACCTGCCGCGTGGTGTGGCGCTTTAAGAATTTAAGGTCCGCCACTTCGACCGCGTGTTTGCGTCGGATCTTCCCAACCACACGCGGCACCGGGTTCGCATGACCGCTGCGATCGAGTGCAGTGCCCGGATTGTCGATATCCACGCCTTCCAGAGCGGTGGCGAATCGATTGGAATAGCTTTCGCGACGAATCTCGCCATCGGTGACGATATCGATACCGGCCTCTTCCTGGGCTCTGATGGCGAGAATCGTTGCGTCATCTTGTGCTTCGGCAAGAAAGGGGCTCGGGATGCGCCACAGCTCCATTGCCCGCACGCGAGGCGGGAAACGACCTGCGAGCTTTTTGCGATCGATGAGCCATTCGGGTTGTGGGTAGCTGCCGACGAGCGTAGTGGGAAATAGCATGTTTATTTGAGGAAGGAGAAGGGAGAAGGGAGAAGGGAGAAGTGAAGGGTGAATCTATTTCAATCCTTGGAAGATTTTCTCGCGACCGATCTTGATATGGAATTCATCGCCGTATTTGAAGATGTCGGCAGTTGCAAACGTTTCGCTATAGGTCTCGGGAATGAAGGAGCCGGTGCCTATGACATCGACCGGTACTCGTGCGCTACCGAATATCTTGCATTTGAACAGATTAAAGCCGGATGACGCGACGATCCGCACAGCGCCGAACCCCGCGCCATCCAACCGTTGCCGCATATGAATGACGGCCGCGGCCGACACGCCGGTCCCGAACAGGATGCGGCGAACCCGGTCCTTCATGATGTTGAGCGTGTCGGCGTCGAAGGCCTCCTCGCCAATCACCATGCGAACCGCCTCATATTCATTGACCACATGCAGCCAGCCGCACACGATATCGACCGAACGCTCATAGCTGAGGTCCTCGGCAAATCGATCGCCATGGGTGTCGATTCGGAATGACAGCGTCTTTGCGGCATGGGCCCCCGTCTTCATATGCTCACCGAACCACCAGCGGCACACCTCCAGCGCATCGCTATATTCGCGCGCATAGAAGTCGACCAGAACGGTGAGATTCTCGTTCGGATGGGTCTCGACATACATTTGCGCAGCCCGCAGCGTCGAGCCCGCATAGCCGATCAGCGCATGCGGCATCGTCCCAAGACCGCGCTCTTGGCCATAGAAATGCGCATTGATGTCTTGCGAGGTGCCAACGAAGCCAATCGCGCCATTTAATTTTGCAACCCGGCTGCCGACCGATGCGCCATAGGCGCCGAGCTGCGCCATTTCATCGCCGGCCGCATGGCGTGCGTGCATGTCGAGGAACGCCGCGTTCGGCAGATTCATCGCCATCGCGTAGGCGTTGTAAGCCGATACGCAAGCAAAGCCAACGCGCTGCAAAAGAATCGTTTCTAACTCGACCAACGCGGCGAAGGAGCCGGCATAAGTGAACAACGGCTTTTGGTCCGGAACCGACGCCCCTTCTTCGTAAAGGCGCGTTATCTTGAGGGGCGTTGCATCGGTGGGGTAATAGGTTTGCAGGAGTGCCAGGGCAGGACCCACCGCGCAGATGACGCGCCGGCGCATGAACACGCCGTAGGTGACCGGCCGATCGCCGAATTTTTCAACGATTTCGCGAGACTTGGAGAAGTACTTGTCGGTGCGCGCACGCACGTATTCGAGCGAGGGCTGCACGGGATTGGCAATCGGGAGGTTCATGCCGGCCTCGCAAGCGACGAGACGATTGAGGAGGCGTCCATTGTATCGAGCTTCGTTCAACCGGTACGGCGGCTAGGTCGGTCGGAATTTGTCTGCGAAGTAAGCTAGCATTCGTAGTGAATACAATCAATTCTATTTCCCCACTCGACGAGTCTTCATGTCCAAACTAAGAGGCGCCGATATCCTGGCCCGATCCCTCCAACAGGGCGGCGTGAGCAAGGTTTTTTCCCTGTCCGGCAATCACGTCATGCCGGTGTTCGATGCCGCGATCGATGCGAAGCTCGACATCATTCATGTGCGTCATGAGGCCGCTGCAACGCACATGGCCGATGCGTATGGGCGATTGACCGGTGAACCCGGTGTTTGCCTGTTCACTGGTGGGCCTGGGCATGCGAACGCGGTCGGTCCGCTCTTCACTGCACTTGGCGCCGAGTCGCCGGTCGTGATGATTTCGGGGCATGCTCCACTTGATTTGCTTGGGCTCGATGCGTTTCAGGAATTGCGTCAAGCGGATATGGCAGCGCCTGCGACCAAGGCTTCATGGACCATCCAAAGCGTGGAGCAAATCGGCACCGATGTTGCGAAGGCAATGCGTATCGCCAAATCCGGTCGACCTGGGCCGGTTCACCTCAGTTTCCCCACCGATCTCATGGAAGCCACTGATGCCCGGGGCATCGCACTCGTGCCAGGGGCCGCAACGTTTACTGCGCCGGCAGCGATGCTCGACGACGCGATTGCCACGGTGATTCTCGATGCGCTCGCAACCGCCAAGCGCCCGTTGATCCTCGCGGGTCCCATGATGGGCAATGGACGTGGTCGCACAGCGCGTGAGTCACTGCAATCTGCAACGGGGATTCCGGTGTTGTATATGGAGAGTCCGCGCGGCATCGCTGATCCATCGCTTGGCGCCTTCGCCGAAGTGCTGGCCGAAGCCGACCTCATCCTCATGCTTGGGAAGAAATTCGATTTCACGGTGCGCTTTGGTCGGGCGCCAGTGTTTGCGGCGACCAGCCGCTTCATCCAGATTGATCCAGACCCGGAAGCCATTCGGCGCGCAACGATTGCCATTGACGATCGTGCGCGTATTCGTTTCGCGACTTGCGCTGATGCGATTGTGGCGGCCGAAACACTCATTGCTTTGGCCAAGAAGCGAAGAATGGCGCCTACCGCATGGACCGAGGAGGTGCTCTCTGCGGTGCGGTTTCGTCCGGAAGCTTGGAGTTCGATCACCTCCAAAGAGGGCGCCATTCATGCGCTCGACATCGGCCGCGCACTGCGGTCGATGATTGATCGCACGCCTGGCGCGGTCTATGTTTCTGATGGCGGGGAATGCAGCCAATGGTCGCAAGCGTGCGTCGCCGAAATTGCGGCGGCGCGCATCACCAACGGCCCGGGCGGCGCAATCGGCGGTGGTGTGGCATTTGCGATCGCCGCGAAAGTGGCGCGCCCAAATTCACCGGTGTTTCTCACGATTGGCGATGGTTCGTTCGGTTTTCATGCGATGGAGTATGAGACCGCGGTGCGGCGCAACATCCCGTTCGTGGCGATCGTTGGTAACGACGCATGCTGGAACGCCGAGTATCAAATTCAGCTACGCACCTACGGACGCGAACGATCGATCGGTTGCGAAATGTTGCAGGCGCGCTATGACCAAGTGGTGACCGCGCTCGGCGGATACGGTGAGTTGGTAACGAAAGCCGCTGATTTGCCAGGCGCGTTGAATCGGGCGTTGGCGTCGGGTCGACCGGCGTGCCTCAATGTCACGATCGACCGCATTGCCGCGCCATCGTTCTCCAGGCTGGCGGGCAACCCATCGGTCAGCAACGCTTCATGATCGAAGGAGATTGAGGTTTGTTCAATCGTGGCAGCACATTTTGATGTTATCGTCGTGGGCGGTGGTCCGGGCGGATCCTCGGCCGCGCGTCAGTTGGCGCAAGCAGGATTGTCGGTCGTGCTACTCGACAAGGCCCATTTTCCACGCGATAAATTGTGCGGCGGGCTCATCAGCGAGCGAAGCGCCAAGTTGCTCGATCGCATATTCGGTGATGCCATCGCGCCGAGCTATGAACATGTGTCAAATGGCGCGCGGATTTTCTACGGTGCTGAGCCGATCGCGCACGTCAAAGACTACAAGCCGATGCGCCTTACGATGCGGCGCACGTTTGATGCAGCGTTGCTCAAGTCCGCGCACGCCAGCGGCGTGGACGTGCGTGAGGGCTGCACCGTGACATCGATCGCGACCGATCGTCAGGCGGTCAAACTCGAAACCGGTGAGATGCTGCAAGCCGACTTCATCGTCGGGGCCGATGGTGCAGCCAGTCGCGTGAGGAAGTCCGTGCTGCCTGCGGCGATGGACAAGCATGGATTCGCAACCGGTATCGAGATCGAGATTCCACGCGCACAATTGCGCAGGGATTGTCCTGATCCGGAAATCTATCTTGGCTGCGTGCGTTGGGGGTATGGCTGGATTTTTCCGAAGAGAGAGACCGTCACGGTCGGTGTCGCAGGACTGGCAAGAAAGAATGGCGACCTACGTGGTGCATGCCGGGCTTTCCTGCTTAAAGTGTTGGACTTTGTGCCGAACGAAACCTTGCCGGGCTGTCCGATACCTTTTGGCAATCACCTCAAGGAGCCCGGCGTTGACAATGTATTGCTGGTGGGCGACGCTGCGGGCTTTGCCGAACCGATCACCGGTGAAGGCATCGCGTTTGCCCTGCAAAGCGCATCGTATGCAGCACAGGCGATTATCGAGGCCCATGAATTGGCGCGCCCTGCGCTCGCCGCGGAACGCTACTTCTCACATTGCCGACCACTGGTGCAATTATTTGATGACGCGTGCCTGTTTCGCTATTTGACGTTCTCGCAAGCGACGCAACGCCATTTCGCAAAATTATTGCAATCGAGCGGCAGCGCCACAAAGCGCTATTTGGACATCGTTGCGGCCGATTCTGACTATCGCGCATTTCTTCGATACCTCGCCAAGACGGCGATTACGCGCTTTCCAAGGACCGTCGTAACCCTCATGCGTGACCGATTCCACGGAACTTAGCGGTCTGCTTCGCTCGATCAGCGCGTCCACTCGAGGGGAGCATCAATGGCAAAGCGGCTTCGCGCGGTGCGCTTCTAACATCCGATTGCGCTGATCGGCGTAACGCGCCACCCGGATCAACGAACGGACGTGTTCGCTTCGTTAATTTCTGCGCCACCCGTGTTCCCACGTCGCATTCAACCCTATGTGATGCCCCAAAGCAGTTCCCGCGTGCGCCATGATTCGAGAAGACGCCGCACCAGCGGCACGATTTCCAAGAATCGTCGGTCGCCGACAGGGAGTGCACCATGTACCAAGTTTCTGCATCAGTAGTGAAAAGGAGTGGTCTGCTGTTGCTGGTTGCCCTGGTGTTGGGCGCATGCGGTGGCGGGGGTGGTAGCGGAGAGCCTGCTGCGTCGCCGCCGGCAGTTACGCCGCCGGTTGTTGTTCCACCGCCTTCCGGCCCATGGGGTGCGCGGCAGCCCGTCTAGATCGATCCAATCGGCAATATGGCCAATGCGAGCGTTGCGGTGGATGGAAACGGCAATGCGATCGCAGTCTGGACGCGAACCGAAGGTGCCGTTACGACCGTCTGGGGAAATCTCTACTTGGTGGGAACGGGCTGGACGGCGACCCCGCAGCCAATCAGTTCCGGCGCCAACAGTGCTTCAGCGCCGTATGTGGCGGTCAATGCAGCTGGCGTAGCGATCGCAGTATGGCGTGAAGCCAACAAAATCTGGGCTCGTCGCTATACGATTCCGACTAATTCATTGGACAGCACAATATCGGATCTCGGCGAGGCCGACGCAAATGCGGCGTCACCAGATGAGGCGCCAAAGCCGAAGGTCGCGATCGACGCCAGCGGAAACGCACTGGTTGTGTGGCATGAGTACGGCTCCAACGGGATTGCTAACGTGAATAGCATCTGGGCAAATCGGTACTCGGGTGTTGTCTGGTCCGGAAATGTCTTGATTGAGACCGGCGCGGGTAACGCGCTCCACCCCCAGATAGCCATGGACGGCGCGGGCAACGCGATTGCGGTGTGGCAGCAAGATGGCGCGGCCGGCGATGAGGAAATTCGCGCAAGTCGCTTTACCGGTGCCGGTGGTTGGGTACCTGCTCCAAACCCACTCGACCACCCGACTAATACCGAAGCGGGCGTACCGCAGATCGCGATGAATGCCAACGGCGACGCCATCCTCGTGTGGCGGGAATTGCTTGCTTCGGGCGGCAACGTAATCTACGCCCGCCGTTATACAGCGGGAACTTGGGCCCTCAACCCAGTGGCTCTTAGCACCGTTCCTGGCAATAACGCTGACGCGCCGCAAGTCACGATCGACCAATCCGCTAACGGCATCGCGGTCTGGACCCAAACGATAGGGGCGAAGATTCGCGTTATGGCAAGTCGATATTCTTCTGGTACGTGGGCTGTTGCTGCCGCCATCGATTCCAACGGTTTCGGTGATTCGGCCCAGCCAAGAATCGCAATGAACGCCGGCGGCAGCGCGTTCGTCGTGTGGCAATCGATGGATACGACGTTGCCGACCGAGCAGATCCGCAGTATCTGGTCTAACCGGCTGCCGGTGGGAGGATCATGGAACCCATCGACTGCATCGACCCTCGAGAACGTTGGCCCGGATGATGCCTCCAGGCCGCATGTAGCGGTTGATGCGACTGGTCGAGCCATCGCAGTCTGGCAGCAAGTTGACGGTGCGGTCGAGAGCATCTTCTCGGCGCGCTTCCAGTAAGGAACCAAAGCGGGCGGTTCGTAACAAGCAGTTGATCCAAAGCAAAACGCGACCAACTGGTCGCGTTTTGCTTTTTTGCTGAACCCGCTGGCCTACTTCTTCGCGGCGGCCGCAGCGGCTGCGCCAGAGGCGGCATACCGGTAGCTATCGAGGGTGTTCTCGGCGACCCGGAACCAGAGGTTCTGATCGTCACGGAACTTCGTCCACTGTTCATGGATTTTCTTGAAGTCCGCGCTCTTGGCGCCAAGCTCCGCCATCGTCTCTTCGCTCGCCTTGTAGCAGGCATCCATCACCGCCTTTGGGAATGCGCGCAATTGCGTGCCCGCACCGACCAGCTTCTTCAGCGCCACCGGATTCTTCGCGTCATAACTTGCTGTCATCATGGTGTCCTGCTCACGCGCGGCGCATTCGAGTGCTTCCTGGAATGCCTTAGGCAGCGCTTCCCAAGCCTTGAGATTCACGAGCATGGTGTTCTGCGCGCTGCCTTCCCACCAGCCCGGGTAGTAGTAGAACTTCGCGACCTTGTTGAGGCCAAGCTTTTCATCATCATGCGGTCCGATGAATTCCGCCGCATCGATCGTGCCTTTTTCAAGCGCTGCATAGATGTCGCCAGGCGGGAGCTGCTGGGCGGTGACGCCAAGCTTCGCTAGGATGCTGCCGCCGATGCCGCCGATGCGCATCTTGAGACCCTTCAGATCCTGCACTGTCTTGATTTCCTTGCGATACCAGCCGCCCATCTGCACGCCGGTATTGCCGCATGGAAAATTGATGACCCCGTAGTTCTTGAATACATCGCGCAACAACTCCGCACCACCACCCCAGTTGAACCACGCAGCCTGTTGCCGCGCATTGAGTCCGAACGGGATGCCGGCATCGAAGGCGAATGCCGAATTCTTGCCGATGAAAAACGTGGAGAGCGTGTGGGTGGCTTCGAACGTGCCGCCCGCCACCGCGTCGAACACCTGATTGCCAGGCACCAATTCGCCGGCGGCCATGACGCGAATCTCAAACTTGCCCTCGGTCATCACGCCGATGCGTCTTGCCATCGCCTCGACCCCACCATGCGTCGTGTCCAGGCTCTTCGGCCAACTGGTTTGCAACCGCCAGCGCACCGTTGGTTGCGTCTGCGCGATCGCAGGCGCTGCCGCGACACCGAGGGCCGCACCAGCACCGGCTCGTTTCAGAAACTCACGTCTACTCATTGCATTCTCCCGTTTGGAAATGCCGGCACTCCGGCGGATAACTAACACGAATTGTGCACCTACTTCTTCCCGGCCTCCTGCGATGACCGTTCAAACTGCTTTTGCAGATCATCATCCGTTGTCGCATCGACTGTCGGCGCTTCCAACTGGATATCAACCTTATCGATATCCACCACGGCATCGGTGCTGAGGAACGCAGTGATCACATCGGGGAAGGCGATGACCAAGGACACCATAATGAGTTGCAGGAACACCCAAGGAATTGCGCCAAGATAGATGTCATTGCTTTTCACTTCGCGTGGCGCGATGCCGCGCAGATAGAACAATGCAAAACCAAATGGCGGATGCATATAAGACGTTTGCAGATTCACGCAGAGCAGCACGCCAAACCAGACGAGATCGATGCCGAGCTTCTGCGCAACCGGTGCGAGAAGCGGCACGACGATGAACGCGATCTCAAAGAAATCGAGAAAGAACGCGAGAAAGAAGACAAACAGATTGACGACGATCAGGAAGCCGACTTTGCCGCCGGGTAGATCGCCAAGCAGATGCTCGATCCACAGACCGCCATCAAAGCCCTGGAATACCAGTGAGAACACCGTCGCGCCGATGAGGATGAAAATCACCATCGCGGTGATCCGCATCGTCGAGTCCATGCCTTGCCACACGAGCGTCGGCGTCAGCCGGCCACGCAATGCAGCGAGCAGCATGGCCCCCACCGCACCCATCGCGCCCGATTCGGTCGGCGTGGCAAGGCCGAAGAAGATCGTTCCGAGCACGAGGAAAATCAGCCCAAGCGAAGGAATGACACCCCACAGCACGTGCGTCCATAGCGCCCAACCGCGCAACTTGCGAGCTTCTGGCGGCAGTGCAGGGACCCATTGCGGGCGAAAAATAGAAACAAGCCAGATGAAGACGAGAAAGAGCAGGGTCTGCACGATCGATGGACCGATCGCACCGGCATACATATCCCCGACCGAGCGGCCGAGTTGATCGGCTAATACCACCAAAACGAGAGACGGCGGAATGAGCTGCGTGATCGTGCCCGAGGCGGCGATCACACCGGTCGCGATCTTCATGTTGTAGCCGTAGCGCATCATGGCGGGCAGGGCAATCATGCCCATCGCGATCACCGATGCCGCGACCGTGCCGGTGATCGCGCCAAGAATCGCGCCGACGATGATCACCGAGTAAGCGAGTCCGCCGGGTAATGCACCGAAGGCTTGTCCCATGCTTTCGAGCAAATCCTCGGCGAGGCCACAACGTTCGAGGATCGCGCCCATGAAGGTGAAGAATGGGATTGCGAGCAAGAGGTCATTGGAAAGAATGCCAAAGACGCGCAGCGGCAGGCTCGCAAGAAAGTCGGGCACAAAAAAGCCCAACTGAATGCCGATGATGCCGAAGAACAGGCCAAGTGCCGCTAAGGAAAACGCGACCGGATAGCCAATCAGGAGGAACGCGATCAGCCCAACGAACATCAGGGGCGCCATCAGCTCCGCGGTCACGAGCAATGATCCTTCGCGAAGTTCATTGCAGCGGGCGCTCGTAATGCAATTCGGCGGGCATCTGTCCGGTCAACATCGCGATGCGTTTGACGATCTCCGATAGCCCCTGCAATGCGACCAGCACAAAGCCGATCGGCAGCGCCATGCGCGCCGGCCAGCGCACCAGGCCGCCTGCATTCGGTGAAATTTCTCCGGACTGAAAAGCATCGATGGCCGGCCCAAGGCAAAGGTACAAGAGATAAAGCGTCGCCGGCATCAGAAAGATCAGTAGCCCAACTAGATCGACCCAGATTTTGGCGCGCGTTGAGAGCGGACCATAGATGAGATCGACGCGTACATGTTCATTGGCCTTCAGTACAAAGGCAGCACCGAGCATGACCATATAGGCGAACAGGTACCACTGCATCTCAAGCCAGGCATTCGATCCAAGGCTGAAGGCGTAACGGAGCGCGGCATTGCCGGCGCTTACCAAACACGCGACCAGGACGCAGCCGGACGCGATCCAAGCCATCCAGCGATTGAATTGGTCGATGTGGGAGGAGAGATTCAGCAAGGATTGCATTGGACGGCTTCAACGAGGCATCCGGCAAATGGATGCGACCGGACGGGACGCCTTGATGCTGCATAGCGTAGGCTTGCCCTGGTGCGATGTTAGTACACTAGCGGCATGCGCGTGGGCGCGATGGGGAACAGCAATCATGTCAACTGAGAGTTCGAGCGCGAATGCGAAAGCGTTGGCGCGGATCTACCGGGTCGAACCGCGTTGGATCGCGGTCCGTCAAGCAGCCGAAGCATTGGCGTTGCCGCCGCGCACGCTGTTGCATGCCGGTCCAGCATTTCCCGATCCGCGCCGATTGCCACCGCCGATGCTAAATAGCGCGGTCCTTTCGTGCCTCTACGAAGGCTGGGCGCGCGATGCGGCCGACGCAACGCGCTTGATCGCGGTGGGCGAAGTGAAGTTCGAACCCTCATATTCACGCCGTGCATCGACGCCATTGGTGGCGATGATTTCACCCAAGACAACCGTTGCCGAAATTCGTGACGGCCAAAGTGATGCGCGTTGGTTCGGGTTCCTCGGAACCGGCGCAGGACCGCAGCAACGATTCGGCTCACGAGACACTGCCATCCTCGATCGCCTGGCGTTTCGCGAGCGCGAATTGTTGCCGGGATTCGCGGCCCTACTAGACGAACCCATCGATCTACTATCGATCGCACGTTCAGCGCTGACCGAAGGCGATGACCTTCACAATCGACTGTCCAGTGCGACGGCGGTGCTGCATGCAGTGCTCGGTACGCGCAAGACTGAATTGCCCGCGGCACGCGCGGCACTTTCCACCGTTCTTGAGGCGCCGCTCTATTTTCTGAACATCTGGATGCCCGCCTGCGCGCTGATGCTGGATGCGGCCGTGG
>CAMDRJ010000041.1 GCA_945906755.1 Klebsiella pneumoniae | reverse complement strand
GCCCCCCCGACATCATCGAGAGGCTGAACACCGTGATCAACGCCGGCCATCGTGATGCCAAGATCAAGGCGCACTTCGCTGAACTCGATGCGGTGTCGATCACCGGAACGTCCGGTGAATTCAATGCCTTCATGGCAACGGAAGCCGGGCGCTGGGCACAGGCGATCAAAGCGTCCGGAGCGAAGGCAGAGTAGCGAGGAATCCGAACGAGTCCGTCGATCGTACCAAGCCAGGCTGGCACGGAGAGCTATGTTCCGCCAGCTCGCCAACATGATCGACCGACATGGACTCAGCGCAACCGTACCGCACCGCAGATAGAGCGACGCCCACGAAGGACACCGGACGGGCTGCAAGAGTACGCCTGTTCGCGCTGCTGGCCGAGGGCGAGCGAATTGCCTTCCACATCGCGAGCCGTGAGGCGCTGCTGGCGACGGAACCTTCGCTGCAACGATTCTTTCGCCGCCAAGCCGCGCAGGAAGCGCGACATGCGGCGATCTTCGACCGGGTGGTCGCGTACTTCGGTCGAGAAATCGATGTAGCCGCGATTCGCGCGTCAGCGGCATTCAACGTCGAGTCCTCTGCGATCGCGCAAATGCTTGCACGGGCGGTCGCATCCGGGAATTTGCCTTTGATGGTGATCGGACTGCAAGGGGTGATTGAAGGGGTCGGGGTGGCGATACTTGAATCAATGCGTCCTGCGCTGCATGCCGATGGCGCGCTGTTCGAGCCGATCCGTCGGCTGGTGCTGGCCCAGCAGCGCGCACATCAACATATTGGCGAGCGTGCGCTTGCGGATGCAATGTCTGATGGACGGATCACGTACAGCGCTGCCGCGTCCGCGCTATCGGACAGTCTGGCTTGTGCCCATTCACTGCTTCTCGCCAATGAGGAAATCTTCGAGCGGGTCGGTCGATCGACCGGTGCAATGTGCGCCAACGTCACCTTGCATGCCGAAGAGTTTTTACTTGCGACCCGAAGGATTCAGACTGGGCGTTCGAATTGATTTCGATCATCATTCCCGCGCTGAATGAGGCGGCCGCACTGCCTGTCACGCTCCAGTGGGTGGCATCCCAATCGGCTGCGTGGGAAGTCATCATCGCAGACGGCGGCTCGAGCGATGACACAATTCTGATCGCCAATCAATTCGCCGACCGTCATTGCTGCGCCGATCGAATGCGTGTCATTGCCGCGACGCGAGGACGCGCGGCACAGATGAATGCGGGGGCGACCGTCGCCACCGGCGAGTGGCTATTATTTCTGCATGCCGACACGCTGCTACCGGCGGGCGCGCTCGATGCGATCGAAGCACTTGACCCGTCCTATAAGTTCGGCGGCTTTCATCATGCATTCGACGGCGACGACTGGCGCTTGCGTCTGGTGTCGGCAATCCACAATTTTCGCTGTCGGCGATCCGGCGTCTTCTATGGTGATCAGGCGATGTTCGTTCGTCGCACAACGTTTCAGAGGCTCGGCGGATTCCCGGCAGTCCGCCACCTGGAGGATGTCATGTTCTCCGAGCAACTGCTGCGGCATGCCAAGTCAGTGTTCTTGACATTGCCGGTCATCACCAGCGCAAGAAAGTTCATCACCGCCGGGATCTGGCGCAGCCTGTATCGATGTCTTGTCATCATCGCGGCCTATCGATGGGGCGGTCGCGATCTGCATCTCAAGCCGGCAGCGCGTTTCTTCAATGATGTACGGTAGGACTTTCTCCGCACCGAAAAGCATGACCGTCGAATTGCTCGCCGCGCTCGGACAACCAACTCGTTAGCGGCCCTACAGCAGCTGATCCCAGCGCCGTGCAAGCCATTCGAGAATGCGATCGGACGGACCACGCTCGGCCCAATCGGCGGCCGTGATTTCGACCGCGGCGCTGAGGTCGTCATTGAAGATCCGCGTCATTTCCATGCCGAACGATTCGCCGAGCACGACCGCATTGACCTCATCGTTATGGCAGAAGCTGCGCCAGTCGATGTTGGAGGATCCGATCGTCGACCACACGCCGTCGATCACCGCAGTCTTTGCATGCAGCAGCGCATCGCGATGCTCATAGATGCGCACGCCGCCCGCGAGTAACGCTTCGTAATGCGAACGGCCGCCATGAAAAGCGAGCCACGAATCAGTGAACCCAGGCAGCAATAGGCGTACATCGACGCCTCGCGCCCGCGCGGCCACCAGTGCCGTTATCGTATCGGGATCGGGAATGAAATAGGCTGCGGTCAGATAGATGCTTTTGCGCGCATAGGACATCGCCGAGATCAAAGTGAGATACATTCGGCTCAGCATGCCATCTGGACTCGAACCGACAACCTTGATGATCTCGCTACCCGCTGCCTCCAACTGCGCGAAGAGTGCTCCATCCAGTTGGCCGCCACAGGCCTGCTTGGTCCAAGAATTGACGAACAACTCCTGAAATTCCCGCACTACTGGCCCACGAACCCGCAGATGAGTGTCGCGCCAGCCTTCACTTGTCGAGGGCATGCTGCGCATCCGCAGCGGCGCTGACCCACTTCGATAGACCTGATGGAAGTTGATCCCGCCGGTGAATGCAACGCGCCCGTCAACCACCACGATCTTGCGATGATCCCGATGATTGGGCCGCCATAGCTTGGCGCGCAACGGATTGACCGGATTGAATTCACAGAGCTGCACACCCGCTTCATGGAGCCGATCGAGAAATTCCCGCGGCGTCGAGAGCGACCCCACGCTGTCGTAGAGCACACGCACCGTGACGCCTTCCTTCTGCTTGGCGATCAATGCCGCACTCAATCGATCGTTGAAGCCGCTCGTGCGGTCGTCGAAGTCAACTTCCTCGAAGATGAAACTCTCGATGTGAATATGATCGGTCGCCGCGCGGATGGCGGCGAAGATCGAGGCGTAGGCGTTCGGCCCGTCGATGAGGATATCGGTCGCATTACCGACGACCAGCGGGGCATTGGCGATCGCAGTAACGATATTCAGGTGACGCGCGAGCGAGCCGTCCGCATCCAGCGATCTCAACTGCGCCTCGATCGTAACGCGCGCGCCATGCATCAAGCCGCCGTCGGCGCCGACAATTCGCAACGGCGCGCCCGACTTTTCCCTCGCGTCGCGCTCTGCATCCAGGTAGCGCGGCAGCGTCCAGCAGCCGGACAATGCGACAAGGCACGCAAGAATTAGCGCCAAGCTACGGCAGTTGGGTGGAAACGACTTCATCGCAGAAGAGCAGTGGGAGGCGAGCAATGGCCACACTGGCGTGATGTCACGCCCAGCGCGACGCGTCGCTCACGTTTGAGGCAGCGCGACTAGATCTTGGAAGCTGGCGGCGCATCGTACGCATTGCCCCGGTATCCCGGAATGCGCGCCGGCAGTAGATCGAAGCAAGTCATGCGCCAATTGCTGGTGATCTGCTGACATTGATAGAGATACCACTCGGCATACGCCTCGGGGGAGGCACGTTGCTGTGCGCAACCTGCTGCCGCGACCACAATGGCCGCTAATGGGGCAAAGCGTTGGAAATTCATGAATTGACTCCTCTGGTCGGGCAAGACCGGTCATGTTGCGATGTCGGTTGGCGGGTCTATTGCGAACTGTCCGATTACGCACTGCCCGTCTTAACGACGATATACGTCCCACCATGGCTGGCGGATGCAGGCGCGCGTCAACAAAGATACGTGCGGGTGCAATCGATGACGTGCTTCACCCACGCTGCCGTGCTGAATCGCGACCCGGGTGGCAGCGGCACCTCGACGCTCAGCATCGTATCGGCCGGCAGCGCCGCTACGAATTCCCGCAGAGGCAGCTCGCCTTCGCCTGGCAACGAGCGCGCAACGGGATTCAACCAACCATCGGAGAATTGCGCATAGGGCAGCAGCCGGGGATCGATGCTGCGCAGATCACTCGGCACACCGCCTGATCGCGCCAAGTGAAGCGGATCAACACAAATTGCCGCGTTCGATTTGCCGGCACGCTCGATCAGTTGCAGCGCCTGCTTGCAGGTGGCCAGTGGTCGCGCCGGATTGAATTCGATAACCGCGCTGATGCCATAGATTGCGGCCACATCACAAAAGCGCGCGAACGTATGCACGAGTCGAACCGGATCGGGATCATCGCCTTGCACCAGCGCGAAGCGCGCGCCGAATTCCGCGCCCAACGCCAGCGAGCGCGTGAACTGTTCGAAGTCGCACGCGGCTTCCAAATAGAACGTGAAGATATCGAGTACGGGCATTCGCGCGTCGGCGAGACGGCTCTTCATCTCGCGGATCAGTGGCGCGTCGCCGCCCACCGGGTAATACGGCAGATTCGGCGAACGATCCAGACGAAGCCCGAGCGCCTCGCAACCGGAGCCGATCGCCGCATCGAGATAATCGAGCGGCAGGGCGTCCGGAACCGTAGTCGGTGCGATCGCGAGACGCATCAGCGTTTCGTGGCGTAGTAGTCGGTCAGGAATTTCTTCGATTTGTCGAGCGCGATGCGCGCCCATTCCTTGGCGGGGCGATCAGGACGATCGGGCCCCGGCGCCTCAAGGCTAAGCGTAATGCCGGCCGGCAAAGCATCGAGAAACTTTCCGATCGGTACCACGCCCTCTCCTGGCATGCGGCGAATGTTAGGACCGTTTTGCCGCGCACGCGCAAGATCGGGCTCACCCGGACCAAGCAATCCATCGGTGAGCTGCGCATAGGGGAACAGACGCGGATCGAGACCCGCCAGCAACGCCGGGCCGCCGGTGCCGCGCAGCATGTTGAGCGGATCGAGGCAGACCGCCGCATTGGTTCGCCCTGCTTCCGCGATGAGTTGCGTAGTCTGTTGCAGCTTCGCAAGCGGCCGCGTGATCGCAAACTCCAACACGGCCGTCAAACCAAACGGCATCGCCATATCGCAAAAGCGCGCGAGGTTGTCGCGCATACGTTGCCAATCGGGATCATCGCCCATCACCATCGCGTACTTCGCGCCAAGCTCCGCACCGAACGCGAGCGCGTCTTTGAAATGCTCGACCTTGGTGTCGGGCTGTAGATAAAAACTGTAGAGATCAAGCACGGTAAGCCCCGCCGCCGAAATGGTTCGCTTGATGTCTCGCATGAGCGCGGCATCTCCCATGACCGGATGAAACGGCATTGCAGGCGAGCGATTGACGCGAATTCCGAGCACCTCATAACCCGCGGCGGATGCAGCGGCGATGTACTCCATCGCTGGCGTGTTAGGCAAAGTCGTCGGGGCAAGCGCAATGGTATTCATCGGAGTCGCTTTGAAAGGTGGGCGTTGCACGATAGCGGCGCATCATGCGCAGGGCTTATGGTTGGTGTCAAGCATCCCATCTTGAGTAGGGAAAGGAACGCCATGACAGGAAACGCAACGACCATGCGCGTCGCAGCCATCGAAGTCAGCCACTGGCATGCTCTCTATGATGCGGCCTACCTTCGCCATCTTGTGTCGATGCCAGATGTCGCATTGGTCGCGGTGCAGGATAGCGATGCGGGGCTTGCCCGCAAGCGTGCGGCCGAGGTCGGCAACCCACCGGTCTTTACCGACTACCGCCAGATGCTGAAGGAGATCAAACCGGACTTCGTCATCGCGTTGGGTCGGCACCGTCAGATGGCACGCATCGCACATGACCTGATTGACGAGGGCTATCCGTTTCTCATGGAAAAGCCGATGGGCGTCGATGCGAATGAAGTTCAATCGATTGCTGATAAGGCAGCAAAGCGCAAAGCCTATATCGCGGTACCGCTCGCGCAGCGTTACCAGCCCTTCGCGATTCGCGCGCGCGAACTGCTGGCGGCGGGCCGCTTTGGGCCGATCTCGCATTTCTATTCGCGCATCAATCGACCGGGGCCGGCACGCTACCCGGCATGGGACAGCGCATGGATGCTCGACCCAGCCGAGGCGGGCGGCGGGTCGCTCCGTAATCTCGGTCCGCACGGCATTGATCTTTTTCTGCAGCTCACCGGCGAGGATGCGCGCGTCACCGGTGCGCAATTCAGCCAGCGTGCGCACAGTCGACAAGTCGAGGACTACGCCTCCGTCTTGCTGCGTTCTACGAGCGGCATCCTTGGTACTGTCGAAGTCGGCAACTGTTTCCCGCGCGTGGGCACCGATGGTGAATGGAAAATCGCTGGGCGCGATGCCATTCTGACTGTGAAGGACAGCGTGATGAAACTCGCGACGGCAGAGGGCGATGAAGTCACGGCCGCCACCGAACTCGAAGCGCCCTATTTCACGACGCTGCGCGACGCGCTCGACTGCTGGCAGCGCGGTGCGCCACCGCCGGTTGGCGTCAACGATTGCCTGCGCGCGATGCGCATCATCGATCAGGCGTACGCACTCGGCGGATAGTCTCATTCTGCGTCCAAATAGGGCGTCGCTGAGACTGGTAAGCCCCATACTGGGCGTCCCTATCCTTGGTTCGAAGCGCCACCTAGCCTTCGACTCCGCGCATGCCCGGCTATGCAACAAAGCAGGAAGTTATTGCAATCGCAGGCGTTGATGATCTGATCATCCGCTCGCTGCTCGATCGCCTGCAATTTGCTGATCCGGATGGCGATGCCGAGCGGCTTGGCATTTCGTCGGCGTTGTGGCCATTATTCGGCCTGCTGTGGCCCTCGGGCGCGCACTTGGCAGCACGCATGGCGGAACATCCGGTATCGCCGACGGAACGCATCCTTGAGATCGGCTGTGGCCTTGCCCTGGCAAGTCTCGTCGGACACCGACGCGGCGCCGATGTCACCGCGAGCGATCGTCATCCGCTTACGGAGCGTTTTCTCAAGGAGAACTTGCGCGTCAACGCTCTTCTTCCAATGAAATATCGGCATGGCAACTGGGCCTCGCCCGATCACATCGGTCCAACAAACGCAGTGGCCGGCGAATTCGATCTCATCATCGGCAGCGATTTGCTCTATGAGCGGGACGATAACGCCGATCTCGCCGGCTTCATCGCCCGCCATGCATCCCCTGCCGCGGTGGTGTGGATCATCGATCCGAATCGCGGCAATCGCACCGCATTCAATCGACAGATGTCGGCAGGCGGGTTCCTCATGCATGAGGAATGCATCGACGTGCTCGCCTCGATGCATACCCCTGCCTATAACGGTCGATGCCTAGTCTATGCACGCCGCCATTAAGAAATTACCAAGCCGCCACATCGTTCCGCAAAATCCCAACGCCCTCCACTTCGACCTCGAGCTTATCGCCTGGCTTCAACCAGCGATCGCCATCGGCGCCATATTCCGCCGCCGTGCCATGCCCGGTACCTGAGCAGATGATGTCACCCGCCTTGAGCGACGCATATTTGGAAAGAAACTCGGCGGTGTCGCCAAAGCTGTACATCATCTCTTCGGTCGACCAGTCCTGCCGCGTCACGCCATTCACCCGCATCTGCACCCTGAGCTTCATCGGATTGCGCGGCTCATCGACGACCACCCATGGGCCGCATGAGTTGCCAGTGTCGAAATTCTTTTCCATTGCCCAGTTGAACGCGCCACGATGAATCGGTTGGCCGATACCAAGACGGCCATCGCGAATGCTCAAGTCGTTCCAGGCAGTAAAGCCCCACACCGACACATCGCTTGCGCGCATATTGCGTCCGCCGCCACGCAGAATCACCGCAACTTCCGCTTCGTAATCGTACTTGGTGATACCGGCCGGGGGACTGACCAAATGCATGGGCCCCACTACGGTTTCGGGCAGCACAACAAAACCCCACGGTGGCAACCCCTGGCGGCGCTCCGCGATAATGCTTTCGGCGGTAACGGTCTTACCCGAAATCTTGGTCATCGCCGCCGCCATATGCGATGCAACATTGCCGCCAAGCGCGAAGATGCGCGCATGCGGTGATGGCATTGGGGCACGTAGCTCCACCGAAGCAAGCGGTTTCAGCAACAGCCGCGAGCCACCCGCCGGACTGGCAAGCTTCTGCATTGCCTGCAAGACTTTGCTGGCGCCGTCCCAATTTTCAATCATCGGCACCCAACTGCCGTTGCCCCCCGGGCCCAACAACTTCTCGATCAGCGCCGCGCCCGTTGCATCATGGCCGTAGAGCAGATCGAGGTTCGCGCCGATATCCAGCACCTGCGCATCACCCGCCCCCTCGATCAAGAGACCGGTTTTCCAATCATCAAAACGAAGAATCTTCATTGGTGCTCCTCCTTGTGAGTCCGGCAATGGTACGCCACCGGCCGGGCTTGTGAAAATGTCCGCGCGATGGACGCTCAAGTGCGTTTAGAATACCCACCAGGTAAAACTTCTGGAGCGAGTAATGAGCGCCGTGCTCGTATCAACCAAGGGGCAGATCGTCCTCCCGACCGCTGTGCGGAAGGCGCTTGGATTGAAGCCTGGCATGCGTGTCGACATCCGGGTAGAAGGTAAAGGCGCGCGCATTACGCGGGCGCCGGTCAAGAATACGGCGAAGTTCGCCGAGATCCAGGCCATCCTCAAGTATGCCGGCCCGCGAATAGCGGTGAAGGATATGCGCGTCACCGACTATAAGGACTGACAGCGTGCGCGCCCTGGATACCAACGTATTGGTTCGCGCCCTGGTTCAGGATGACGCGGCACAGAGCCGCCGCGCTGAGGCCTGCCTCGCCGCACAGCAGGTATTTATCCCGGTGACAGTCATCCTGGAACTGGAGTGGGTGCTTCGCTCGCGGTACGGGTATTCATCCAGATCGATTGCAGACGCGCTGGAAAGGCTCGCCATACTGGAAAACGCCGTCGTCGGCGAGCAGGCGGCCGTGGTCGCAGCGGCTGGGAAAATGCGGCAAGGCTGGGATTTCGCGGATGCACTACACCACGCACTTGCCGCAGGTTGCGATGACTTTGCCACCTTCGACACCAAACTCTCGCGCCGCGCGGGCCGTGATAACTCAACGGCTCCCCGGGTGGTCGCCATCTAAGGTGGTTGACGGCCGTTGACGCGTGGGCAAATGGCGGCGTAAATTGTCCCGACGCGCCAGCAAGAGCGCTCTTCACGTTGTCCAAGGAGACGCCACCATGCCAAATCATCGAGTCGTGTCGCGAGATGAATGGTTGATCGCCCGCCGCGCCCATCTTGCCAAGGAGAAGGCATTCACCGAGGCCCGCGACGCGCTCAGTCGCGAGCGGCGTGAATTGCCGTGGGTGAAAGTGGACACAACCTACGTGTTCGATGCGCCAAGCGGCCAGGAATCCCTCGCCGATCTGTTCGCGGGCAAGCATCAGCTCATCGTCTATCACTACATGTTCGATCCAGCGTGGCAGGATGGTTGCAAGAGCTGCTCCTTCTGGGCCGATAATTTCAATGGCATCAGCCTTCATCTGGCGGCGCGCGATGTGAGCCTCATCACCATCTCCAAAGCGCCGCTTGCCAAGCTCGAAGCCTTCAAGCGCCGCATGGGCTGGACATTCAAATGGGTGTCATCGTTCGGGAACACCTTCAATCGGGACTACGGCGTGTCGTTCACCAGCGAAGAGCGCGAGCGCGGCGAGATCCAGTACAACTATACGAAGCGCAAATACTTTTCGTCCGAAGCGCCTGGCATCAGCGTGTTCTACAGAGACGATGACGGCACCATCTTCCACACCTACTCATGCTATTCGCGTGGCCTGGATATGCTAAACGGCGCGTATCATTATCTCGACCTCGTTCCGCAAGGCCGAGACGAGGCAGCGCTGTCCTACCCAATGGCATGGGTGCGCCTGCACGACCAGTATTGATTCGATCGAATTCCGGCGCCGGCGCATCGGCGCTTTTCTCGCAGTCCTTGGAGGGCAAAACGATAGCTCTACTACAACCCGATTTCCAGCTATGCGCAAAAAGTTCTGATCGCGCTGTACGAGAAGAACATTGCATTTACACCAATGGTCGTGAATCTCATGGACCCGGCGAGCCGCGCTGAATATGAGAAGGTCTATCCGATCGGCAAGGGGCCATGTCTGGTCGAGGACGACGGTCGGGTACTGCCCGAATCAAGCGCAATCGTCGAATACCTCGACAACAAATTTCCTGACAATCCGCCGCGGATGATTCCGCAGGACAGCAACGCAGCCATCGAGGCAAGGCGTTGGACGATTTTCGCCGACGGCTACTTGAATGATTCGATGCAGAAGATTCTGTTCGATGGCATGCGCCCAGCAGACAAGCGCGATGCAATGGGCGTCGAAGCCGCTCGAAAGCTGATTGGTCGCGCATACGGCATGCTCGATCGCCATCTTGCCGGCAAGAGCTATGTGGTGGGCAATTCGTTATCGATCGCAGATTGTGCGGCGGTGCCATCGCTCTTCTATCTGCGCAAAGTGGCGCCGTTCGACAGCCACCGGAACATCGCGAGCTATTTTGGGCGCATGCTCGAACGGCCGAGTTATGCGCGCGCGGTGAAGGAAGCCGAACCGATCTTGAAAGCGATGGGACTTGGCTAGAACGATAAGCTTCGAGACGAAGACTCGAAATTCGGGCAGGCGTCAATCAAGCCTGCCCGTTCGGGCTTTTTTGGCCCCTACTCGCCAAGCCCGTAAATTTCTCGCGCGGCCTTCAGTGAAATCTTCCCAAGCGCCAGATCCTGTCGTACCGCATCGCGATCGCGCTTGCGCGGATCACCCCAACCACCGCCACCTGTGGACTTAATGCGAATCATGTCGCCTGATGCCAGCGGCACACCGGTGATCTTGCTTGGCAGCGCGCGTTCGGTTGACTGCCCCGGATTCAAGGTGATCTCGGTCTTGGCCCCTTCACCACCGCCCGCCAAGCCATACGGGCCGAATTTCATGCGATCGCCAAGCACGGTGAACTGGCCCTTCTTGCCAACGAAGCGGACATCGCGTTCCAGGCCCATGCCACCACGATGCACGCCCGGCCCGCCCGAATCATCGCGCAGCGCATAGCGCTCAACCCGCACCGGATGCAGGCGTTCGATCATTTCGATCGGCGTATTGGCTGGGTTGTGGATTTGCGCGGAGCAGCTTTCCAGGCCATCGCGAAAATGGCTACCGCCCCAACCGCCGACGCCGATCTCAAAGAGCACCCATGCCATGCCGCCATCATCCCCCACGCCGCTCACCATCGTCGTCGTCGACATGCCGTAGTAGGCCGCAGGAATATGTTCGGGCAGCGCCTGCGCCAATGCGCCATTCACGACATCGCATGTACGGTGCAAGGTCGCCATGCGCCCCACCACCGGTGCGGGCGGCACCGCGTTGATCACTGTCCCCTTTGGCGCGATGATGCGCACTGGCCGAAAACACCCCTCGTTGACGGGCACATCGGAGCCGATTGCGGCGACCAGACAGTAGTGCACGACGGCGGTTGTCATAGACACCGAACAGTTGATCGGCGCTGCCCGCTGCGGCGATGAGCCGGTAAAGTCGGCGACGATCTCTTCGTCTTCTACCGTCAGCGCGACTTGAATATGCACCGGCTCGTTCGAGACCCCATCATCGTCCAGCCGGTCGGCGAAGTGATAACACCCATTCGGGATGCGCCGGATGCCTGCCCGCATCAATCGCTCTGAATAGTCGAGCAAGGCATCAACGCAAGCCCCGATCGTTGCAGGCCCCCATCGATCGAGCAGTTGAACGAGCCCCTTCTCGCCGATGGTAAGGCTCGCCATCTGCGCCTCCATGTCGCCCCATACAAAGTCGGGCAAGCGGATGTTGGCGAAGATGAGTCGCCTGATGTCCGCCTGCAGTACACCGCGCCGATAGAGCCGCACCGGCGGAATGCGCAGCCCCTCCTGAAAGATCTGCGTGGCCGTCATGTAGTAACTACCCGGTGCAGTGCCACCGACATCGACATGATGTGCGACACAACCGGCGATTCCAGTGAGCTGCCCGCGCCAGAAAATCGGCCGGAACATGCATAGGTCGGGCAGATGCTGGCTGCCGCCCAAATAGGGATCGTTCACCAGAAACACATCGCCCTCTTCCCACTCGGCCAGGGGCGCGGCGTTCTCGATCACGAAGCGAAGCGTCGGGCCCATCGCGTTGACAAACGTAGGCGCGGCGGCCGATTGCGAGATGAGTCGACCGGCGGTGTCGAGCAGCGCGGTGGCGAAATCGAGCACCTCGCGAATGACGGTCGAGTGCGCCGTGTATTGCAAAGTAACGGCCATTTGCTCGGCGACCGAATCGAGCGCGTTCTTCACCACTTGCATCATCACTGCATCAACGGCGTTGGGCCGCGTATCGGAAGTCAATGTCATCGCTATTCCTTCATTTGGCCGCGCGACGGTCAAGCAATAGATGCCCATGTCCATCGACCGTGAGACGCCACGAAGGTGGCAACACGGTCGTTGAATCCTTCTGCTCGATGATCGCCGGCCCCAACACCGTGTGATCCGGCGCGAGATCGGCGCGCTCGAAAACCGGGCAATCGATGCGCCCAGTGCCGCGAAAGTAGACCGGCCGATGTCCCTTTGGCTTGAGCAGCGCACCACGCGGTCGTAGTCGCGGTGGTTGTGCGCTGCCTACCTGGCCGATCGCCGTGACTTTTAGGCTCACCGCTTCAATAGCGCGCTCCGGCATATCGTAGGCATAGCGGCGCTTGTGCTCGGCATGAAAACGACGCGCGGTTTCATCAAGCACCGCACGATCCAGTTGCAGCGCGGGCAAGTCAATCCGCATCTCATAGGCTTGTCCTACATAGCGCAGTTCTGCGATCGGCTGCAGCGCAATATCGCCGTCAGCCACGCCGCTTGCGCGCACCGCGGCGCGCCCTTCCGTCGCCAGGCGCGCGAGCAGCGCATTTGACGCGACCAGATCAAAGTCAGCAAGGCTGCCGAAAAACGCCTGCCGAAATTCATGGCGGATCGCGCTGCCAAGCAGACCGACAGCGGAGGCAACGCCAGGCATCGGCGGTACGATCACTTCCGGTATGCCGAGTTCTTCAGCGAGATAGCAGGCAACCAGAGGCCCGGCTCCACCGAATGCGACCATTGCATAGTCTGCCGGATGGCGTCCGCGCTCGATCGACACGCGCCTAAGCGCACGCACCATCAGCGCATTCGAGACTTCGATAATGCCGGCTGCCGCGGCTTCTGCGCTCATGCCAAGGGGCTTCGCGATGCGCTCGTCGATCGCACGCTCGACCGCGCGCAGATCGAGCTTCATCTCGCCGCCGAGAAAATAATCCGGACTCAAACGACCGAGCAACAAATTGGCATCGGTCGTGGTGGGCGCGGTGCCGCCAAATCCGTAGCAGACCGGACCCGGCTCCGCCCCTGCACTATGCGGGCCGACCCGCAACGCGCCGGCCTCGTCCATCCACGCAATCGAACCACCGCCCGCGCCGACTTCCACGACATCCATGAATGGCACTCGGATCGGATAGCCGGTGCCATAACCACCGCCGCCCTGCGCACCATGACGCGTACCACCGACTTCATATTCCGTCGTGAGATCGATACGCCCACCGTGAATCAACGCTGCTTTGGCAGTGGTACCACCCATGTCAAACGAAATCACATTGGGACGCCCGACTTCCTTGCCGATCGCCGCGGCCGCGACCACACCCGCTGCGGGCCCCGATTCGATGATGTTGACCGGGAAACGGCGGATATCACTCGCGCTCATCATGCCGCCTGACGATTGCATGATGTAGAGGTCGCGCGCATAGCCGTTCTGGTGGAGTTCGCTTTCCAGCCGCGCAAGGTAAGTGTCGACAAGCGGCATCACCGCCGCATTCACGACCGCCGTGCTGGTTCGTTCGAATTCGCGAAACTCCGGACACACTTCAGCCGAGCAGGTGACATACGCGCCGGGCTTCATCTTGCGGATGGCAGCGGCGACGCGACGCTCCTCATCGGGCCGCGCATACGCATGCAGAAAGCAGACCGCGATGCTCGCAACCTCTTCGCGCAACAGCGTGGCGACCGCGGCATCGACCTCAGCCATATCGAGCGCCTGCAGAATCTCGCCGCGATGGTCGAGCCGGCCGGCGACTTCAAGCCGCAGGTTGCGCGGTACCAAGGGCACTGCCATCTCCAAGCGATGGTTGTAGACATCGGGTCGCGCATGGCGGCGGATTTCCAGGATGTCGCGAAAGCCGCGGTTGGTAATGAGCCCAATCTTCGGTGTTTGATGTTGCAGCAGTGCGTTCGTCGCGGTGGTGGTCGCATGCACGATGCGCGAACGCGCAAGCGCATGGCGCAGTGAATCCCCCAGCACTTTGTTGAGCCCATGCAGGATGCCAACCGACAAATCACTAGGGGTGGTCAGCACCTTATCGGCTAGCACGCCACCGTTCTGGTCGATGACCACGATATCGATAAAGGTGCCACCTACATCGATACCGATGGTGATGGTGGGAAGCGCGGCGTCACGCATCGGCAGATCCTCGTTGTAGTCTGGTTAGACGAGCTTCGCATCGCGGACCGCGCGCATCGCTTCATGCGCAGCCCGCCCTGCTGTCTCGATCTGCGCCTCGGTATGCGCGGTCGAGAGATACATTTTGCTGGCCGGATGGACAAAGAGCCCGCGCCGGATGAGTTCGATGCCGAATTGCTTGGCCGCGACACGATTGGTGGCCGCGTAGCTCGCGAAGTCATGGATATCGCCCTCACCGAACACTGGTTCGCAAAACGCAGGCGGACCAATCATCTGCAGCGGCACCGATAGCTGGCGTGCACTCTCGCGAAAGCGCTCAATCAACGCCGTGCCCGTCTTGACTAACTTCGCCGGTGCGTTTTCTTCCTCGATGACATCAAGCGTGGCAAGCCCGGCGGCGGCGGCAATCGCATTGCCATTGAGCGTGCCATTGAAATAGACCGAACGACCATCGGCCGCGCGATCGGACACGGTGAGTTCGAGAATATCGTGCCTTCCTGCGATCGCCGAGAGCGGCAAGCCGCCACCGATGATCTTGCCAAGCGAGCAAAGATCAGGCGTCACACCATAAAGAGCTTGCGCGCCGCCAATCGCCACACGAAAACCCGTCACAACTTCATCGAAGATCAGGATAGCGCCGATGCGATCACATAGCGCGCGCAAGCCGGCGAGAAAACCGGGTTTCGGCAAGAGCGCGCGTTGCACTGGTTCGACGATGATCGCAGCGAGCTGATCAGCCACCGGCTCGATAAGTCGCGTGATCGCCGCAAGATCATTGAACGGAGCGATGAGAATCGTCTCGCTTAGTCCGCCGGGGATACCAGCGGAAGTCGGTAACGCCGCACCACGCGATGCCTGTTGTGCGGTGTTGCCACGATGCAAGGCGTAATCATGATGTCCATGGTAGCCGCCATCAAACTTGAGGACGAGCGGCCGGCCGGTGTAGGCGCGCGCGAGTCGCAACGCATAGAACGTTGCCTCCGCACCGTCGCTGGCAAACTTGACCGATTCCGCACAAGGAACCAGATCGACGATCCGCGCCGCCAGACGCAGCGCCATTTCATTCATCGTGTAGAACGTCGTGCCGCGGCTCGCTTGTTCCTGGATCGCGGCCACGACACGCGGATGCGCATGGCCGATCATCATCGGTCCGGAGCCGATGACGAAATCGATGAGTTGGCGGCCATCGGTGGTCCAGAGCGTGGTGCCTTCGCCGCGCGCGACGACGAAAGCCAGATCGTCCGGCAGTTTCAACATGCCAAGACTGTTGCCGGGAATGACGCTGTGTGCGGGTCGAGCGGTCATGGTGCGCCTCCGTGGTTCGGTGCCCAACTGCCAGTGAGACGATCGCCCCGAAGATTATCCGAAAAACGGACATCCTCGCAGCCGACGTTGCGCCGCCGCCAATTCGCGCTTCGCAGAATGCGAATGCGCGACTGCTACAATCGATCAACTCTCATCATCGAGCCTCGCAGTGAAACCCGTCGCCAAACCGCATCCCTGGATCATCGTGTTCGTTGGTTTCTTCGCGCTCGCGCTGTCGTTTTCCGCGCGGATGAGTCTCGGTGTGGCGATGCCTACCTGGGAGCAAGCGCTTGGCTGGTCACGCGACGTGATCACCGGCTATGGCGCGATCGGACTCATCGTGATGGCGGTGATCTTCCCGCTCGTTGGGGCGATTGTCGATCGCGCTGGTGCACGAGCGGTCTTGCTCACCGGCTGCTTCGCATTGGCCGCGGCCGCCGGATTGATCGCGAGCATGAGCGCGCCGTGGCATCTGCTCATCGCGTACGGCGTATTCGGTGGGCTTGGCTTTACGTTGGTTGGCAACACCTTGGTGAGTGTAATGATCGCGCGCGTCTTCGATGCCAAGCGCGGCTTCGCCACCGGCATCGCGACCTCGGGCGCAACCGCCGGACAATTGTTGTTCGTGCCGATCATAACGCTCGCATTCACCACGATTGGATGGCGCGCAAGCTTCGGCATTATCGCTGTGAGTTGCATGGCCCTGGGCGCGCTCGCGTTCATTCTTCTCAGAGGTGAACACACGAAATCGAGTTCGGCCGATGCCGGCAAGCAGGCCAGTTTCGGCGAATCGTTCCGGATCTTCATGCGTGATCCCGGGTTTCACGCATTGGCCGCAAGCTTTTTTGTGTGTGGCGTCACGACCACCGGCGCGATCGAAACACACTTCATCCCGTTCGCGAGCCTGTGCGGCTTCCCGCCGATGCCAAGTGCGATCGCCTACAGCGTCCTCGCCGGCTGCAACATTGTCGGCATGATGGCGTTCGGCTGGCTCTGCGATCGCTTCAATCGCAGCCATCTGCTCGCGGTG
Organism: Klebsiella pneumoniae; assembly: GCA_945906755.1. Classification (GTDB taxonomy): domain Bacteria; phylum Pseudomonadota; class Gammaproteobacteria; order Burkholderiales; family SG8-39; genus SHXR01. Next base: position 5,601 of record CAMDRJ010000041.1, on the reverse strand, counting down.
ATCTATGGCGTGCGATCGCTGTCGTTCATCGTGCTGCTCTATGTCGCCAACGACTACAGCACGCTGATTCTGTTTGCGATCGTCGCGGGCTTCGTCGAATACGCCACGCTGCCCGCCACCGCCGGGCTCGCCGCCGCGCGCTATGGCGTCGCCACCCTCGGCAAGGCGATGGGCCTGCTCATGACCGCGCATTCGCTCGGTGCTGCGTTGGGCGCCTATGCGGGCGGGCGCATCTTCGTGACCTATGGAAACTACGATGTTGCGTGGATCGGCAGTTCGCTGTCCGCACTGGTCGCGGCCCTGATCGTGTTCGTCGCGACCGATCCGCGGCATCGGACGCCACCAAGGCAAGTCGCCCAGGCGCCGGCGTAGGCGCGGCTGGGTTTTACGCGTTCCACCAGTACCCGCGACACTCCCGCGGTGCCGATGGCGCTGTGGCTATAATCCAACGAGCGCATGCTGACCCGTCTGCCCACCTGAACAGAGCTCTGTGTGCGTAGGTTGAAAAGAACGTTCGCGCAACCGCGTGAACCAAACGCCAAAGGAGTAGACCATGTTGATTCCAAGTCCGTCACGCACACGTCGCGTTGTCTGCAATGCCGCCGGCCACGCTATCACTTGTCGCAAACGCCACATCGCGGGGTGCCGCCATGGCTAACCTCCTCAAACTACTTTCGCCAACGGTGGGCGCGCCCGTCACCGTCAACCCCGCCACCGGCAAAGCACCACACTGGAAGATGGCCCTCGACGTCGAGCGTTGCATCGGCTGCCATGCCTGCTCCGTCGCCTGCAAAGTTGAAAACAACGTACCGCTTGGCCGCTACCGCACCAAAGTCTACTACTGGGAACACGGCAAGTTCCCCAACGTCAAACGAAACTTCCTCCCCACCCTTTGCATGCAGTGCGAAGATGCGCCATGTTTGAAGGTGTGTCCGACCAAGGCGATCAATCGCCAAGCCGACGGCATCGTACGCATCGATCCCGACAAATGCGATCACGACGGCGCCTGTGAAACGGCGTGTCCCTATGCCGCGATCGGCTGCGACGACAATGATGTGGCCGACAAATGCGATTTTTGCTCGCAGCGCCTAAGCGTGGGAATGGAACCCGCCTGCGTCGAGACCTGCCCGGCGGAAGTGTTTCACTTCGGCGACGCCAATGATGCCGACTCACCGTATTCGCGCTTCATGGCGCGGCACGGAGCAAAGACAGCGGTCCTGAAACCCGAGGAAAAAACCAAACCGTCGGTGGCCTACAAAGGACACGCGAAGGAAATGGAAAAGAAAATTCCCAAAGGCCGTCTCCACGATCCGTATTCCTATGAAATTGAAACCTGGGCACAGCTCGAAGCCGAATTTCCCAAACGCAAGCGCGTCGTGTGGGCAAAGGTTGCGCCGGATAAGAATCTGGTGGAATACAAGCCGAATCCAGGGGGTGTCGGCAGCGGCGGCGGGAGCAAAACATGAAGCGCCGCGAATTTATCAAGACCGGTTTTGGCGCACTTTCCACGCTGGCACTTGGCGAGACAATTCTGCTTACACCCACCGCGGCCGAAGCGCAGTGGTTTGGCCCGCGCAAGAAAACACTCGTCGGCATGCGCAAGGCGGGACGCCGCGCGAACGGCAAAGGGCGTCTTCAGAACGATTACACCAAGGCCACCATCGTCAATAGCGTGTGCCTCAATTGTTCGACCGTGTGCGGGATTCAGGGCTACGTCATCGACGGCAAGCTGGTGAAAGTCGGCGGCAACGAGTTTGAAGTCGCGATTGATAAGCGCGGCCCCGGCCCAGGCTTGTGTTGGCGGCGACACGAAAATCGCCTGATCGAGCTGGTACTCCCAACTGCCCGCAAACGGCCTGAGCGACATGACACGTGCAATGCTCGCGCTCTGCCTGCCACCATGCGGAAGAATGATCACCGGTTCTTGCGCATTGAGCGAGGCCGCGCTGCCGATATCAATCGGCTTCAAGCCAATTGGTTGCGTGGCGCGCAGCAGCCCGAAGCCGGTGGCATGGTCGTACCCCACCATGATGGCGGGCACGGTCTTGTTGTCACTGGTGGTGAGTTCGATCGATTCCGCCTCGATCACGAGATAACCGATGGTGAGGACATGACCCTTCGCGTCGATCACGATCCCGGTGCCCTCACGGTTCGGACCAAGCGTCGCGTTCGAGCGCGCGTTCGGTAGCGCCTTCGACTTCAACTGCACCACCGACTCAAGGACCGCCTCCGGGCCCCCGCCCTGGGCCAGTGCGTCCGCGCACAACATCAGCGCCAAGCCACCTGCAAGCCATTGCTTCGTCGTATGCATGGTCAACCTCCTGCTTGCAGCCCGGGTCGGATCGTTCAGGTGTGCGAAGATGCATTTCACGCGCCTCACCTATACTGTAGGCGCGAGTCAAGCGATGTGCAACTAGCTAGCATCGACGCCATTTCAACCGCATCTCATGAGGAGGGAAACCATGCCATCACTGGCCATTCGTTTCGGGATTGTGTTGACTGCCACGGCCATCGCATTCAGTGCGGCCGCTCAGGAGACGGTCAGGATCGGCGTGATCACCGACCGCGTCGGACCCGCCAAGCCTTACGCGGAGCCTGCTACCGAGGGGATCATTTTCGGCGCTGAGGTGATCAATGCGCGGGGCGGCGTGCTCGGTAGGAAAATTGAATTGCTGATCGAAGACGATCAAGGTCGTCCGGATGTTTCGGCCGCCATGGCGAGAAAGCTGGTCGATGCCGGCGCGCTTTTCATCATGAGCGTTTCCCTCACACCGGCCACGCAGCAACAACAGACGGTGACGCTTGAAGCCAAAACACCCCAGATGACGCCGATGAATTCCGGCGACACGCTCACCACGCAGCTCAACAATCCGTACTTTTGGCAGACCGGGCCGCTTGGTTCGGTGCAGATCGCGACCTTGCTCGCGCATGCGAAAGCCAAGAATCTCAAGCGGGTGGCCCTGATTAGCGACAATTCCGATCTGGGCCAGTTGCTCGCGAGATTCTTCCGCGCCGGATTGGAAAAATCGGGCATCGCGGTGGCAATCGAGGAAGTCGTGCCGCGCGGCGCCACCACCGCCGAGCCGCAAATGCAGAAGATTCGCGCGGCGAATCCGGATGCGATGTTCATGGCCGGTGTGTTGACGCCTGAGAACATCCTTATTCTCAAGGCCCACCGCCAGTTCGGGCTCAAGTTCCCGATCCACGCCTCATACAATCTTTCGGTGCCGCAATACATGTCGGTCGCCAAGGGCCTGCTGAACGGCATCACGTTCGTCGATGCGTACGACCCAGAGAAACCCGAGGTGAAGCAGTTCGTCGCCGATTACACCAAGGCGAAGAAGAAAGAGCCGTTCAACCTGCATGGCTACGGCTATGACGGCATCATGCTGATTGCCGATGCAATTCAGCGTGCGGGCGCACCGGATAAAGAAAAGATCCGCGCCGCGATGCAGACCACCAGTTATGCCGGTGTCATGGGCGCGAAGGGGATGAAGTATCAGTTCCCCGACGGCAAACGCACCGGCTATGACCCAAACGGCATGGTGGTACGGGTCTTCGAAGGCGACTTGCAAGGGCGCGTCGTCTACACCGGCCAGCAGTAATTCGGTGCAGGATTTTCTTGAGCTGTCGGTCAGCGCGACGGCTTCGGGCTGCGTCTATGCGCTGATCGCACTCTCGTATCTGCTCATGATTCGGCCGACCGGCATTATCAATTTCGCGGTCGGGGAATGGGCGATGGTAGGCGCGTTCAGTGGATTCCTATTGCTGTCCCATTTTTCGTGGCCGTTCCCGATCGGCATGGCCGCGATTCTCGTCTTCATGCTCGGCATCGGTTGGCTCACCGAACGCGTGGCAGTGCGTCCGCTGGTGAATGCCGGCGCGCCGATTCTTGCACCGATACTCGCGTTGCTCGGGGCGCTGGTGGTCTTTCGCGAATCGATCTCACTTGGATTCGGGCCTGATCCGTTTCCGGTGCCTTATCCGTTTGGTTTCGGACGCGTCGCAATTGGACCAATAGCCGGCTCGACCCAAAGCTTTTTCATCATGGCCGTTACGGTCGTCGTGTTCGTCGGCATCTGGCTGTTCTTCGAGCGCACTGTCACCGGGAAATCCTTCGAAGCAGTCGCCATCAATCGTCGCGCCGCCGCGCTGGTAGGCATCAACCTCTCGCGTGTGACCGCCCTGTCCTTCGCAGGTGGAGCCGGCGCGGCGGGCCTTGCGGGGCTGCTCGTCTCGCCCAATATCTCGGCCCACTATTTGATGGGCATCCCGCTGGCCGTTCAAGGCTTCACCGCGCTCGTAATCGGTGGCGTTGGCCGCGTGGAAGGGGCTTTGCTCGGTGGGCTGGTACTCGCCTTCGCTGAACACCTCACGATTCGCTATGCGCCGATTCCGGCCGGCTACTCGCAAGGTGTGCCGCTTGTCTTTCTGATGTTGTTCCTCTTGGTGCGTCCGACCGGCCTCTTGCGTGCCAAAGAGGGGCGCGGATGAAATCGTCGGCACGTTGGATCGCCGCGGCCATCGTACTTTCGGTCGCGGCATTCTTTCTCAGCAGTTATTACAACGACGTCTATCGCAAGCTGCTGCTCTGGATCACGCTGGCCCTTGGCTACAATTTTCTGTTCGGCATTTGCGGACAGGTCGCGTTTTCGCATTTCAGCTTCTACGGGATCGGTGCCTATGCGGTCGTCATCCTGACGTTTCAGGTCGGGCTGCCATTTCCAATCGCGGTGGCGGTTGGTCTTGCACTGTGCGCCGGCATCGCGTTGATCGTTGCGATCCCTTCAACACGGCTCGACGGGTTCTATCTCGCCTTAGCCACGCTGGCGCTTGCGCAACTGTTCATCGTCGTCCTTAATGAAGGTGGTAGCTTGACCGGCGGCACCGGCGGGCTCGCCAATTACAAATTGCCCGATCTGTTCGGCCTGCGGGTCGGCGGCCCGTGGTACACGGTGGTGATCGTTGTGCTCATGCTTGGAACGATGGCGCTGCTCGATCGACTCGATCGCTCATGGTTTGGTCGTGCATGCCGCGCGGTTCGCGACAATCCGGAGGCCGCCGCCGCGATGGGGGTGAATGTATCGCGCACAAAAGTCATTGCGTTCACGCTGACCAGTGCGTTGGCGGGACTTGCCGGCATGGTGTACGCCTTCGTCGACAACACGGTGAACCCACCGATCTTCGGATTGGAGAATGCGTTCCTGCTGCTTTTCATGGTGATCGTTGGTGGTTCGGGGCGACAGGCGGGTGCAGTCATCGGCGCAGTGCTGCTGTATTTGCTCCCCTATGTGTTATCGCCGCTGATCGGACATCACCACGCACTCGTGTTCGGCGTATTGATGCTCGCCGCAATCCTGGTAAAACCACGCGGCTTGATTGGAATTCTCGATGGCCTCCGCCGCCGCGCTGCTTGAAGTCCGAGGCGTGAGCAAACGCTTTGGCGGGCTCACCGCTGTGGCGAATGTCGACCTTGACGTCGTGCCAGGTGAGATTCTCGGGGTGATCGGACCGAACGGCGCGGGCAAGACGACGCTCTTCAACATGATCGCCGGTGCCTTACCTGCATCGGGTGGCACCGTGCAATTCGGCGGTACTTCG
>CAMDRJ010000040.1 GCA_945906755.1 Klebsiella pneumoniae | reverse complement strand
TGATTTAGGCTCTCGTACTCGTCCATCCGCGATTCTCCTTTCGTGTGCTTGGCGGCTCACGATCGATAGTTTCGCCGGGTGGACTCCCGGATTCGTCAAACTTCTGCTGCCTCCCCGGCAGAGCCGGGGGAACTCCCTACTTATTAGCTTGCCACCCGCTTTGCGGAATGCCGAGATGTCGGTGTTTTTTGCATTGATGAACGCCCCGGTTTCACGCAATGCGCGCGGATCGCGGTCGTAGTCGAAGGTCATCGAATCGTAGTTGGCGTTGCCGAATACGAAATACTTGAGGTAGTGATCCTGGAACGTGTACTGCAACGGATTGCCGTTGACCGGCGCCGCTGGGTTGCCCGGCCCGCTGATCCAGTTCTGCCAACCGGACACTGCGCCTTCACCCGCGTTCGCCCCGCCCTCGGCCCCCGGCGGGAAACCGAGGTAGAGCTGCTTGCCACGCGAGGTCGATGGGCCCGCATACACCTTCTTCACCGCGCTCACCTGTGCCGGTGTAAGGCAATTGGGACCATCTGGCCCATTGCATGTCAGTACTGCCGGATCGAAGTCGCAACGGAGCGGTTTATCGATGAGACCATCGGTCAGTCCATCCTCTGCATCGCATCGCTGGGCGGCCGCTTTCGCGATCAAGGTGAGTTTTTCAGGAGGAATCGGGGCGGCGCGCAGTGCCCGGGAATTCCAGTTGAAGCCGACCATGAGGCCGGTCCAGTCCAGTGCCGGCGCACCGGCAATCACGCCATCGAAATCCTTCGGATAGCGCTGCACTTCATTGAGCGCCTGCCGGCCGCCGTTGGAGCAGCCTTGAAAATACGAATGCTTGGGTGCACTGCCATAAGCCTTCTGCGTGATGTCCTTTGCGGCGACGGTTACGACATGTATGTCGCGATGGCCGAAATTGACTTGTCGATCGCGCCGGTTCAAGGCCCATGAGCCGTCCAGTGCCGCGACGCCATTCCCGACGTGGCCGGTGGTGGTGGCCACCGATGCGTAGCCGCGTGTGAGGCCGGCGTTGATGCTCGGAATCGACCCCACGAACCCGCCGCCGCCTTGATGGTAGAACTTGCCGTTCCACGCCGCAGGCAGGCCAAGGGTGAAAGCGATTTCGGTGTCAACACGCCCATCCACGCGACAGTGCTGAGGTATCGTCCGGCGTGGCACCGCGCGCGAGCCGGTTGGTGGCATTGGGATGCTCATGCGCCGAGATCGCGCCGTGCAGCGATGTCGGTATCGGCCCGGTTCCACTCGGCTGCCCGCCTGCCAACCCGTGCGTGCGCAGATAGATAGGCGATCCGGGGGTTTTCCAATCGGCAATGATCATCGATTGGCCTTGGCGCCATCGAGGGGTCTCTTTGCTGCCCGGCAAATAGGCGATGCCGGTCTTGCATTCCCACCATGGCTTGTGCGTATTGCGCAGATTGCGCATCGCGCCAACGAGCGTCGGAGCGTTGACGTTGGTTACATCCCACACCTCATACCCCGAGACGGCCAGAGTCCCAGTCTGGACGTTGCGCATCATGTACACCTTGCCCGGCGTGCCGCCCGGCAGGTCGGAGCCGAGGCACATGCGATTGGATTGCGTCTGCGACGATCCGTTGGCGATGGGGCCCGGAATATGGAATTTCTCGACCGGGCGCTTCGGATTGGTGATGTCGACGATCATCGTCCCGTTTGGTTCCACTGGACTGCCCGCTTTCAGCGGATTAGGTCTGGGGCCATTGTCGGTGGTGTTGCTATGCGTACCCACAAACGCGATCACCCTTCCATCCGGGTACTTGATGAAATCAGGGTGGTAAGCCGCCCGTCCCTGCAAATCGACGTGACCTACCCGGCGCATATTCTTTTGTTCACCGCTTTGGCTTATATCGGCGAATGCAGCGCCCGCGCCGAATAATGACGCGGCGGCGGCCGCCAGCACTACGCGCTGCCCAATGCCCACTCTGCAGTCAGACGAGATCATTGTGTTTGCCTCCAAGAATGTTCTTGATCGAACCCATACGACGCCCACTTCGTACTCACATCCTAGGAAGACCACGTGACGCTGTCTTTTGCATTCTTGCGGAAACGTTGGCGATCTTGCACGTTTGTCCTTGGCGTCCACCGGTGCGGTCGGACCGTTTAATCAGCACCGCTGCCTGAACATCCTTGGTGTCATCGCAGCAGAGCGATGAAACAGCGTCGAAAAGTGGCTTTGATTCGGACAACCGACCCGATGCGCGACCTCGGAGATTGGCAGATCAGTTTCGCGCAGCAATGACTTCGCGAACGCCATCCGACGCGCAACCAGGAATTGGTGCGGTGCGAGGCCGGTCGATTGCTTAAACGCGCGAGCGAAGTGATAGGGGCTCATGCCAACCATCTGGGCGATCTCGGCCAACTTCAAGTCTTTGCCAAGATTGTCGTTCATGAAAGCATTCACGCGGTGGAGCTTGGAAGCGGGCAGCGCGTGTGTCGGGGGATGCATCATGGTACTGAACCGTGAGTATCGTCTGAGTAGATGCACGGCTAACTGGATCGCGAGCGATTCGACCTGAATACCCTCGCCGAACTGTTCATGTTCGAGTTCAAGGAGGAGCGACATCTCGATGTGCTCGATTTGCGGATCGGGCGTACCGTAGTTGGCGAGGAGATCCATCCCGTCGGGATGGCCGTTGCTGATCTCGATCGCCACGTTGCGAACAAGCACCGGATCCAGCCACGATGCCACGAAATCAATTGGCCCGCGCGCTCGCCATTCAATCAGATCACCCGGCGGCGTCACCGTTATGTCGCCTTGATGGATGCGGCCGCGATCAAATTGCAGAGCAGCCGGTCGCACCAAGTTGACGGCCGCGCCGAGGTACACCACGACGAGCGGCGCGACCGAGCGAATGACGACATCGATGTCATCGGTTCGGTAGTGTTCGACGACGAGCCCGCTCCATCCACGTGTTCGGCTCGATGCAATGGGCGCGGGCAACCGGCCCGCCACCACTTCAGGACGGGCAAGTACCTCGCTCGAATGCCCCAATGCAATCATCGTCGGTCACCAACATCGCTTTCCTAAGTAGTCGCGGCTCGATCTTCTCGTCATTGTCGTTGCCCTTGTGCAACTAGCGCTTGTCGTCGCCAGCCACAGCATAGTCAACGATTCTGATTCACTCAGTCGTCGTGATCATCGTCGTCCCTGCCACGATGACGATCCGATCGGCCGTCGACGTCAAACACCTGGTTGACCGGCGATGGGCCGTACGATGCCCAGGGCACCTGTTTCACCTGCTTCACGCCACGCCGGGTCCAATCGCATACGCCGTCGGGAAAAATCGTACCCAATCGCGCGCGCTGTGCAGCGGTGAACGGCACGGTGTAATCGCCCATGTCGATCGGCTTTCGCTTGCACTTGATGATGTCAAGAGCGATCGGCGCGCCCGCCACATACTCGGGTGGCACGCCGCGCGGGAACAACGTGGTGCACTGGCCGGTTCCGCCGAGCATCTGCGTCTCGACGATCTTCTGGCTTGGGACGGTCGCGGTTGCGACGGTCCAGCACGCGTCGACCGCGTCGGCCGGTTTGTTGGCGACGACCTTTTCCGCCCGAGAGCGCTTCGCGGAGTCCGCGACCACTGCTGTCAGCCACTGCCCCATCTGATCGAGCAGCAGCTCGGCGGGCGCCAGATTGCCGACGATCACATGGTTGTTGGCGTGGCCGTTCGCGTTGATCAGCCGCTGGCGAATCGAGAACGAGTGGTAACGCAGATGCACGTCGCCCTGCGGCAGCAAGTCGTTGCCGCCTGAGCGCGTGATGATCGCCGTGCTGGCCAGACCACCGCCACCACTCAGGATGCGACCGCCCTGATAGGCGCGACGCGTGGCGCCGGAATGATGGACCGTGCGGGTCGGAATGCGGTTGAAGTCGATATCGACCCCGCCCATATTGGCATTCAGATCGAGAAAGTCCTCAACGCTGATCTTGCCGGCGTTCATGGCTCCCAAGCCGTACTGCACACCGACGTTGTCAAGCGGCCGTTGCGCAAACTTCGCGGCGCCGGGGAGTGGCGTATTGCGGATCAATCCATAAACGTTCACGGTATGGTCGTAGACGTCGGCACGCGCGCCGTACGGGTTGGTTGCGGGGTGGTAACGGAACTGCGGGCCCACGCCTGCCAGGATCTCCGGCGGGAAGTCGATCCGCGGATCCATGCGGTCGCCGCGCACCCGGCTCATCTCCAGAATCTGGCCGGGATAGGTGCCGTTGGGTTGCTGGGCCGAGACCGCGAGGTAGCCGGTCATTGCCTTCACCTGGTCGACGGTGTAGCGGCCCGGGCGCGAAGCGAGGTAAAGCTCGAATAGCCGCGAGCTGTGCATCGGCACCATGCCGGTGGTGACATCCGGGAAGCTGTTCATCGTGACGATGCCGTCGAACGCGCCGGGGTAGTTGTCCGCGGTCTGGTTGCTTTGGTACCGTTGCCCGCTTCGATCGCGCGCATCCCACCGGCCTTCACATGCGCCCCGAGCACTGAGCGGTTAGTTGCGTTGTCATCGACGATCAATACACGGCGGCCTTCCAGCGTTCGTAGAGCAGGTGCCGCCGGCGGCGATGGTGCGCGCGGTAGATCAACGTATATCCAGAATGTGGAGCCTTCACCTGGAACGCTCTCCACGCCCATTTGGCCACCCATGATGCCAACGAGTTGTCGGCAGATGGCAAGGCCCAAACCGGTTCCGCCGTATTGGCGCGTGGTCGAGTTGTCCGCCTGCGCGAAGGCCTCGAAGATACGTTGCTGGGCCTCAAGAGGCACGCCAATCCCGGTGTCGGTGACGGCAATACGAAGGGTCAGTGCCTCGGCGGTCATCGCGCTTTGTTCCGCGCTGACCTCGACCACCACTTCACCGGTCGCGGTGAACTTCACGGCATTGCCAAGCAGATTGAGCAAGACCTGACGCATCCGGTTCGCATCACCACGGACGGTCAGCGGCTCATGACCGTTAAAGCGACAGCCCAATTCGAGGCCCTTTGCATGCGCGCGACCGGCGATCATTTCCACGGCGTCTTCCACCACCGTGAGGAGATCGAAATCCACACTTTCCAGTTCGAGACGACCCGCTTCGATTTTGGAGAAATCGAGAATGTCGTTGATCAGGTACAACAGCGCGTCACCGGAGGTGCGCAAGGTCTGCACATACTGGCGTTGTCGCTCGGTGAGATCGGTGTCGAGGAGCAGTTCGGTCATGCCCAGCACACCATTCATCGGCGTGCGGATCTCGTGGCTCATGGTCGTCATGAATTGCGACTTGGCGCGGCTTGCGGTGAGCGCGGCGTCCTTCGCACGATTGTTTTCTTCCATGACAGATTGCAGCGTACCCACCATGAGGTTGAACGCGCGCCCTAGCTGGCCGAACTCGTCGCTGCGCGCTTCGCTCACCCGCGTGTCAAGGCCACCGCTGGCGACCATGTCGGCGGCCTGCACCAACTCTTCGACCGGACGCGAGAATCGACGCGCGAGAAAATAGGCGAGCACCGCGGCAATCAGGAGCAGGCCGAGCGCGAGCATCGCGCTTTGATAGGCGGCGGCAATCTGCAACGCGCGCATCCCTACGGTAGAGAGCTCGACGAATACAAAGCCGATGGTCGAGCCGTCGGCCAAGCGCACGGCATGCACGATCTTGGTCGTAGTACCGGTTCGAACGACCGAGGCGCCTGGTGACTTGCTGGCAGCTTGTACCAATTCCATGGCGTCGATGGCGCTGCCGCGCTGTAGCGCGTGCTCGCCTGCACCGAAGAGAACGAGCCCGAATTCATCCAAGGCATACGCTGCCGCGACATCGGCGTCAGCCACCGCGGACCGCAGCAGCATCTTGATTCGATCGATGGCGAGCAGCGCCACCGGATCGACGAGATTGAGGGCCAAGCCGGTCGCTAATGTGCGCCCCTTCTCTTCGACCCGCTCGACGATTTGCTGCTGCTCCTTAGCCAGATTGGTGACGATCACCGTCGCGCTGATGACCGACATGATCGCGAGCGTATAAGCGATGAGTTGTTGGCGAAAGCTGAATCGCATGCCGTCTACCGTTTGTTGACCGGGACCGCACGCGCTATATGCGCGCGAATCGGACCGAGGGACGTTTCAACATCCGCCGGGATGTCGTCGAAGCGGGTCGTGCCATTCAGATCGGCCAGGAGCTTTCGGCCGGCATCGGTGTGCTCAAGGTCGATGAGCAAGCGCCGGATGCGCGCGATGAGATCAACCGGAGCGCCCTTATGCACGCTCACCAATTGGCGCGGAAACAGTGGGCTCTGGTAAATGATGCGTAACTGGTCGCGCTCAGCCGGACGGTAGTGCTCGAATTCGTGCGTGCCGATCGCCCCGGCATCAACGCGTCCGCGCAGGATCCAAACCAAGGTGTTTTCCTCGTCACGACTGAACACGTAGCCGCTGGCGCGAGGACCAATAGGGTGGTTGATGCCTTCGTGATACGCAGTGAGCGATAGACCGACTGCCTGCAAGGCAAGCTTTGGCAGCAAATATCCCGAGGTAGAGAAATCGCTTACGAAGGCAATCACCCGGCCGTTCAAACCCGCTTTATTGCGGATATCGCTTTCCTTGCGAACCACGATGATCGAGCGGTAGTCGGGTTTGCCATGTTCCCAGCGGCGCAAAATAACTTTCGTGCCGGTCGCCTGACTCACCGCCAGCAGCGGATAAGGACTGTCGATGTAAAGGTCGATCAGTCCCGCGTCGAAGAGGCTGATCAGCCCGGGAATATCCCGTGAAACACTTACCTTGCCGCCGTCAAAGCCGAATTCACCGAGGTTGCGCCCGAGGAACGCCGCGAGAGGGTAATAAAGCTTCGTCTCCGCCCCAGGCGCAGTCGAGATCGAGCCGATGACAAACGGACGCGCCGCTACCGCAGCTGTGAGGCCGCATAGCAAGACGAGCGTTGCTGCAATGGCACCGAGCAATCTTAATGCGACCGAATCGATCGGCGGACCGCAGGGATGTCGAGCGCACAGCATGGGAGGCCTTCTGATCGTCTTGGCGAAGCGGAGATCCGCATGTTGATGCGCCGCAATCATTTGCGGTTCGCGCACTCGCCGCGTTCCAATCATGCTGACGGAATGCGGGCCGGCTCAATGCCTTAATAAGCGGCCCATTTCGGAGGTAATTCAGCGGTTGCGGCCACGTATGAGCACACCTACCCGTGCCGGCAAGCGTCAGTGGTGGCATGCACCAAACCGGTGGATATGAAGGGGCGTCTTCGCCAGCCCCGGACAATAGGTGCCGACGATCGGTTCCAGCCGCTCATAGAGCTTGCGATGGTCGCGATTGAGGCGTTCAAGACGGGTACGCGCGTTCTCGACATCGCGCGACAGCTTGGCCAGATCGATCGTGGCGAGCTTGTGATCCGCCACGACGAGTTTGCCGCCGATCATGACGGAGTGAACCGCCGACCCGTCTTCGATATGCACGAGCGCATTGGTCGCATCATTGAACGGGATCCAATTGATATGCTCGGTGTCCAGAAAAACGATATCGGCTTTATAGCCCGCCGCAATACGCCCGATGCGATCGCCGAAGCCGAGCGCCTTCGCGCTACCCACAGTCGCTGCATGCACGACTTCTTCAGTGGTGATCCATTGCTGCCAATCGGGGCCCTGCACCTTCGAGACCATGGAGGCAAGCCGCATCGACTCATACATGTTCTGATTGTCCGAACAACTCGAACCATCGGTACCGATGCCTACATTCACGCCGCGACCCAGCATGCCGCGCATATCGGCCAAGCCATTGCCAAGTCGCATATTGCTGCCGGGGTTGTGGGCGACCGATGCCCCGCGATCGCCAAGAAGACGCTGATCGTCTGCATCGAGCCAGACACCGTGCGCAACAGTGAAGTCCGGGCCGATCAGACCGAGCTTGTCCAAATGCGCGGTGAGCGTAGAACCATACCGGCGCAAGCCCGCGATCACTTGCACCTTCGATTCGGCCACATGGGTATGCAAGCCGACTGCAAATTCTTTTGCGAGGTCGCGACAGCCCGTTAAGAATGCGTCTGAACAATGATGCGGAATGGTGGGCGCCACCGCCGGACGCACACTGTCGTGATCGAATTTCCATTTGCGCAGTGCTTGACGAATATTCTTGAGCGTTTCCTTGCCAGGCGCCTGTTTTAGGCGCGCGACATCTTTTTGCAGGGCAGGGGTGAGCATCTCCATAAGCCCGGGGATAGCCTCGAAGAAACTGATGTCAGACACCATTGGCGCAAGCACCGCACGCATGCCGATCTCCTCATAGGCACGACCTGCGGCCGTGAGCCCCTCGACGCTTGGCGTAGGGAAATCCACGGTGAGGTCATAGCAGGCGGTGCAGCCCTTCAATACCATTTCCGCGGCGCCGATGACGGTGCTGAGATAACGATCTTCAATCGTGCGATTGCCGTTGAGCCACGGCCCCGCGGTCAGCAGCAACTCAAGCGTCCACCGATCGCCCATCCCCTTGGCCAGTCCACCATGGCCATGCGTATGCGCATTGATAAGGCCTGGATGCATCAACTTGCCGCGTGCATCGAAAACGGTCGCCGCCGCGGGCGCTGCCAAACCCGGTTTGCCGACCTCCTTGATGACATCACCGTCGATCAAGATATCGCACCGATCAGCGCGATGCCGCGATGCATCGAGCAGGCGTCCGCCGCGAATCACTGTCCACTGCCGCTTGGTTACCATCTTCCACCCCTGTCTGCGCAATACATGCCTGCCGTCATCCTCGCCCGGTTCGTGTTGTAATTCAAGCGTGTTATCCGGCAATCGCGATGCAAGCGAAGCCCGCCGACTGACCCGCAGCCAAGGAGAACCCGATGATTGATTTCTCGCCGTCGCCCGAACAAAAGGAATGGGTCGCGATCGCGCAACGCTTTGCGACCGAAATCGTTATTCCCGCGGCCGAGCGGGCCGATCGGATTGCCAAGCCCGACCAAGCCTTCGATTGGCAGGTGATCCGCGAGGCGTCCAAGCGCGGCCTTCGTACGCTCTCCGTGCCCAAGGAATTTGGTGGCGGTGGCGCGGACGTCCTGACGCTTGCCATGGTGGGCGAACAGATCGCCTATGGTGATCTGGGCCTTGCGGTTGCCTTTGATCAAAGCTGGAAGATCATGACGGCGCTTTCGCATCTCACCAACGACGAGCAACGCAAGCGCTGGATTCCGCGCGTCGTCGAGGATCCGGAATTCTTGCTTGGCGTTGGCGCCACCGAACCCCTGCACGCAAGCGACAACTTGCTGCCATACGATGCGCCGGGTTCGGGCATGCAGATGTCGGCCGTACGCAAAGGGGACAAATGGATTCTGAACGGCAGCAAACGCTACATCTCCAATGGCGGCCTTGCGAAGCTCTATTACATCATTGCGCGCACCGATCCGAAAGGGATGCTGACCTCGAGCCTCACCGGCTTTCTCGTGCCTGGTGATGCGCCTGGATTCACCGTGCCCGAAATCTGGGACAAGATGGGTCAACGCACGGTGCAAAACGGCACGCTCCAATTCGAGAACGTCGAGATTCCCGATCGCGACCGGGTCGGTGAAGTCGGTGCATCGCTGCCCGCACTCGGACGTTTCTTGCTTGGCTTTGGTTCGAACATTCAAGCCGGCGCAACCGTGCTCGGGGTCGCGCAGCGCGCCTACGATGTGAGCCTGCAGTACGCCTTCGAGCGCACGCAAGGCGGCAAGCCGATCATCGAGCATCAGATTCAACAGGTACGGCTTGCCCGTATGGCGATGAAATTGCAGGCGGCACGCTCGTACCTCTGGTACGCCGGCTGGAATTGCCGGCAACCGGATTTCGATCGCAAACATGCGAGCCTCGCGAAGATTTTCGCGGCGGAAGAATCGGTCGCGGTGGTCAAAGACGCGATGGAATTATGGGGCGCCACCGGCTACATGAAGAAAAATCCGGTCGAGAAACTGATGCGCGATGCGCTGAGTTTTCTTCATTCGGACGGCACCAACGACGTGCTGTCGCTCAAGGCGGCGGCATTCATCTTGCAGGAGCGGCGTGAGCCGTCCGATGCACGCTATAGTCGGCGGGTCGCGGATGCGGCACGTGGACAATAAATTCGGAATCTAACATGATCAATGCAGCAATCGTAGGGCTGGGCTGGTGGGGCAAGACGCTGGTCGAATCGGTGCAAGGCAAGAGCGATGTGATTCGCTTCACCGCCGCACACAACCGAACCCGCGCCAAGGGCGAGGAATTTTGCCGAGCCAAGAATCTAAAGCAGCATGATGACATCAGCACGATTCTCGCTGACCCATCGATCGATGCGGTGGTCTATGCGGCCAAACACAACGAGCGCACCGACCAGGTGGTGCAGACCGCCAAAGCAGGCAAGCACGTCTTTGTTGAAAAGCCGTTTGCGCTACACCTGCGTGCGGCCGACGAAGCACTCAATGCGGCGGCTAAAGCGGGAATCGTTCTGGCGGTGGGCTATCAGCGGCGTTTTCATCCCTCGATGGTGGAATTGAAGGAGCGATTGCGCGAAGGCAGCCTTGGCACGGTCACGCAATGCGCGGGCGATGCGAGCGCACCGGTTGGCCTTCGACTGCCGAAAGATTCTTGGCGACTCGATCCCGCTGAGGTGCCTGCCGGTGGATTGACCGCACTTGGTGTCCATGTGGTCGATGGCATGATCGATCTGTTCGGGCGCATCGACGAGGTCTACTGCATGAGCAGGCGTCGCGTGGCACCGCATATCGATGACGGCACGACCATCGTCTTTGGATTTGCGAGCGGCATGGTGGGAAGCCTCGTGATGTCGACCGCCTCTGCGCTCAACTACCGTTTTGCGGTGTACGGCACCAAGGCCTTGGCAGAGATCTCCACGCCTTCGCTTGATCTCCTGCGCGTCGTGACCGTCCCAGAAGTCATGCCGCATGGCCAACCTGCCGCATCGGTGCCCGAGATCATCGAAACCAAGAATTTCGACCCATTGAAAGCTGAACTCGAAGCATTCGGCAATGCCATTCGCACCAAGACTGCCTACCCGATTCCGGTTGCCGACATCCGTCATGGCGTCGAAGTATTCGAGGCGATTGTTAGTTCTTCGCGAAGCGGGCAACCGGTAAAGCTTTAGCAAGCACGAAGCCTCCTGCGCCAGCGTAGGAGGCTGGATTGTTTGCCCGCTGATGGGCGACCGCGCCGCATCCGCAGGCTGGTGCCGCAGTTGGGAATATGCCCAAAAATTTGGCCGCTATGCCTTGGGATGCGGCCAAGACAATCAAGAGATCGGTCGATTCAGACGATAACGATACGAACGTCGCACGCTCGTTATCACCTACTGGATTCACCCATCAAGGCCGTTGGGACCTTCCATGTTTAATCTGCTTCGATTTTTCTCGATTACGAGTCTCTGTTCGATCGTCGTTGCGTCGGTCGGGCTGAGCATTCTCTATCGGGAAGTTGCGCTGCGCGACCTGGTACGCTCGGGCGAAAAGCACAATGAAGCGCTCACGCAAATCGTGACCAACACCATTTGGCCTGAATTTGCGCCGTTCATTGCTTCGACCACAACTCTGGCTGCCGATGGCCGAATGGCATGCGCTTGGGCATCGTTCCTTAACGGTGGCGGTCAATATGTCAGCGCAGAACTTCAGTCACGCCGGCCTCACCGAGACGATTCGCAGCGCCGTCGCGACCACCGGACTCGAAGCGAAATTTCTGGAGATCGAGGTGACCGAAAGCATGTTGATGCGAGACATCAACGAAACGGTGGAAATTCTGCAATGGATGCGCGACCAAGGCATTCGCATCGCAATCGATGACTTCGGCACCGGGTATTCGTCGCTCGCGTATCTGCGGCGCTTTCCGCTCGATGTGCTCAAGATCGATCGAAGTTTCGTCCAGGAATCCACGCAAAACGCCGACGGCGCGGCGATTACCCGCGCCATCATCGCACTCGCCAACAGCCTGAATCTCGAAGTCGTCGCAGAAGGTGTGGAGACCGTGGACCAGGCGAGCTTTCTCCAGGACCACGGTTGTCGTATTGCGTAGGGCTATCTCTATGGGAAGCCCGTCCCTGCCGCCGATTTGCTCGCGATGCTCAACAAGGCTCGGAGCACGCGCCGGCCTGCCGAGCCGATCGCCACCGCGACGCCCGCGCTATTTGGCGCGGTGGTCGCAGGAGGATAGGGAATAACTGAACAAGGGGGCTCGCCCCCTCGTAACTCCCTGAAAAATATGGTCACGCTGATTGCGAAAGATAGCTTAATCAGCGTTTCCCTAGGTGCTATCGCAAGATGATCTTGGTGCCAGGTGGGGCAAATTCCGGCGGCCAAACGACCACCCATTTGCCGTTTTGTACCTGCTTTACCTTCGAGAGATCGTCGCCATAGTTGTTTGCCCCGTCAAAGCGCAGCGTGCCATTGACGGTATTGAAGCGATTGGCCTTGATGTACTTGGCGAGCACGTTGTCGTCGAGACTCTTGGTCGCCGTGACCGCGGCCTCAAGGACCTGCCAGGCCGTATAGGAGTTCGAAGCCTGATTGTCGGCTTCAACATAAGGCAGGTTCGCCTTGATCGCCCGCTCCTTGAACGCCTTGGTGAACGCGGCCGCAACCGGAGAAGTATTAAGAGGTGCGTGATCCTCGAACGCAGTCTGCGCCATTGCTAGATTGCCTTCCGGCGCATTGGCAAGCGGCCCCGGCGCCGGATACAGGTGGAAGTGGTTTCTTGGCGTGTGATCGAGTTTCTTCAACGCTTCGAGCAGCATATTGCCTTCCAGCCCGATCGCCCCCATCCACAGAAAATCCGCATTCGCATCGCGAACACGGGCCGCGATCGGTCCGAAATCGCGATTGCCGAATTCAAATTCGAGATACAGGACTTCCTGCAGGCCGCGCTTCTTCGCGACCTCGCGCAAGCCCACCGACATGAAATGGACGGAGGAGAACTTGCTGGTAATGATTGCAATCGTCTTTGGCTTCTTATCACCCGACATGATGCCGTCGATTACCTTGTTAGGAAACGTGGTTTCGAAATCGAAGCCCGACGGATTGCCCGAAAATTGCTTGTCGTATTTGGCGAGCTTTGGAATCCCGAAGGTGTGGTGGACCAACAACCTTGAATGCCGCTCGGCCACCGCGATCGCAGAAAGAATCGCACCGGTTGCGTACGGACCCATCAGCAGATCAACCTTGTCACCGGTCACCAGCTTGTCGTAGAGGGCGCGCGCCACATCCGGTCGCGATTGATCGTCATAGAGCACCCACTCGACCGGCCGACCGAGCAAGCCATTGGCTTTGTTGAGGTTCTCGACGTAAATGTCGCCCACGATTTTGTGAATCATGGCGGTCGAGGCCAATGGGCCGGTCAACGCCAGCGTGCCACCAATGCGGATCGGCGGACCGGAGGGTGCCGCGACCGCGCTACCCACTGCACCGATCATCATCGCCGTAGCACCGATCATGGCTAGCAAGCCCTTCAGCATCGCGCGCGACTGTTTCCCCTGCTTGGTCATATCAAACATCTGTCGTCCTCCTTAGAATGGGTCCTGCAACGAGCTATTCTCAACCTAACCTGGAAATGCTGCCAGAACTCAAAGGACGCATGATGTTCCTTCGCAATTGCTGGTACGTCGCCGCATGGGACTATGAAGTCCATCGCCTGCAGCTCATGCGACGCATTCTCCTGGACGAGCCGGTGGTGCTCTATCGCAAGGCAGACGGCAAGCCGGTCGCGCTCGAAGACCGCTGCCCGCATCGGCATGCACCGCTCTCGATGGGCCGGGTCAAAGGCGATAACGTTGAATGCCGCTACCACGGGCTGACGTTCGCGCCAGACGGTGCGTGCGCGCGCATTCCATCGCAGGACACGATTCCACCGACCGCATGCGTACGCAGCTATCCGGTGGTCGAGAAATTCCATTGGATCTGGATCTGGATGGGTGACCCGGCCCTTGCCGATCCGGCGCTCATTGAAGATTTTCATTGGCTGGGCGACCCGGGCTGGCGATTCAAAGGCGAGCGATTGGATGTCGAGGGCAACTACCTCTTGATCGTGGAGAATCTCTGCGACCTGACGCATCTGCCTTTTCTGCATCTGACCTCGCTCGCCGACACCGCCATTCCCCCAAACGATATTGCGGTAAAGACCGAGCGCGACGGCAATTCGGTCCGCGTCGAACGCTGGGTGCTGGATACCCAAGTACCGCCTTACTTTCGGCTCCTTGGCAATTTCAAGAAAGACGATCGCGTCGATCGCTGGATGCATCTTGAATTTTCGCCGCCCGCAATGGTGCGGCTCGATATCGGCGCGGCCAAAGCAGGGTCCGGCGCCCGCAATGGCGATCGCAGCCAGGGCGTCACCACGCGCAATCTCAATGCGATCACGCCCGCAACGGCGCGAACATCGCACTACTTCTGGGCTCAGGCGCAGGATTTCGGAATGGACGATCCGACCATCACCGATGTGGACTTCCAGCTGGTGCATGGCGCGTTCATGGAAGACCTCGCCATCATTCGCGGACAACAACAAAACATCGATCTCGCACCCGATGCGCCGCGCCTGAACCTTGCAGCCGATACCGGGGGCTTGCAGGCGCGCAGGATTGTCGAGCGGTTGATCGCGCAGGAGCATGTGGACCTGACGCCCGTGAAGAGTGAAAAGTGAGAGGTGATCACCCTTCACTTTTCACTGAATTCATTCACCTGTCACCGAACAATCCCCGCCCGCGGTACGATCCAGGCCAGTCTAATTTGGCCAGGGGATGATGCAATGAAAAGCTTTTGGATCGATGGCGATACGATGGAATTGGTGCCCCGCGAGGTGCCCGAACCGGCCCTGAAACCGGACGCCGTGCTGGTGAAGATGCGTGCCGTGGCGCTGAATCGCGGTGAGTTCGTTTCCGGTTATGGGCTGCATGCGCCCGGCGCAGTGAAAACGGCCGGCTATGAAGGTGCTGGAGAAATCATCGCGGTCGGTGCCAATGTGAAGGGGCTCAGCATTGGCGATCGCGTGTTTGGTCGCGCCGATGCCGCGTTTGCGGAAGTCGCGAGCATGCAAGCGGGCGAAGTCAATCGCATGCCCGCCTCGTTCGATTGGCAGACCGCTGCCGGCGCCGGCATCACCTACATCACCGCCTATGATTCACTGATCGTCGAGGGGCTATGCGTGCCGGGCGATTGGGCCTTGATTCCCGCCGCGTCATCCGGCGTTGGTGTCGCCGCCATTCAAATCTGCAAGGCGCTTGGCTTCAAATCCTTCGGCACCACCGGATCGACGGCAAAACTCGAACGCCTCAAATCGATCGGCATGGATGCAGGCGTTCCGAGCCGCGCACCGACGTTTGCCTCCAAGGTACGCGATGCCACCGGCGGACGCGGTGCGAAGGTTTCGGTCAACAACGTCGGCGGCACGGTGGTCACCGAGTCGCTGCGATCGCTTTGCTATCGCGGCACGCTGGTCATCGTGGGCTATGTCGATCGTATGGTGATGCCGGAGATGGATTTGCTGGCCGTCCATATCAATCGCCTGCGCATCATCGGTGTCAGCCAAAAATTGCGCACGCCCGCCGAGCGCGCTGAAACAACACAGGGCTTCCGAGACGTCGTGTTGCCCCATATGGTGAGCGGTGCAATTCGCCCGGTCGTCGATCGCGTGTTCGATTTCAAGGAGCTGCCCGCGGCCAAGCGCTTCATGGAGACCGACGGCCATATCGGCAAGATCGTTGCCGTCCTCTAATCCAACCCGAATCTTTCATCGCTATGCCTATCCAAACCCCATTCGCCCATGCACCGGAAGTCGTTCGCCCCGAGTGGATCGACTACAACGGCCATATGAACATCGGCTATTACCTGGTTGCGTTTGACACCGCCTCCGAGTCGTTCTTTCACCAGATCGGCCTCACGCCGGAGTTTCGCAAGCGCAATCACTCGACGACCTTCGCGCTCGAATCGCATCTCAACTATCTGCGTGAAGTCAAACAGGGCGACACACTCCGATTCGAATCGCGGCTGCTCGATCATGATACGAAGCGCCTGCACTTCTATATGGAAATGTTCCATGCGAAGGAGGGCTTTCTCGCAGCGAGCTTCGAGTCGATGTCGTCCCATGTCGACACGCGCATCCGCAAGACTTCGCCGTTTCCCGAGGAGCTGTTGCCGCATCTGGCGGCGGTGAAGGCGGCGCATGCGGTGTTGCCACGCCCCTGGCAGATAGGGCATGTGATCGGCACCAAGCCGGGCCGCTAGGATCGATAGCAGGTCAAGAGCGTGGAGAAGCGCCTGGCACGCTCGGCCAGTTCTTCGGAAGTCATCGGCACGGCGCGCGTCGTTGGTGGATCGAGAAACAAGCCGTTCGCTTCGACCAGTGCTCGCGCGAATAATCCGTGCACCGCGAAATTGAGATTCTGCGGAAGGGTGCCGGTCGCATTGGCAATGCGCATAGTGTTTGCCGTCGAGACGGTAACACCCAGCACCCGACCGGATTGATCCATGACCGGACCACCGCTATTGCCTGGTTGAATCGGCGCCGACACTTGCAAGCGCGTTGGATCATTCCTGAGGCCAACCAGCGCGCTCACGACGCCGGATGTGAAGTTACCGCCCGACGAGAGGACACCCTGCAGCGGGTATCCGAATACGTACACACTTTCACCAAGTCGCGGTGGCTCGATGCGCACCGTCGCCCATTGGTCCGCGGGCCGCTCGACTTTCAGGATCGCCAAATCCGTCTTGGTATCGCTGGTCAGAATCGTCGCGTCACCATGGCCCTCCGTCGTAATCCGACGACAGCCGCGGATGACATGTTGATTCGTGAGCATATGGCCATTGGCCGAGATGAAGAATCCGGTGCCGGTACCACGTGTGGGCGTGGCACGCGTATCCGCGCCGCCCGAGATGGGTCGCGCCGCCGCGAGCGGCTTCCATTCGCGTGCCTGCTTTTGCATCGAGCCGAGCTGCTCCGCGGACAAGCGCTTTTCCAGATCGTCCCGGAGCATCAAAAGACTTGCGCTCGTAACACCGCGAGCAATAGCAACGTTTGCCCACAGGTAGGCGCGCATATAGTCGCGCGGCAGCACCTGCCCAACCTGGTGCAGGTTGGCGAGTGTGATCATCGCATCGACATTGCCGGCATCGGCCGCTTCATTCATCAGCTGCCCGCCAAGCGCTGCGTTCCGAGAAACGCCGGTGCCGGTGGCGAGTGCGAGGCCATAATACGTGCGCGAGGTGAGATCGCCTTTTTCATAGCCGTTCTTCAACCAAGCCACCGCGATATCGGGGTCCTTGGTGACGCCCGTGCCGGTATAAATGAGATAGCCCACCACGCCATAGGCAGGAACATGTCCCGCATTCGCCGATTTCAGTGCCCACTCATAGGCGCGCACATCGTCGCGATCCACAAACTCGGCCGATCGATACAGCCGCGCGAGATGAATCATGGCGAGCGCGTTGCCCTGGTCGGCCGCCTGCCGAAACTGCAGCGCCGCACCGTCGAGGTCTTTCGGACCGCCAATGCCGCCGCGCATCAATTCACCAAGCGCAACTTTCGACAAGGTATGCCCGTCGGTTGCGAGATCCGCGAATCCTTGACGTGCGCGCGTGGTGTCGCGAAGGGTTCCCACGCCGTCCCGGGTCATGACCGCCTGGAGATACTTGCCGTGCGGCTCACCGCGATCCGCCGCGTCTTTCACGATCGCGAACGCTTTGGTCAATTCACGCTGCTTTAGCGCAGCATCGAACTCACCTTGCCATGGTGACGTTTGGGCTAACGCGTTGCCGGCAAGGAAGGCAACGCAGCTTGCGAATAGTCTTGCCAGCCGCGCAAGGCGTGCCGATACGAACTCAGCGTGCGGCCGAACGCTGCGGCCCGCGCACGAGTCGTCCAGGTAGCATGCCGGTCGCCTCACCATTTTGATAGACAATTTCCCCGTTCACGATGGTGGCGAGATAGCCGTCGGCACGTTGCAACAAGCGGCGCCCACCACCCGGAAGATCGTAGGCGATTTCCGGCGCGTGCAGGCGCATCTTTTCCGGCGCAAGGACATTAAGGTCGGCCTTGTAACCAGGCGCCACAATTCCTCGATCCAACAAGCCCACTGCTTCCGACGTTTCCTTCGTCATGGCGCGAATAATCGTAGGAAGTGAGAGCCGATCGCCTTGCGTTCGGTCACGCGCCCAATGGGTTAGCAGATAGGTCGGATAGCTGCCATCGCAAATCGTTCCGCAATGCGCGCCGCCATCACCCAGTGCGACGATCGAACCGGCATGACGCATCATCGCGAGGCACGATTCGAGCGAACCTTGCACGTAATTGGCGACCGTGTAGTAGAGAATGCCGCGCCCGCCCCGCTCCAACATGAGTTCATAGGCCAATGACTCCGGGGTGCAGCCCTGGCGATTTGCCATGGCGGCCACGCTATCTTCGAGTGACGGCTCATAGTCGGGCGGATCACCGAGCGCGAACATGCGGGAGAAATCGCGAATGAGCCGGCCCAGCACATTGGCCGGATCGGCATCGATCGGCTCAGCGAGAATCCGCGCCCGCACTTCGGGGCGACCGAGGGCCGCCACGCGTTGCTCGAATGGCAAAGACGCAAGCGATCGATAAGTAGACGTGCTGTAGAACGGGTTGAGCGTGAGTTCATGCCCAAACAAGAGACACACCGCGCGACTGGCGACCTGCGCCTTGATCGGCAAACCGCGCGCATTGGCAGCGCTCACCCAATCGAGAATTTCGGGCCAGCGTGTTGAGAGCGGCCCATTTGTTTCGCCTTCCAGCATCGTGAATGACAGCGGGCGGCCTGATTTTTCCACCAGACCTTCCATTCTGGCAAAGGCTGCCTCGGTGTGATCCCAATCGGTAATCATCTGGATCACGCCTTTGCCCGCGTCTTTCAACGCGAGCGCGAGGGCGGTCAATTCTTCATCGGCTGCTTCGAAGGTAGGCGCCGTCGTACCATCACTCGACCGGTGGAAGAACGTGCGGGAAGTCGAAACGCCCATTGCACCGGCCGCCATCGCCTCACGCACGAGGGTTGCCATGCGCGCGATATCGACCTCCGTCGCTGGCTCCCGCGCGACCCCGCGCTGCCCCATCACGTACACCCTGAGCGGCCCATGCGGAAGGTAGCCGCAGATATCCATGTCATAGCGGCGGCGGCCGAGAAAATCGAGATAGTCAGGATAACTTTCCCATTGCCATGGCACGCCTGCGGCGAGCACCGGATGCGGAATATCCTCTACGCCCTCCATCAATTGAATCAGCAGTTCGTGATCAGTCGGTCGGCATGGAGCAAAGCCGACGCCGCAGTTGCCCATCACCACCGTCGTGACGCCATGCGACGACGAGGGCACCATGCGGTTCTCCCAAGTAACCTGACCATCGTAATGGGTGTGAATGTCCACGAAGCCCGGTGTCACGATGCAGCCCGTGGCATCGATTTCATGCCGGCCAATGCCCGCGACATGGCCGACCGCGGCGATACGCCCGTCCGTCACCGCGACATCGGCCGCTTGCTCAGGCGAGCCGGTGCCGTCAAGCACAGCGCCATGACGGATGACGAGGTCGAATTGATCAGCCATCGCAATAGGTCTCCAAGATCACGTCGCGGTCGATTGGCCTGCGCTTGAGCGTAACACTATGCTCAGGGCGTTCGTGCGGGCGTCGCGGGCACCGGACCGCTCGGTTGACCGCTGGTCGCCGGCGTACCGGGTGCGGCGGGTTTGGCGCCACCACTGGGCGACGCTTCCTGCCGATGGACGAACTTCCAATCGCGATACGACTTGACAGCGGCAAATTGCGCGTAGGCGGTGGCAAACTCCGCGCGCTTGATCGGCGCTGCCTCGGATTGACTGAAGACACCCGTGATGCCGCCGCCCGGGCCGCGTACGAAGCCCCAGTCCCGCGTGCCGGTAATCGGATCAAAAAACACCTTGCGCAAGTGACGGCGCGTGGTGGGGAAGCGGCGATCCTGAAGCAGATCTTCCAGTTTCGCGGGAAATTGCCGGACACCGGCTGGCCCCTGCTCGTAGTACGCGGTGATGGCGCGCTGGAACTGCTCGCCGACGAATAGCAGCTCGGCTTCACGCTCACGCTTGACCGTCGTGCTCCAAAGCGTACCGGCGCCGGCGAGCGCAATGCCCGCCAAGGCGACCATGATCAACAACCCGATGTAAGTGAATCCTCGGGCGCAACCGGGTATGCGTTCAGAGCGCTGCGAAATCGACGCCATCGGCCGTCTTACCAGGAGCACCGCTCTTGATGTCGTACACGCTCCCCTTCACGTTGCTATCGGCGGGTGGTGGAACGATGACCCAATTATCGGTGGATTCGGCGATCGGATCGATCGGCACCGCGCGCAAGTACCGGCGCTCGGCAAGCTCGCCAAGCGATTCCGGATAGCGACCGTTATCGGCGAAGAATTTGTCCAGCGCTTCCCGCGTCACCGCTAACGTTTGTTTGAGCGTGACCTCCTTTGATCGATCAACGCTGCCGAAATAGCGCGGCAGTGCAACCGTCAGCAACACGCCGATGATGGCCATGACGATCAGCAGTTCAATCAGCGTAAAGCCGCGCTTCGCGGCGCGGCATACAAAAAATGAATCTGGCATGCAGCGTTGTTCGCGGCCCATTGTTTTACCACTCACGGTAAGGAACACCATTCAATCCGACGCCTGAGGCGCGGGAGTACACGTCGTAGACGTCGCGTCCGGGTTGCGGCGACTCCGCCGAGCTTTGATAGCTTCGCAACCCCCATGTCTGACTAGCCGGGATATTTTGCTCCTCGGCAAACGGATCGCGTGGGATGCGCCGCAGAAAATACGTCTTCTTGCGCGCGGGGTCCTTTGGATTCTCGGCGCCTGCCACCAGCAGATCGAGTGTGGGCGGGAAGCCGGATTCATCAGCCTTGCGTTCGACCTTGCCTTCGTCGGCGGCCTTCTTGTATTCGTCGATCGCGGTGCGAATCTGCCGCAAGCCGGAGCGCAACTCGCTTTCCTTGGCGCGCTGAATCGACAACTCCGCAAGCGGCAGCGCAACCGTGGTAAGGATACCGATGATGGCGATAGTCACCACCAATTCGATGAGGGTAAAGCCGCAGTCGATCGGACGACTGTTCGCAGTCAACCACTTTGGCATCGCCCCGCGCATAAAGTTAGCGGTTCGCGCCTTGCGACTGCACGATGTTGAGCGAGTGCGCACCGGGTGCGACGACCAGCACGGCTTGCCCCTGATTGTTCACGGCATTGACATCGCCAATGCGTATTTGCGTTGACTGCGGACCCTTCGCAATCACGCGAAAGCGCACTTCGGTTATCGTGGCCGGCGCGCCCGCAATCGCCGGCCCGCGCACCTCGACCAATGCCCGGCCGCCGTCACTGGCGGGCGAGGCGCTGCGGGCCAGCTGCAATGCAGCCGGATCAAATTGCAGTTCGACGTTGGCCGCAATGCCTTGATTCGCCGACGGCATGCCGATCAATACCGAGAACTCCTGGCCGATCCCCACGTCCGGGGGGCCGGCAAGCGAGAGCGATACCGACTCCTGGGGCGCCACGCGATCGGAGGTCTGTGAACCGAGTGGCAGCAGCGGTCGCTGCACCGGCGCTGCAACGCCCGCCACGGTACCCAGCGAAGGCACGAGGTTCATCGAACGCGGTGGCGTCGAGGCAATGCGAAGCGGCGCGGCGCCAGGCGACGCATCGGTGCCGGCCGAGAATTGCGCGGCCACGGTGTCTGGTCGCATCAGATTGCGCACAATGCGCGGGGTGATGAGCAAAACGATTTCCGTCTTGCCCTGTTGATCATTATCGGTGCGGAACAGTCGGCCAAGGTAACCGAACCGCTTCCGGCGTGTCTTTCATCACCACGAGATTGAGCTTCTCGTCGATGAACAGATCGCGTGTCTTCACCAGCGCGCGAATCATGGCAGCGGTCTGTTTCACATCCGCATTCGACAAATAGAAGCTGCGCACCACCGTTTCGACATACTCGCGCTGCTTGGCAGGCGTATTCGGATAGATCGCCGGTGCGCTCCGACGCACGTACGGTGGCCGTATAGAGTGCGGGAAACACCTGCGGGAACGCTTCGAGCGCCTGGGAAAACGAACGCCCTTCGAACAGTTTGTCGCGGACTTGCGTGAGCACCGCACGCGTTTCGCTGCGGCCTTCTTTTTCCACCATCGTTTCAAGCGTTTCCGGCAGCGACAGCCCGGCATCCAGCAATGCCACCAGTTCCTGACTGAACAGGACCAGCGGGAAACCACGATCGAACGATCGGGCCAGCGTCGGCCAGGCTCGACTAGGCCGCGCCGACAGCACAGCCAAGCCCTGGGTGCGCGCCTGTTCGATAGCGGAGGCTTCGTCGGTCGCGTCGATCGCAACCGACACAATGCCTTCATGCCCCTTCAAAGCGCGGACTTCGTAGCGCATGGCGTTCGGTCAGTTTGTGATGTCAGCCGCTTCGCCGGTGCCGCCGGGCTGGCCGTCGTGCCCAAGAGAAAGAAGATCAAACTCGCGCTGTTCACCAGGA
>CAMDRJ010000039.1 GCA_945906755.1 Klebsiella pneumoniae | reverse complement strand
TTGACACGCTCTATGCCGAAGGGCAGCGACGCTATGTTGAATCCTTGTCGACCTATGCGAGGCAATTCCTCGAACTGATGGAAAAGCCCGATGTCGATCAAATCGAAGGGCTGTCGCCGGCGATTTCGATCGAACAAAAGGCCACCAGCCACAATCCGCGCTCAACGGTCGGCACCATTACCGAAATCCACGACTACCTGCGCCTGCTCTATGCGCGCGTCGGTACGCCCTACTGCCCCGAACACGCTCTCGCGCTCGAAACACAGTCGATTGGTCAGATGGTCGATCATGTGCTCGCCCTGCCGGCGGATGCGCGCATCACGGTGCTTGCCCCGGTGCTGAGCGAACGCAAGGGGGAACAGACCGATCTTCTGCAATCATTGCGCGGACAAGGCTTCGTGCGCGTCCGGATCGATGGCACGACCTACGAAATCGACGAAGCCCCAAAGCTCGCCAAGAACCGCAAGCACACGATCGAAGTCGTCATCGACCGGCTGCGGGTGCGAGCCGATGCAAAGCAACGATTGTCGGAATCGTTTGAAACCGCGCTACGCATAGCCGGTGGGCTTGCGGTGGCGGCTGAACAACGCGACGACGCCGAGATCCGGCACGTCTTCTCGGCGAAGCATGCCTGCTCCATTTGCGGCTATTCCTTCGCGCCACTCGAACCGCGGCTCTTTTCCTTCAATAGTCCGATCGGTGCCTGTAGCGAATGCAATGGCATCGGCACGGTTGAATTCTTCGATCCGAACCGGGTGGTGGCGGACCCGGGTCTGTCGCTGGCCGACGGTGCGATTCGCGGCTGGGATCGTCGCAACCAGTTCTACTTTCAGTTGCTCACTAGCCTTGCGAACCACTACGATTTCGACGTCGAGGCGCCTTACGCATCGCTTCCGGAAAAGGTGCGCACGGTCATCTTGAACGGCGCCCCTGACATCATCGCTTTCTCGTACTTAAATGAGCGCGGCAAGACAGTCACACAACGACACCCCTTTGAAGGCGTCGTGCCAAACTTAGAGCGCCGCTATAAGGAAACGGATTCCATCGCGGTTCGCGAAGAGTTAGCCAAATTTCGCAATCGTCGCGCCTGTTCTGCATGCAACGGTTCGCGACTTGGTGTTCAGGCGCGCCATGTTCGCGTGGGCGACAAGGCCATCTTCGAATTGAGCCGGCTGCCCCTGAAGAGCACCGCCGCTTTTTTCGCGGACTTGTCGCTTTCAAGACACAAGGCCGTCATTGCTGATCGGATCGTGCACGAAATTGGCACGCGCATCCGGTTCCTGATCAACGTCGGACTCGACTACCTGTCTCTCGACCGTGCCGCGGACACGCTGTCTGGCGGCGAGGCACAGCGAATCCGCTTGGCCTCGCAAATCGGCTCGGGACTGACCGGCGTGCTCTATGTGCTGGATGAACCATCGATCGGCTTACATCAACGCGATAACGCGCGACTGATCGAAACGCTGCGCAGCCTGCGCGATCTTGGCAACACCGTGGTTGTTGTCGAACATGATGAAGAAGCGATTCTCGCCGCCGACCATGTCATCGATCTTGGGCCAGGTGCGGGCGTACACGGCGGCATGGTGATCGCAGAAGGTACGCCGCAGTCGATCGTCCAGAACCCAGCATCGATGACTGGGCAGTATCTTTCGGGCGCGCGGCGCATCGCATTTGCCGACCGCCGGTTACGACCGGACCCCAAACGGTCGATCACCATCCATGGCGCGCGCGGCAACAATCTGCGGAACGTTTCGGTCGACATTCCGGTTGGGCTCTTCGTGTGCGTCACCGGCGTCTCGGGCTCGGGCAAATCGACGCTCATCAACGACACACTCTTCAATGCGGCCGCGCGCCATCTCAATGGTGCAGCGAATGATCCCGCGCCGCATGAGAGCCTCACCGGGCTTGATCAGTTCGACAAGGTTGTCAATGTCGATCAAAGCCCGATCGGCCGCACCCCACGCTCGAACCCGGCGACCTACACCGGTCTTTTCACGCCGATTCGCGAGATCTTTGCGGGCCTTCCGGAGGCACGTGCGCGTGGCTATGGCGCCGGACGTTTCTCGTTCAATGTGAAAGGCGGGCGCTGCGAAGCCTGCGAGGGCGATGGCGTTACCAAGGTGGAGATGCACTTTCTCCCAGATGTGTATGTGACCTGCGACATCTGCCAGGGGCGGCGCTACAACCGCGAGACCTTGGACGTTCTCTACAAGGGCAAATCGATCCACGAAGTGCTCGACATGACGGTCGAGCACGCGCATACGTTCTTGTCGGCGATTCCGGTCGTCGAACGCAAGCTCAAAACGCTTATGGATGTAGGTCTTGGTTATATTCGCCTCGGACAGGCCGCCACCACGCTCTCCGGTGGCGAAGCGCAGCGCGTGAAGCTTTCGCTCGAATTATCGAAACGCGAAGCGGGTCGTACGCTTTATATTCTTGACGAACCCACGACAGGTCTGCATTTTCATGATGTCGAGATGCTGCTTGGCGTGCTGCGCCGGTTGCGCGATGCCGGCAACACGATCGTCGTGATCGAACATCACCTCGATGTAATCAAGACTGCCGATTGGATTATCGATCTCGGGCCCGAAGGTGGCGATGGCGGCGGCGCGATTGTTGGGATTGGCACACCAGAAAAAATCGCGAGCATCGCAGCGAGTCACACGGGTCGCTTCCTCAAGCATGTGTTGCAACGCGACGCTGCGACACCGATTGCGTAGCGTGATGAGCACTGGCGTGACCGAACGCACGCTAAGTTGAAACGTCATTGATCGTTGGCAAACATAATTGGCAGTACGGTTGACCCACCTCTCGATAGCCTTGGATCTCATTGCAGTGCGAGCTGCACACAAGAATTTTTTGGAGATTGAGAACCATGCGCGTCGAAAAAGTAACGCTAAGCCTGCCCGCTGCCACCCTGTTGGCGATTGATCGTTACCAAAAAGCACATGGGCTGGAAGGTCGAGAGGATGTCATTGAAATGGCAGTCGCGCTGCTTCGCGAGCAAGAGCGCGAAGCGGATCGTGAAGCCGATGTCGGTGATGACTTCGAAGACAACGACGATGATCTTGATGTGGCACTGGAAATGGGGCATGGCGTCGATCACGACGACGATCGATGGTAGCAACACCCTAGATTGAGACTAGGCTGATACGGGGGCCTCTTGTTGGCGCTTCGTACCCCAACCGCACCGATGCCAACGCACCACACCAGAAAGAGCTTCTCCGCGCCAGTCCCGCCCACACCTGCAGCGCGCCATCCCCCGCACAAATTTCTACTTTGACGCCGCCTTAGCAAGCGCCTGCGCCCTGATCGCATCAAGAGTGGTCTGCGTGGTAATCGCTTGCGGATCGACGCGTAGCTCAATCAACGCAGGCTTTCCGGAAGCTCGCGCCCGCGCGAAGGCCGGCGCGAACTGCGCGGTCTCTTCGACCACTTCACCATGCGCTCCATATGCGGTGGCGAGCGCACCAAAATCAGGATTGGTAAGTGCCGTCGCATAGACACGTCCCGGATATTCACGCTCCTGATGCATCCGAATCGTGCCGTACATCCCGTTATTCACGACGATGAAAATGACGTTCAGCTTATGGTGGACGGCGGTGGCGAGTTCCTGACCGCTCATCATGAAATCGCCGTCACCGCTCACTGCGATGACGAGGCGATCCGGATAGGCCACCTTGGTTGCCACCCCAGCGGGTACCCCGTAGCCCATCGCGCCATTGGTCGGAGAGACTTGCGTGCGCCAGCGACGGAATTGCAGCCAACGCTGGAACCAACCAGTGAAGTTGCCCGCTCCGGTCGTCACCATTGCATCGGCCGGCATGTTCTCGCGCAGCCATTTGACGATCTCACCGAGCTGAACCTTACCCGGACTCGGGCGCGGCGCTTGCCATGCCACGTAATCAGCACGGGCGCCTTCTCGCCATGATTTCCATCGGTCACCGTTGCCTATCCGCATCGGACGAATCGCGCGAGTGAAGGCCTGCATTCCGGCGTTGATCAGCAGCTCACCCTGATAGACGCTGCCCAATTCCTCGGCACCGGCATGCACATGGACCAAGCGTTGCTTGGGCACCGGCACCTGTAGCAGCGTATAGCCGCTGGTGGTCATCTCGCCAAGGCGCGCGCCAACGACGAACAAGACATCCGCCTCGGCGATGCGCTGCGCAAGCTTAGGATTGAGGCCAATGCCGACATCGCCAACATAGTTCTCGGCGAAGTTATCGTAAAGATCCTGGAAGCGAAAGGAGGTTGCGACCGGCAAACCGTTCGCTTCAGCGAAGGCGCGAAAATCCGCGCAGGCGGCCTCGCCCCACACTGTGCCACCCAGAATAGCAAGCGGCCGCTCGGCTGATTTGAGAATGACCTCCAGGCGCGCCATATCCTCAGACGACGCGCTCGCTTGCACCGACTGGTAACGGCGCGCATCGGTTGCATGCACCACATCGGTCAGCATGTCCTCCGGCAAAGCAAGCACTACCGGACCCGGTCGCCCGGAAGTCGCGGTATGAAATGCATGACTTACATATTCAGGAATCCGCTCGGCGCTTTCGATCTGCGCCACCCACTTCGTCATCTGCCCGAACATGCGACGGAAGTCGATCTCCTGGAAGGCTTCGCGATCGGCCATGTCGCGCCCGACTTGTCCGACAAAGAGGATCATCGGTGTGGAATCCTGAAAAGCAGTGTGGACACCGATCGATGCGTTGGTCGCACCGGGTCCGCGCGTGACGAAACAAATGCCAGGTGTGCCGGTCGCCTTGCCATACGCCTCGGCCATGAACGCCGCGTTGCCATCCTGACGCGCGACGATAAGGCGGATGGTGTCCCGCGCATCGTAGAGCGCATCCAAAGCGGCAAGGTAGCTTTCACCGGGCACACAGAATGCAGCGCTGACGCCATGGATCTTCAGTTGGTCGATCAGAATCTGACCGCCGGTACGCAGTTTGGTGGAATCGTTCATGCAAGGAGCCCTTAATGGAAATCGATGGAGGCGTCAGATGGCATCATCGACGAATAGTTGGTAGGTCTGGCGCTTCGGTTTGTCCTGGTCTTCCGGCAGGACGTACTTGATCGAGCTTTTGCCACGCAATTCGAGGGGCAAGATCATCACGCGTGCGAACGAGGTCGGCTCTGACTCCGAGGCCAATGCCAGTACCGGGTCAGGCCCTGCCTCGAACCACGCTCGGCCGGGTTGAAGATGGTGCTTCTTGCCGGTTACCTGCACGGTGATCGCCCCATTGAGGAGGCAGCGAATGCCCGGCCCGCGATGCGTGTGCGTGTAGGCGATACCGCCGATCGGAAAATCAACGCGATCGCAGCGCATGAGATAGCGCGCCGCCGGATCGAGTGTGATGCTCGCCTCCAACAGCGGTGTTCGATTCGGCATCGCTATTGCAACCGGCAACAAATGCCATTCGAGAATCGAGGCGCCATTGGCCCCGGCCGTGATCTCACAGGCATCGGTGCCGAACCACGCGCTGTTGGCCGCCATCGTAGCGACCTGCCCGCCGGAACGAAACGTGGCAACACCGTCGCGTACATAGACCACTCGCGGCGCACGTCCGGCTATCGTATGCACGGCGCGTGCGGCGAGCGCTTCGCCAAAGCAACGCAAGACGTGCGTGTCGGACATGATTGACTGCTCCAGGACGGGATGTCTGCAATTCTGGCACGGGTCGAGGATGTCAGTGAGGGCGCGCGCGTATCATTCGCCTAATGCAATGCTCCAAGGAGCTTCACCGATGATCGACGACATCGCCGGCCTCAGGCGCGTGCTCAAGGAAAATCATGTCATCGCCGTAGTCGGCTTATCCGGCAACTGGTACCGGCCGAGCTATTTCGCCGCCAAATACATGCAAGAACACGGCTATCGCGTGATTCCGGTCAATCCGCAGTACGACGAGATTCTCGGTGAGAAGTGCTACAAGTCATTGCGCGACATTCCGATCAAAGTCGATATCGTCGATTGTTTTCGCAAGACCGAGGACATTCCGTCTATTTGCGAAGAAGCGATCGCCATCGGCGCGCGCGTACTCTGGCAACAGCTTGGCGTGAAGAATTTCGATGCCGCCAGGAAAGCCGAAGCGGCCGGTCTCGAAACGATCATCGATCGCTGCGTGAAAATCGAACACGGCAGGCTCTTTGGTGGACTCGGCTGGGTGGGCGTCAACACCAAGGTGATCTCCGCCAAGCGTCCGCAATGGCTACCCTACTGATTTCCCGAGACGACGATCATGGCTGACCGACCCTACGGCATCGAAACGCTCTGTCTGCATGCGGGGCAAATTCCTGATGCAGCAACCGGCGCACGTGCGGTACCGCTTTATCAAACGACATCCTATGTGTTCGACTCGGCCGAACATGCAGCGAGTCTTTTCAACCTGCAAACGTTCGGCAATGTGTATACGCGGCTCTCCAATCCGACCACCGCGGTGTTGGAGGAGCGCGTCGCCGCGATTGAGGGGGGTCGCGCCGCGGTCGCCACCGCAACCGGTCAGGCGGCCGAGATGACGGCGCTCCTCACCCTCTTGCAGGCCGGTGATCACGTCGTGGCTGCAAGCACGCTCTATGGCGGCACCTACACCTTGCTCGATGTGAACCTGCGCAAGCTTGGCATCGACACCACCTTCGTCCAACCCGATGATCCGGAGAATTTTCGCAAAGCAATCACCGACAAGACGCGTGTCGTGTATGCAGAGACGCTCGGCAATCCGCGTATTAACGTGCTCGACATCGAGGCGGTCGCCAAGATCGCGCACACCCATGGCATTCCGCTCATGGTGGATAACACGGTGCCATCGCCCTATCTCTGCCGTCCATTCGAATGGGGCGCCGACATCATCGTGCACTCGGCCACCAAGTACATCGGCGGTCATGGCACCACCATGGGCGGCATGATTGTCGAATCGGGTAAATTTCCGTGGGACAACGGCAAGTTCCCCGGCATGACCGAGCCCTCGCGCGGCTATCACGGCGTGCGCTTCTATGAAACCTTCGGCGACTTTGCCTATACCATGCGAGCGCGCATGGAGGCATTGCGTACGTTCGGTGCGTCGTTGTCACCGTTCAACGCTTGGCAGTTGCTCCAGGGCCTCGAAACCTTGCATGTGCGGATGGATCGGCATTGCGAGAATGCGATGAAGATCGCCACAAAGCTGGCGGCCGATCCGCGCGTGACGTTTGTCTGCTATCCGGGCTTGCCGTCCGATCCGTATCACATGCTCGCCAATAAATATCTGAGCAAGGGTGCCAGTTCACTGCTCGCATTCGGCGTGAAAGGCGGCGCCAAGGCGGGCGAGAAATTCATCGAGGCGGCGCAGTTCATGAGTCATCTTGCCAATATCGGCGATGCCAAAACGCTCATCATTCATCCGGCTTCAACGACGCACCGGCAGATGTCCGAAGCAGAGCAAATCAAGGCCGGTGTTGCGCCCGATATGGTTCGCATGTCGGTAGGCATCGAGTCGGTCGACGACATCCTTTGGGACATCGACCAGGCACTTGCGGCCGCCACGCAATAGTCCAGAGCCCAAAGCATCAGGCTAAAATCGAACCGATCTTCTAATTGGAAAACCACGATGTCATCGCTTTCCTGGGACCTGCCCTACACCGTGCGCCGCAACCCGACGACCGCGCGCAATGTCGTTTCCACCTCACAAATGATGGGTGCGCAGGCGGGTCTTCGCATGCTCCAGCAAGGTGGCAACGCGGTGGATGCCGCGCTCGCTACGGCCATCTGCCTCACGATTACCGAGCCGATTTCGAACGGCATCGGCAGCGACGCGTTTGCGATCATCTGGGATGGCAAACAGCTGCACGGTTTTAACGCCTCGGGCCGTGCCCCCGCGAAATGGACGCCCGAGTATTTCAGCGGCCGCACGTCGATGCCGATGCGCGGCTGGAATAGCGTCACCGTTCCGGGATGTGTTGCGGGCTGGGTCGACCTCTCGCAAAAATTCGGCAAACTGCCGTTCGCTTCGCTGTTTGCGCCCGCGATCGAATACGCCGAAGCGGGTTTCCTTGTGTCGCCATTTGTCGCGCGCCGCTGGGCCACGCAAATCGATGAGTTGAAAGTGCAGCCTGGCTTCAGCCAATACTTCATGCCAAATGGCCGCGCACCCGCACCGGGCGAATTGTTTCGGATTCCTGATGCCGGAAAAACCTTGCAGCGGATCGCACAGACCCGCGGCGAAGCATTCTACAAAGGTGAGTTGGCCGCGAAGATCGCCGCTCATTCACAGGCCAACGGCGGTGTGATGGCGGTCGCCGATCTGGCTGCACACACCAACGAATGGGTGAAGCCGCTCGAAATGAATTATCGCGACCTCACCGTTCATGAATTACCGCCAAATGGCCAAGGCATCGTGTGCCTAATCGCGTTGGGCATCCTCAAGCATTTCGATATCGATCGCTATCCGGTTGATTCAGCCGACAGCACCCATCTGCAGATCGAGGCGGTCAAGCTTGCCTTCGCCGATGCATATCGTTATGTCAGCGAACCAAAAACGCTTGAGTTCGATGCACAGAAACTCCTTGATCCGGATTATTTGCAACAGCGCGCGAAGCTGATCGACATGCAGCGCGCGCAGATTTTCTCGCATGGCAAGCCGCCGAAAACCGGTGGTACGGTCTATCTGACCGCAGCTGATGCAAGCGGCATGATGGTCTCGATGATCCAATCAAATTTCGCCGGCTTTGGCTCTGGTTGCGTCGTGCCTGAAACCGGCATCAGCATGCAAAATCGCGGCAATGGCTTCGTGCTCACACCGGGGCACCCCAATCAGGTTGCACCTGGCAAGCGACCGTTTCAAACAATCATTCCGGCCTTCATCACAAAGAATGGGCAGCCGCTAATGAGCTTTGGATTGATGGGCGGCAATATGCAACCGCAGGGTCATACCCAGCTTGTAGTGCGGATGGCCGATTATGGTCAGGGCCCGCAGGCAGCGATCGACGGACCGCGCTTTCGCTTCGTCGGCGGCCTGGAAATCAATTGCGAAAACACCTTTCCGGAAGCCACACTCAAAGAACTCGCTCGGCGTGGCAATGACATCAAGGCGATGCCAGATGGCTACTTCGATTATGGTTGCTCGCAGATCATTCGCAAACTTGACGCCGGTTACGTCGCGTGTTCCGACGCGCGACGCGACAGTCTAGCCGTGGGGTTTTGACGGGCGAGCGTTTTCAACCGATCGCGTTGGCATGATGTGAATGCCGGCGACGTCTAGATATAACCAGACGGGCGCGCCCACCGCGAGTCGGTGTTCCCCGATGAATCGGGTCGGTACATTGACCACCACCGTATCGCCCGGCGCCGCGAGCACCTTGACTTTGCATTGCGTGATATCGCCAAGCGGCAGCGCATCATCAAGGCGACATGCAATCGTGACACCTCGTTCGCCCGGCGCTGTCTGCAAGCCAAGGTACTCCCCGGCAATGACCCAGGTAACGCGCTGTCCATCCGGCAATCGCCGTTTGTCCAGCGTTCGCAATGCGATGCCCTCGCCATTGGGCCCCCAATGCAAGGTGCCCATCGTTTCACCGACCGGTGCGGAGCGGAACACACCAGAGAAATGATTCGTGATGCCAAGCAGTTTGGCCACGCGCGCATTGCGAGGACGCGACAAGACATGCGCGGGCGTGCCGCTTTGCATCGTTTCGCCATGGTCGAGAATCACCATGCGATCGGCGAGCATGCGAGCTTCGAAGAGATCATGCGTCACGAGCACGATCGGCAATGAGAGCGAACGCCTGAGCGCCGCCAATTCACGATAAAGCGTCTGGCGCGTCGCTTGATCGACCGCCGAAAACGGTTCATCGAGTAATAGCACCGCCGGATCGCGCGCAAGCGCCCGCGCCAATGCCACACGCTGCTGCTGTCCACCCGAAAGCGCACTGGGCTTGCGATGCTCGAGGCCGGCCAGATTGACCCGTGCGAGCAAATCGCGCGCACGCGCCCGATTGCCCTGCATCGCGATGGCGACATTGTCTTCCGCCGTCAGATGCGGAAACAAGGCGTAGCTTTGAAAGACCAATCCGACACGCCTTGCTTGTGGCGCGAGATCCAATCCGCGCGCCGCATCAAACCAATCCTCACCGCCCACTTGGATGTGGCCATTGCGCGCCTTCATCAACCCAGCAATCGCTTTCAAGATGGTGGTCTTGCCGCTACCTGACGGCCCCACTAGCGCGACCAACTCCCCCGCATCGCAGAAAAATTCCACCGCGAGGCGAATCGGATTGTCTTGCGTGAGCTTGACGGACAACTGGTTCATGGCGATGGTTCGCGCGATCGGCCGCCCGGTGCGCTGGTAGCCAGCACCACCGCAATCGCGACGATGGAAAACGCGACCAGGGTCACCGACATCCATGCG
Organism: Klebsiella pneumoniae; assembly: GCA_945906755.1. Lineage (GTDB taxonomy): Bacteria > Pseudomonadota > Gammaproteobacteria > Burkholderiales > SG8-39 > SHXR01. The sequence continues at coordinate 12,474 of CAMDRJ010000039.1, read as the reverse complement.
GCGGCCGCGTTATCGAAACCTTGCACGCGATCGTAGATGGCAATCGACAAGGTCTTGGTCTCGCCCGCGATGCTACCGCCAACCATGAGTACGACGCCGAATTCACCCAGCGTATGGGCGATCGTCAATGCGATACCGGCCAGCAATCCCGGCCACGCAAGCGGCAATTCCACGCGCCACCAGGTTCGCCAATGCGACAGGCCCGAGACCCACGCCGCCTCGCGCACATCTTGGGGAATCGCCGCGAATGCACGCTGTAGCGGTTGCACCATGAACGGAATGTTGATGAGCACGCTGGCAAACACCAATCCTTCCAAGGTAAAGACGAGCCGCAAGCCAATAACGTCATTAAGCCATGCGCCGATCGTCGAACCACCGCCGAATACGGAGAGCATGTAGAAACCAATCACCGTCGGTGGTAAGAGCAAAGGCAGCATGGTGAGCGCCTCGATGATCACTTTGCTGCGGCGTTGCGTGAACGCGAGCCAGCGCGCGAGCAGCACACCAAATGGGATCAAGACGATCGCTGTCATCACCGCAAGTGCAAAGGATAGTCGGGCTGCTTCCCAGTCCATCGTTACTCCGACGCCACCGAGAATCCCGCGCTCCGCAGCGACTCGCGCGTATCTTGCCGTTGCAGAAAGCGGAAGAAGTCCGCGGCAAGCGGCCCGGCATTCTTCATCAGCGCGGCCCGCTGGCGCAACGGTGCGTGCAGTGCGGCGGGCAACACGACGTACCTGCCCACGCTGGAAAGTTCGGGCGCGAGGGCGAGCGAATGGGCGATCAGCCCGGCTTGCGCGGCGCCAGTGCTCACGAATTGCGCCGCCTGAGTGACATTTTCGCCATAGACGATCTTCGGTTTCACGAGTTCCCATAGACCCAGGCTTGCGAGCGCTTCGCGCGCGGCGCGGCCATACGGGGCATGCTCGGGATTGGCGATCGCGAATTTCTGCACGGTAGGCCAATACTGGCGTAAGCCGGCGAGATTTTCATCGGGCGTCAGTTGGGAGGTATTCGAGACGTACAACGCCAGGCGCCCTATTGCGTAGATGAATCCCGCATCGCGCGCATGCCCTGATTCGACCAACCGGTAGACGAGCGATTCATCGGCTGACAGGAACACCTCGAAAGGCGCACCTTGTTGGATCTGCCGCGCGAGATTACCCGAGGCGCCCAGCGTCACGGCGATTGACGCCGCCGCTTCCTTCTCAAAGCGCGCGACCAGCGGCGTCAACGCAAATTTTAAGTCGCTCGCCGCGGCAATGCGTAGCGGCTTGCCTTGCGCATGGCCAATCGGCACATGAGCATGCCAAAGCAGCGCAACCGCGAATACGAATAGGAATGCAATACGGCTCATGCAGAATTTTATCCGGTGCTCGATATAGCTCGTTGACTATATCGCCTTTTAGGTGGGCCGCCCGTCAACCACCAAGAAATGCCTGCTTCACGCGCTGGTCCGCGCGCAAGGTGGCGGGCGATCCCTCTGTTACGACGCGTCCGAGTTCCAGTACATAACCGCGATCGGCAATCGCGAGTGCACGCACCACATTTTGCTCAGCAAGCAGCACCGCAACACCGAGTTTTCGCAAGGCGACGATTTTCCCCATGACCTCGCCAGACAACATCGGCGACAACCCAAGGGAGGGTTCATCGAGCAAGAGGAGCCTGGGCCCGGTCATCATGGCGCGCCCGATCGCGAGCATTTGTTGCTGACCGCCGGACAATTGCCAGCCTAGCGCTGCGCCCTTGCCGGCAAGATCGGGGAACAGCTCGTGGACCTCCTGCAATCGCTTGGCGGTGGTTGCATCATCCGCGCGGCTTGCCACCAGCAGATTTTCCCGCACCGTCATGCCGGGAAACACGCGCCGACCTTCCGGCGCAAAACCCAGCCCCGCACGAGCACGATCAGCCGTCGACACCCCGGTCAAGTCGGCCGATCCGAGACGCAACGTGCCGGTAACGGTTGCGCCGATCCCCATGATCGCATTGAGCAGCGTTGTCTTACCCGCGCCATTGGCCCCAAGCACTGCGACGATCTCCCCGGCCTGGACGTTGATTGCGATGTCATGCAGCACGACGCGCTCACCGTATCGTGCCGATAACCCCGCAATATCGAGCAGCGCGCTCATGCGGGCAGTGCCTCGTCGCCAAGGTACGCCGCGATCACCTGCGGATGGGCGCGCAGATCGGCCGGCGTTCCCTTCGCAATGACCACGCCATGATCCAGGCACGCCATGCGCGACGCTAGGGGCATCAAGAATCCCATATTGTGCTCAACGATGACGATCGTCATGCCATCCGCGCAGATGGCCTGCAACCAGTCGGCCAGCTCCCTTTGCTCGGCGTTGCTCAATCCGGCCGCCGGCTCATCAAGCAGCATGAGACTGGGCGCCAGCGCCAGCGCACGCGCGATCTCGACACGGCGCTTGGTGCCGTAGGAAAGTCCGCCACATGGCACCTGTGCGTACGCCGCGATGCCGCTTCGCTCGAGCACATGCATCGCCTCGTCTCTTGCCTGTCCGAGCCGCTGCGAGCGAACATCGTAAAGATCACGGGAAAAATGACCCTTGGTCGCGGCAAAGCGCGCGATCGCGACGTTGTCGAGTACCGTCATCTGGTCGATGAGATTGAGGTTCTGGAAGGTCCGCGTGATACCAAGCCTTGCGATAGCGTGCGGACGCTCGCGCATGAGATCGCGCTCACCTAGCATGATGCGGCCGCTCTGTGGCATATAGATGCCCGAAACACAATTGATCAGCGTCGATTTGCCCGATCCGTTGGGGCCGATCAAACCGAAAATTTCGCCTGGCGGAATCGTGAGGCTTACTTGATCCAAGGCCCGCACGCCGCCGAACGCCATGGAAACATGGTCGATTCGCAACGACTCGCGCAGCTTGACGGTCGTGCGATGCGTCGCCGCATGAGATTCGACCGGCATGACGGGCTGCTTGCCTTGCCGCCTGCGCGCGGACCAATCTTGCGCGAGCCCCACCAAGCCGTTCGGTGCCACGACGATTGCAATCAGCAGAACCGCTCCATACGCGATCAGATAGTAGCGATCGAGCCCACGAAACCACTCCGGCAAATGGACCAGCAGAAACGCGCCAATGATTGCCCCGGCAACATGGGTGCGCCCGCCTACTACGGCCATCGTGAGCACCGCCACCATGATGTGAAACTCAAGGACTTCTGGCGAGATCACTTTCACCGTTCGCACATAGAGGGCGCCGGCGAGTCCGGCATAGGCGGCTGACCAGAGAAACGCAATCCAGCGCAAACGCCAGATGTCGATGCCGATCGACTGCGCGGCAAGATCGTTCTCCCGCGCAACCGCAAAGGCGCGTCCGGTGAGACCGCGCATCGATTGCCATGCGATGAGCGCACAGACCGTCGTGATCCCCCACACAAACGCCGCCAGCCAGAAGCCGCGTAGCGCCGGCGCGCCAAAGAGCTCGATGCCTGGGACACCTGGACGGCCATTCGCGCCCCCAGTAAGCGGCTCCCATTGAATCGCCACGAGCAAGACGACCTGACCGATCCCAAGCGTGGCAAGCGCGAAATAGTGCGATTGCAATCGAAGCACTGGTGCGGCGATGATCACCGCCATGACGATTGGCCCAGCGATAGCAAGCAGAACGGTCTCGGCAAACGTCCAACCGAATTCGAGCGCGGTGAGACCGGAGATGTAAGCACCCAGACCGAAAAATGTGCCTTGCGTGAGGGCGAGCGCACCGGCATGGCCGAACACGAACTGATAGCCAAGGGTGTTGATTGCGAAAATGCCGGCGAGCGTGAAGACGCGCAGATCGTATGAAGAGCTGAACACAAATGGCCACGCGATCAGTCCTACTAGCGCGACTGCGCCAAGCGCTCGCATGCCTGCGAAATCAAGCTTCATCGCGGCAAGGAGGTGTACGCCACCCAACTGCGGTCAGGCCCGTCGTTGTGCGAGCTCACCGAAAATCCCCTGCGGACGCACGAACAAAATGATCAGCACCGCGACGTAAAGAAGGATGGTACCGGTGGTCTGTGAGAAAACCCCCTGCAAAGCCGCTCGCGAAGATTCCGTCAAGCCGACGAGGATCGGGAGCTGCGGATAGACCACTTCGAACAGCGCAATCAGCAGCGCACCCAATGCGGCGCCCGTCAAGCTGCCCCATCCGCCGATCGTGACGGCGATATAGGCCTTGATGATGTAGTTGGTGCCATCGCTTGGACTCACGAAGAACGTATTGGCAAGCAAGAGTCCGGCAGCGCCCGACAACGCTGCTGCCAAGCCGAAGGTGAGCGCGATCATGCGATTGACGCGAATGCCAAGCGCTTCGGCCATGACGCGGTCCTGCGCCGTGGCCCGCAATGCACGGCCGATTGCGGTACGCGCGAAGAGCCACCATTGCGCAGCGATGAGTAATGCTGCGACGCCGATCACTGCAAGTGACTGGATCGCAATGCTTGCGCCCGCCATCATCAATTGTCCGTCGCCAAACAGCGCCGGGGCGGTGCGCGGCGCCGCGCCTGCCAGCACGTTGGCGGTGTTCTGGAGAATGATGCCAAGCGCGATCGTTGAGACGAACACCGATACCGGTGGGCGGTTCTTCAGCGGGAAGTAGGCAAGGAGCGATGACAGGAGCCCCAACCCCACCATCGCCACCAACACGAACGGCAACAAGGCAATCCCCGGCATCGGTGCAATCGATGCCACCGCGATTGCGACGTAACCGCCCGCCATCACCATGTCACCTTGCGCGAAGTTCACGGCGCTCGTCGCGTTGACAATCAAGACGAAACCGAGTGCGAGCAGCGCATACGCAGCACCCAACGCCAAGGCGCTCAAGAGGATCTGCAAAGTCATAGGCAAGCTCCCGAAGAGGAAGCCCTTGCTACGAATGCCCGCCGGATGCGCCGGTCAACCGACTTTTCTGATCGACGCGGCAAGAGTTTCCGTCATCCGATCGATGTGCTTCTTCTCGGCGATGAAAGGCGGTGCAAACACCATGACATCGCCGCTCGCGCGCACCAGCACCCCTTGCTTGTAGCATTCGATGAAGTTGTCGTAGCCGCGCTTGCCGGGCACGCCGTCGCGTGGCGCAAGTTCCACCGCGCCGATGAGGCCGATATTGCGCACGCTCACTACGTTCGGCAAGTCTTTCAAGGAATGGACCGCGTTCTCAATATAAGGGGCCATGGTTGCCACGCGATTGAACAGATCTTCGTCGCGATAGAGATCCATGGTCGCGAGCGCCGCGGCCGAGGCGAGCGGATGCCCTGAGTAGGTGTACCCATGGAACAGCTCGATGACATGTTCCGGCCCATTCATCATCGCATCGTGAATCTCTTTCTTCACGATCACGCCACCCATCGGCACTTGCGCGTTGGTCACGTTCTTCGCGAAGACGATCATGTCTGGAACCACGCCGAAGTAATCGGCGCCGAAATTCTTACCCAAGCGACCAAAGCCGGTGATCACCTCATCAAAGATCAAGAGGATGCCGTGCTTGGTGCAGATCTCGCGCAAACGCTTGAGATAACCCTGCGGTGGGATGATCACGCCACCGGAGCATGCCACCGGCTCCACGATGACCGCCGCAATATTCGAAGCGTCGTGCAGTGGCACGATGCGTTCGTCCAGCTCATCGGCCAGATGCGCACCCCAGGCCGGCTCGCCGCGCGCAAACGCGTGATGCTCAGCCACAAACGTGTGGCGCAGATGATCCACGCGCGGCAGCATGCTGCCAAACACTTTGCGATTGGCGGGAATCCCACCTACCGAGATGCCGCCGAAGCCCACGCCGTGATAGCCCTTTTCGCGGCCCACCAGCACCGTGCGATTGCCCTGCCCTTTGGCCCGCCAATAGGCGAGTGCGATCTTAAGCGCGGTATCGACGCCCTCGGAACCCGAGTTGGTAAAGAACACATGATCGAGCCCGGCCGGCGCGAGATCAGCGATCCGTTGCGCCGCCATGAAGACCTTCGGATGGGCCAACCGGAACGCGGCCACGTAGTCGAGTTCGTCCAACTGCGCCTTGACCGCATCGATAATCGGCTGGCGGCGATGCCCTGCGCTCACGCACCAGAGCCCGGATGTCCCGTCGAGGATTTCACGCCCATCATCGGTGGTGTAGTACATGTCCTTCGCGCTCACCACAATGCGAGGTGCGCTCTTGAACTGGCGATTCGGCGTAAAGGGAACCCAGTACGCGTTGAGATCCAATTCCATTTTGCCCATGGCGAGTCCTAGCGGTCACTGCGGGACGCTCATCATACTTGGCCCGGGCACCGGGCGCATCAAAATACCCAATTGGGCGACGGCGTGGCAACCGGGCCTGTATCGTTGTGGTCTTGCTTGTACTTCCGTTCAGGGACCGGCCTACCGCGTGATCTCTCGTTCCTCTGCTCCGCTCGTCGTGGTAAGCGCCCTCGTCGCCTACGGCTCACTCTACCCATTCAAATTCGTTGCGCCGCCGTCCTTGGAGGCTGCGCTGCTTGCGATGCTAAATGGCGCTTCGTGGTGGACGTCCCGTGGCGACGTGGCCGGCAATACGCTCCTCTTCATCCCAATAGGCATTGCGATTGTCATTGCTGCCAGCAGCAAAGATGCGCGATCCGTGTGGATGATCGGCTGGTGGACGGCGGCGGTCCTATTTTCGCTGACCCTGCAAATTCTCCAGAACTACTTTCCGCCGCGGATGGCGGGGTTGGCTGATGTCTTGTGGAATGCGATCGGCACGACCATCGGCATCGCCGTCGGCGTTGGCTTGCGTACCACGCTTGCGCGCTGGTCGGTCGATTGCCGGTCGAGTCCGGCCGTGCTCGTCCTTGCATGTTGGTTCGGCTGGCGCTTGTGGCCTTTCGTGCCGACGCTCGACTGGCAGCACGTCAAAAACGCCCTGAAGCCGTTGCTCATGCAACCGGCGTTCAGCGGATGGTCATTCGCCGCGACGGCGCTGAGCCTTGCCTTGCTGGCGGCGGTCCTCCCCTCGATGCGTCATCCGCAGTGGATGCTCGCCATCATCGCGGTCGCTAACCTCCTCGCGCGCCCATTTCTGGCCGGACAGCTCATCACGATCACTTTACTGAGCGGCACAGTAATCGGTCTACTGACCGGATCTATCCTTCTCCGGGCGGGCGTTTCACGTGCCGGCCCTGCGCTCTTAGTTCTAGTCATCCTTTGGGGATCCGTCGATGGGCTGCGTCCGTTCGCGTTCTCCGATGTACCGGGCAGATTGCATTGGGTCCCTTTTGCTGCTTTGTTGCAGGGAGCGATGGATATCAACCTTGCATCATTGTGCGGTGCAGCGTTCATCACCGGCGCACTGATGCTCCTCGACGAGCGGATGCGCTACCCCCTTGGCATTTGGTGCATCGCATTGACACTATGGGTCACGACCCTTGAGATCCTTCAACTGTGGTTACCGACCCGTACGGCGGATCTGACCGTAGGCTTACTGCCGCTTGGCTGGTGGCTGATGCTTCGTTTTACTCGACGAGCCGCCAACAAATAGCGATCATTGCGGAACACGTCGCTTCACCATAGAGGATCATCATGCCCGCCATCCACACCGCCAGTGACCTCTCTCGCGCTTTTGCACGGGGCGACATGTCGCCGGTCGAAGCCACCGACGCGGCCCTCGCCCGCATCGAGGCCTGGGAATCCAAGATCAACGCAATGTTCATCGTGCGGCGCGATCAGGCCCGGGCGGATGCGCGCGCCAGCGAAGCGCGCTGGCGTGGCAAGCATCCTCTGTCCGCGTTGGATGGCGTGCCGATCACGATCAAGGAAAACATCTATACCAAGGGGGATGCCGCGCCGATCGGCACCAAAGCCAACGAGGGCGCTACCGTACCCGATGCCGATGCGCCACCTGCCGCGCGGGTGCGTGAAACAGGATGCGTGCTGCTTGGCAAAACGACCATGCCCGATTACGGGATGCTCTCCTCCGGGCTTTCCAGCATGCACGGCATAACCCGCAATCCATGGCGCTTGGATCGCAATACTTCCGGATCAAGCTCCGGTGCCGGCGCGGCCGCGGTCGCCGGTTACGGTCCCTTGCATCTTGGCACCGACATCGGCGGCTCGGTGCGTTTGCCCGCCACCCACTGCGGCATCTTCGCCCTTAAACCGACGCTTGGCCGCGTGCCGGTCAATCCGCCTTTCCTTGGCCGCGTGACCGGACCAATGACACGCACGGTCACCGATAGCGCGTTGCTGATGAATGAGCTCACCAAACCCGATGCGCGCGATTGCATGAGCATCGCCTATCAGCCGATCGACTACGTCGCGGCGCTCGCGGGCAATCTTGAGATGTGGGCCCGTACGCAACGCATCGCCTTCCTGCCGGATATGCGCTGTGGTTTGCCCGTCGATCCGGCGGTGCGAGAAACGGCCCAAACTGCCGCGCGGGCATTGGAAAAACTCGGCTGTGTGGTCGAAGAGATTCCCTCGTTTCTGACGCCTGAGCTGCTGGACGGCGTGTGCCGGTTTTTCGAGGCACGGTCTTACAACGATGTTGCGCAGTTGACGCCTGAGCGGCGCGGCCGCATCCTGCCTTTCATCACTGAGTGGTGCACGCATCGTGCCAAGGCTTTCACCGGCCGCGATGTGATGGGTAGCGTCAATGCGCTCTTCGCCTTGCGCGAAGCAACGGTGCGTGCCACCACACCCTATGACTTCGTGATTTCGCCGACCTCGCCGATCCTGCCGTATGAAGCCGAGTTCGCGGCGCCCGGCAATGATCCGCACAACGCGCTGCCGCATATCGCGTTCACCGTTCCCTACAACATGTCGGAGCAACCCGCCGCGTCACTCAACTGGCATTACAGCGCCGACCACTTGCCGATCGGCGTGCAAATCATTGGCCGGCGCTTCGATGACGTAGGCGTGCTCCGCATGGCGCGGGTGCTCGAACAGTTGCGCCCGGCGCAGCGCGAGTTTCCTGCTTGACGGCATTCGTTCGAGCTTCGTTATACTGCTGGAAGCAGAGTTACTTTTGGGGAACGCTGATTAAGCTTTCTCGCGCAATCAGCGTGACCAAATTTTTCGGGGAGTTACGAGGGGGCGAGCCCCCTTGTCTGGTTATTCCTTAGAGGAGGAGCCCCATGCACTCAACGCTCGCTTGGCTGATAGCGGTTGCGCTTGTCGCGCTCGGAACTGCGGCGCAGGCACAGGGGGATGCGAAGACGCTCAAAGTCGTTCCGCATTCGAATCTCGCGATCCTCGATCCGATCTGGACCACGCAGTACATGGTCCGCAATCACGGCTACATGATCTACGACACGCTCTTCGGCACCGACGAGAAGAGCCAGATCCGGCCGCAAATGGTGGAGCGCTGGACGGTGAGTCCGGACAACCGGCTTTGGACCTTCACCTTGCGTAATGGCCTCGCGTTTCGTGACGATCAACCGGTCACCGGCGAAGACGTGATCGCCTCGCTTGAACGCTGGGGCAAGCGCGACACGATGGGCCAGAAGTTGTTTACTTTCATCCAGCGCATGGATGCGCCCGACGCCAAGACTTTCCGCATCTTTTTGCGTGAAGCCTGCGGGATCATGCTCGAAGCCTTGGGCAAGCCCCCATCGAACGTGCCGTTCATCATGCCAAAGCGCGTGGCCGACACACCTGCCGATAAGCAGATCGAGGACTACACCGGTAGTGGCCCCTATATCTTTCGCAGGGAAGACTGGAAGCCAGGCAACCTCGTCGTCTATACCAAGAACGCGAAGTACGTGCCGCGCAATGAACCGCCTTCTGGGACGGCGGGCGGCAAGCGCGTCTTCGTCGACCGCGTTGAATGGCATGTCGGCATCCGCGATCCGCAAACCCAAGTGAACGCGCTGATCAAAGGCGAAATCGACATCATCGAGCAGCCCGCTTTTGAGAGCTACGGACAGCTGCGCAAGGAAACCGACATCGAGATCGTCAATCAGAACAGCCTTGGCTTTCAGTACATGGCCCGCTTCAATCATCTGCATCCGCCGTTCAATGATCCGAAGATCCGCCAAGCCGCCCTTGCGGCGATGACACAAGAACCGTTCCTCCGCACCCAGGTTGGCATCAAGGAATACTACAAACCGTGCGCATCGATGTTTACCTGCGGCACGCCCTATGGCAGCGCGGCGGGGAGCGACATCCAATCCAAGTCGAATCTGAAGAAGTCCCAGGAACTGCTCAAGGCCGCGGGTTATGACGGCACCCCGATCGTCATCATGAAACCGACCGACCTCGCGTCGATCAGCAAACTGCCCGATGTTGCTGCGCAGCAGTTGCGGCAAGCGGGCTTCAAAGTCGATCTGCAATCGATGGATTGGAATACGCTCGTCTCGCGCCGCGCCAAGCGCGAGACGCCCGCGCAAGGCGGATGGAGCATGTTCCTCACCGCATGGGTATCGCCCGATATCTGGAGCCCGCTCACCAACGCGGCAATCAATTCATCCTGCGACAAAGCCTGGTTCGGATGGTCGTGCGATGAACAAATCGAAAAGCTCCGCGATCAATTCGCGCGTGAGGTCGATCCCCAGAAAAAGAAACACATGGCCGAGCAAATTCAGACGCGTGCCTTTGAAATCGGCACCCATGCACCGCTTGGTGAGTACATCAATCCTGCTGCGGTGCGCAAAGGCGTGAAGGGTTTGGTGACCGGACCGGGAAATTTCTACTGGAACATTACGAAGCAATAGGAGTGCGCGCTCAGCGAATTCCTGCAAGAACAAAAAAACTTGCGTAACTTTTATGATTGGCGTAGTTTTATTTGTGCATCCGCTTGAGGTTCGTTAGTGCTTGGTTTGCAGTATCGCTTCGCGGTGTCGTGCATGGCTGCTGAGCGGACGTGTCTGTTCCCTGCCGTCGACGTTCCTTGATGTCGTGACGCACAGACCCAGATGGGCCTGCTCAGGTTGGGCTTCTTGCGTTGGACTAACCAATCGGGGCTGTTTTTTGACCTCACCTGTAAGGAAGCAACGATGGCAATGGGTACAGTAAAGTGGTTTAACGATTCCAAAGGGTTTGGTTTCATTACACCAGAGGGCGGTGGCGAAGATTTGTTCGCCCATTACAGCGAGATCCAAGGTAAGGGCTTCAAGACGCTGAAAGAAGGCCAGCGCGTGGAGTTCGAGATCAAGCAAGGCCCGAAGGGAAAGCAGGCGACGGCCATCAAGCCGCAGTAGTAGTCAAAGAAGTCTTGTAGCGCAAATTTTCGCGGTAGCTGACGGTCAGCCGGCAGCTACCGCATGTCATTGCACCCGTTGCACGCTGGTACCGGTGCGGGTCTCATCCTGCATCCAGGTGAGATTCAAAGGCAGTACATTTCCTGCCACCGCTTATGCTTTTCCTTTCGGTTATGGCTCTGCTGCCGGCAGCGGGTGCAATCTGTTCCAATGGCGTCTGACCCTACCGCTCATCAATCGGTAGCGCATTTCAAGGACGACCATGGCACGCATCCTGATCGACAACATCGGCGAACTCTTCACGGGCGATATCGCGAAGCCTTATCACAGCGCCCGGCGCCTCTTGCTCGATCAAGGACGCATCGCCGCCTTCGATCCACTCGATCCGGTGCAATGCGATGCGGTGATCGACGCACGCGAGGCCGCCGTCCTGCCTGGGCTCGTTGATGGTCATGTTCATCCAACCTTCGGTGAATGGACGCCAACACAAGATGCGATCGGCTGGATCGGCAATTACCTGCATGGCGGCACCACCACGATGATCTCGGCCGGCGAGTTGCATGTCCCCGGCTTGGACTTCGAGCACCTCACTCCTGATCTCGTCACGAGCCTTGCAGTGGTCACCGCCTCGACGACCGGGCGCGTTCGTTGGGGTGGCGTGAAAGTCCATGCCGGCACCGTGCTGCTCGTACCAGGCATGCAAGCCGAACATTTCGATCGACTCGCGGCGGTCGGCGCGCGCTTCGCCAAGTTCATCTTCTATCCACTCGAAGCAAACCGGGCCGAGGCCAAGCAGTACGTCGCTTGGTGTCATGAACGCGGCATGCGCGTGAAAGTGCATACCGGCGGTGTCTCGCGCTCAGGGTTGAGTCAGGTATGCGGCTACCCAACGCTATCGTGGTTGCAACCCGATATCGCGGCGCATGTGGCGGGTGGCCCGATCCCGATGCCGGATGTCGAGTTGGATGCCGTGATCGATCACACCAGCTTCGCGCTTGAGCTTTGCTCATCGGGCAATTACGGCTCGACGCTGCGTGCGGTCAAACGCCTGCAACAGCGGGGCACCCTTGCTCGCCTCACGCTGGGCACCGATACGCCGGGCGGCACCGGCGTCATTCCACGCGGCATGTTCCGCAACATCTTGTATCTCACCTCGGTGTGCGGCGTTTCAGCCGGCGAGGCAGTGGCGATTGCAACCGGCAATACCGCCAAGGCGCATGGCCTGGACGTGGGCGTGCTCGATATCGGTCGCCCCGCCGACCTGTTGATCTGCGGGCCGGTGCAAGGATCGGCCGGCACCACACTCACCGATGC
>CAMDRJ010000038.1 GCA_945906755.1 Klebsiella pneumoniae | reverse complement strand
AGAGCGCATCGAACCGCCGCTCTTTGCATCGCTCTATGAGGCCTTCAATCAGCACAAGGTCTTGCTGTTCCGCGGACAGGAAGTCCCACCCGGCCGGCAGGTGGAACTCGCGCGCCTGTTTGGCGAAGTGCAGATCCATGTGATGAATCAATATCACGCGGGCGGCTATCCGGAGCTGTACCGGCTCTCCAATCTCGATGAGAACGGCAATCCGAGCGGCAAGCATCCGGACAAGGGCACCATGGCCTGGCACACCGATGGCTCATGGCAACGCCGCACCGGCTTGGCGACGATTCTTTACGCCGAGATCCTGCCAAACAAGGGTGGCAACACACGCTGGGCCGATATGGTGGCAGCCTATGACGCGCTCGATGCCACCTGGAAAGCGCGCCTTGCGTCGCTACGCGCGATTCACAATCTCGATTTTTCGCGCAATCGCCGGCATGGCGAAGACCCGATGACCGAAGAGCAAAAGCGCAAGGTGCCGCCGGTCGATCATCCGGTCATTCGCACGCATCCGGACACCGGCCGCAAATGTGTTTATCTTGGCGATCATGCCGAATCGATTGTGGGCATGGACTATGACGCCGGAAGGGCGTTGATCGAGGAAGTAAACGCGATGACGATTCAGCCGGAAGTCGTCTATGAGCACCAATGGCAGCCGCGCGATCTGATGATCTGGGACAACCGCAGCACCTTGCATCAGGCGATGCCGTATGACGAAGCGCGCGAGAAGCGAGTGGTGCGCCGGTGTACCGTAATTGGGGACGTGCCGCGGTAATTCCGGTTATGCCCCGTACTTTCGCACCCGCTCGGCGAATTGTTTATAACCAAGAAACTCTTCCATTTCGGCAACCCGATCCCGCCAGCCGGTCACCTGATCACCATGCGCTTTCGCGCGCAGCGTGGCGAGCGCCTGTTTGACCGCCGAGTACTGCACCGCAAGCGATAACCCGTAGTAGAGCACGATCGCAATGCCCGCCTGCTCCTCGTCAGCGATCGAAAAGCCTGGCGTGTCAACGGTGACAATCGGCTTGCCGATTTGATTGCGAATGGCGCCGACTTCGGGCGGTGTGAGGCCGGTCGGGAACACGAGATCCGCCCCCACTGCCGCGAAGGCCTGCATGCGTCTGAGCGCTTCGGCATGATCCCCCAGCGCCCAGGCGGCATCGGTACGCGCGATGATCAGAAAATTCGGATCAGTGCGTGCATCGAGTGCGGCTTTGATGCGACCGAGCGCCTCATCGAGCGGCAAAATCCGCTGCGGCACCTCCGCGTGTTTGCCGAACGCATGATCTTCGATATGGATCGCGGCAACCCCGGCATTCTCGAACCCGCGCACGGTGCGCCAGATGCTCGCGGCGTTCTGAAAGCCATTTTCGGCATCAGCGATCACCGGCACCTGCACCGCATCAACAATGGTGCGGGCCTGCTCAATCATCTCAGGGCCGGCCAACAAGCCGACATCGGCCAAGCCGAAGCGACTGGCCGCCGTGGCATAGCTCCCGATATACACCACCGGAAAACCGGCGTCCTCAATCAGGCGCGCCGACAGCGCATCGGATGCGCCGGGAGCGATCAGCGTCTTGCCGTGCTTTAGCAGCGCCGCAAGACGCAGTCGAGACGGCTGATTAACCGTCAAACCCCCGCCTGCGACACGAACTTCGCATTCAGGTACGCCTCTAGCGCATCGGCGCCGCCTTCGGTGCCGTAGCCCGAATCTTTCACACCGCCAAACGGCACCTCGGGCAAGGCCAGCCCAAGATGATTGATGGTCATCATGCCGGTCTCGACTTCGGCCGCGATCGCATTCGCGGTTTTCGCTGAGCGCGTGAAGGCATAGGAAGCAAGCCCAAACGGCAAGCGATTGGCTTCCTTCACCGCATCCTCGAAATTACGGAACGGGTTGATGACCGCCATCGGACCAAACGGCTCTTCATTCATCACGCGCGCATCGTTCGGCACTTCGGTCAAGACGGTCGGCTGAAAGAAATTGCCTTTGCTGCCGATGCGATCACCACCGGTTTGGACTTTCGCACCGTGTTTAATCGCGTCCTGAATTCCGGTTTCCATCGCGGCAATGCGACGCGGATTGGCGAGCGCACCCATTCCGGTGCCCTTCTCCATCCCATCGCCCACCTTCACGTTCTTCGAGGCGGCGACAAATTTCTCGACGAACGCATCGTAGACTTTTTCCTGCACGAGAAAGCGCGTCGGCGAGACGCAGACCTGTCCGGCATTGCGGTATTTGCTGCCCGACAACATCTTGGCAGCCGATTCAAGGTCGGCATCATCGAACACGATCACCGGTGCATGACCACCGAGTTCCATCGTCGAGCGTTTCATATGTTTGCCCGCAAGCGCGGCGAGTTGCTTGCCGACGCTGGTCGAACCGGTAAACGAAATCTTGCGGATGACCGGGTGCGGAATCAGGTACTCGGAAATTTCCGCTGGGATGCCGTAGACAAGGTTCACCACGCCGGCCGGAACGCCCGCATCAGCAAACGCACGAATCAATTCGGCGGGCGAGGCCGGCGTCTCTTCCGGGGCCTTCACGATAATCGAGCAACCGGCAGCCACCGCGCCTGAAAGCTTTCGCACCACCTGATTGATCGGGAAATTCCACGGCGTGAAGGCGGCGACCGGTCCGACCGGCTCCTTGATCACCAACTGATAAACGTTTTCGGCGCGCGCCGGCACCACACGGCCGTAGGTGCGTCGCGCCTCTTCGGCGAACCAGTCGATGATATCGGCGCCGGCCATCACCTCGGCGCGCGCTTCAGGCAGCGGCTTGCCTTGTTCCTGCGTCATCAAAGGCGCAATCATATCGGCCCGTTCACGCAGCAGGTCGGCGGCCTTGCGCATGATCTTGTAGCGATCAAACGCGGAAACCTTGCGCCACTTCTTGAACCCTTGGTCTGCCGCTTCGAGCGCCCGGTCGAGGTCAGCCTTCTCGGCATGGGCAACAGTACCAATCTGCGCGCCAGATGCCGGGTTCACCACCGGCAGCGTTCGCCCGGCGGCGCTCGGGCCCCATTGACCATTGATGAACAACAATACGTTTGGGTACATGGCGCGGTCTCCTGAAAATAGTGAGCGAAGCCCGCAATGGTAGCGCCCGCCGGGATTTCACGAGCGGCGCGGTTGGCAGTACCATCGCGCGAACGGCGCGCCGGCCGCGCCATCATCCACACCACCTGGAGACGGCCTTGTCAGAACTGAAGCTCGACATCTTTCCGCACATCATTCCAAAGCCCTATTTCGAGCGGATGAAAGAACTCGCAGCGGCCAATCCAGGCCTTGGTGCGCAGATCAAGCGCTGGCTCAATATCCCGGTGCTCTACGACCTCGACGCGCGCATGCGCATGATGGACAAATTCAAGGGCTACAAACAGATTCTCACGCTTTCCATGCCTGCGGTGGAGTTGTTGGGCGGACCG
Source organism: Klebsiella pneumoniae (assembly GCA_945906755.1). Lineage (GTDB taxonomy): Bacteria > Pseudomonadota > Gammaproteobacteria > Burkholderiales > SG8-39 > SHXR01. The sequence goes on along the minus strand of CAMDRJ010000038.1, from coordinate 19,588 downwards.
CAAGAGACGCCCGCGCTCGCACGCCTTGCCAATGATGAGATGGCGAAAATCGTCCGGCAGCATCCGGATTACTTTCCGGCGTTCGTTGCGTCCCTGCCGATGAACAATGTGCCCGCAGCGCTCGAAGAAATGGATCGCGCGATCACACAGCTTGGCGCCAAAGGCATTCAAATCTTTACCAATATGCTGGGTCGCCCGCTGGATGAACCGGAGTTCTATCCGATCTTCGAACGCATGGCGAACAAGTACGATTTGCCGATTTGGGTGCATCCGACACGTCCACACAAATTCGCCGACTATGCGACCGAGAAAAGCTCCAAATACGAAATCTGGTGGCTGTTCGGCTGGCCGTATGAAACGAGTGCGTTCATGGCGCGCCTGGTGTTCTCGGGCATGCTGGAAAAGCTGCCCAATTTGAAAGTCATTACCCACCATCTTGGCGCGATGGCACCGTTCTTCGATGCGCGGATCAGTCTGGGCATGGACCAGATCGGCACGCGCGCTTCCGATGAAGACTACACACACATCTTGAAGAGTCTGTCCAAGCGCCCGATCGATTATTTCAAGATGTTCTATGGCGACACCGCAGTCAATGGTTCGGCGCCGGCGATTCGTTGTGGGTTGGATTTCTTCGGCGCGAATAATGTTCTCTTCGGTACCGATTGTCCGTTCGATCCGGAGGGCGGCCCGATGTTCATTCGCGAGAGCATCAAGGCGATCACCTCGCTCAAGTTGAAGGATGGCGACCGGCGCAAGATCTACTTTGGCAATGCGTTGAAAATGTTGAAGCTCGATGTGCCGGAGGCAACAGCGCCAGTAAAGAAAGCGGCGAAGAAGAAGGTTGCCGCAAAGAAAGGCGTCACGGCTAAGCGCAAGAGCGAGAAGCGGCGCTGAGACGGCAGAAGGGCAATCGCATGACGAAACGTGGCTGTACCCCCGGCGGAATGCGCTCAAACGCGGAGTCACCCTCGCCCTCGACAAGGGCTGGGGAGAGGGTGAGTTGTTCGTCAATGCGGCATGTCGTCCCATTGAATGCGCCCCTCTCCCCAACCCCTCTCCCGCAGTGGGGCGAGGGGCCTTGTATCGTGTCCGTTGCGCCGTCGTAGCTGCCCGAGTGACTTAGCAATTCGAGCCTTAATTGCGTGTCTGTCGGCTCATCGATAAGTCCGCAACTCCTTGATCGCCCAAATCGGCACCGCCGAACAAAGCAGCAGCATCAACGCCACGACAAATCCGGTGCGATAGCCCCCGGTGAGATCGTGCAGCAGCCCGCCGGTGAACGCGCCAATCGCAGCGCCGACGGCGTTCAATGCGTATAGCGTGCCGTAGATCGTGGCCACGCGCGGGCCGGCAAATTTGCGTGCCGACATCGCCGAGATGATTGGTGCACGCACGCCTTGACTAAGTCCGAATACCACCACATAGATCATCAAGAGCACCATGACCGAATGAAATGACATCAGAAACAAAAGCATCATGCCAAGACCGGTGCCGATGTAGCTTGCCGTGATGACCGGCCGCGGCCCGATGCGATCAGAAAGATATCCGGTCACCGTCACGCTGATCACCGACATCACGCTCGTTATGCCGTAGGCGGTCGCCGCCACCACGGGAGAGAATCCCTCGTCGATGAGGTACGCCACCGATTGCGGCAGCACGATGAACATCGACATCGACGTCATGCAGAACATGACGGCAAGCCCGCGATAGAACGGCGTACGACTGGCCGCCCGCAAGGTCCAGCCGATTTGCCCGGTGTCGGCTTTCTCGGCCTTCTTGATTTCCGCGTTGCCCGCGGCAAACCGCCGCCACGGCACGAACAGTCCCAGCACCGGCACCGCGGCGAGGAAGGTCATGCCGATCCAACGATAGGTCGTTCGCCAATCGGAACCGTCCAGCATCATCTGCGCCAAGGGCACGAAGACCAGCGTGCCGCATCCGGCGGCGGTAAAGGCGAGTCCAATCGCCGACGATAATCGCGCGCGATACCAGCGCACGAGCAATCCGGACGCCGGCACCATGCCCACCAGCGCGACGCCAAGGCCGACGACGAAGCCCATGTAAAGATAAAACTCTAACAATGTGGAAGTCGTGCTCGCGAGCAGATTGGCAAGGCCAAGCGCGGTGAGGCCGCAAAGGTACACGACGCGCGGGCCGACCCGATCGAACAAGGTCCCGACCAGTGGCGCAATGAAGCCGCCGATCAAGAGATAGACCGAATAGACGCTGGTCAATTGCGAGCGTGACCAGCCGAACTCGCGTTCGAGGGGCAGCAGGAAAACCGCGTAGGTTTCCGCGCTGCCGCGACCCAATAAATTGAATAGGAACACGACCGCCAGGACGGCAATCGCGGTGCGCCCGATATGTTCAGAACGTGGAATGTCAGCGCTCCATCCGGTCAAGGAATCTTCATCGATGACGCGTGCGCCGGCCATACCCCGCGATGGGTCACCTTTTGTCCATCGACCACCAACCAGCTCTGGCGACCGTAGTGCGGCAGCGGCCTCGCCAGCGCGGCAAGCGCTTCGGCATCGCGTACGGTAATCACCACTGCGAGCACGCCGTCTTTAATCCGGGTGGTCCAAACGCGAGCGGTGCCGCCAGATGGCATCTCACCAAATCGCGCCGTCAATCCATGCGCGCTTAGCCATGCCTCACCGTCGCCATCGTTCAACATGACCAACACGGGTCCCTTCACAGGGAGCCGGTCCGGATCGCCTGGGCGCGGCGGATGATCGAGAAATTTCGCGGCAAGATCGTTCGCCGCCACACGAAAGCGGGCATCATTTGTTGGCACGATCAAGGTCGTGTCCGGGTCCAGCATCACTTGCCGAAAGATCGGTGGCAGTTCCGCGGGATCCAGACGTCGCAACACACGGAAATCCGGGTCGAGCACGATACCGGTCGGACGCTCGTTCGCGGTCAAGGTGAATACCTGTTCCGCGGACTCGATGGTGATGGTATGTCGCATCGTCGTCGTCGCGGTGTGAATATCGATCGGCACACGCAATCGGTAAGGCGGCGACGATTGCGCGAGCGTGACGACCAGACCCGTAGCATCCGGCGTCCGAACGACGCTCTTGATGCGGACCTCCGGCAATCCCGTTCGGTTCAACCACTGCGCGAAGATTGCGCTAAGCGGCCGCTTTGCGGCCGTCTCGAACACACGCCGCAAATCTTCCCAGGAGGCGTGGCGGAATTGCTGTTCGCTCCAGAAGCGTCGCAGCGCGGCATCGAACGCCTCGGTGCCGATTTCGTCCCGCAACATCAGAAAAATCATCGCGACCTTGTGGTATCCAATGATCTGTGAAGAGCCGTGATGGCGCGCGGTGAACGCAGCAACCGGGCGATCCTCGGCTACCGGCACCGCGGCAAGATCGCGCAGCCATTCGATTCGCATCGCGCGCGCGTCCGCTTCGCCGGTCTTTTCACGAAACGCATAATCGGCCATGAGGGTCGTCAAGCCTTCCGACCAGTTACCGCTCTTATAGTCGACGAACACGCCGTTGCCCCACCAGTTGTGCAACACCTCATGGCGAAGTGAAGTGTCGCGAATGAACGGCAAGCGCAGCACCTGGATACCAAGATAGGTGAGGGCCGGCATACCAAATCCGGTGGGCGTCGGGCTCGACACCACACTGAAAATTGAATAAGGATAGGTTCCGATCAGCGCATCGTAGTCATTGATGAATGCACGCGTGGCGTTGATATACGCATCTGCCTGATCGGCGAGTTCAGCATGGAAATACGTACGCACGGTTACGGCTTTTCCGCTGCCTGTGCGCATGTCGACCGAGGTCACGCGGTAAGGGCCCGCCATCAGATCGACGCCGTTATTTGGCGACGGCAAAGAGATCGTCGCGCGATACCGGCCGCCGGCAGTGGATTCGCCAATAAGATTGCCGGGCGCTATGCCGTGATGGAGGTCCGGCACATCAATCTGCACCAGATACGACGAAAAGCCGTCATTCAACACCGGATGCCAGTAGCCGCTGGCCGGCAGAAAACTGCCACGTTCATCGGCCGTCGGTTGCGCCGCCCGCAGCGTCTCCCGGTGCGTTGCGCGCTCATTCAACCCTTCAACGGTTCCTTTCCATGCAACCTCAATGCGTCGCGGACGCTCGCTTGCCTCGATCCGCCACCTGCGGATCTGATCGACCACCTCCGCCGACGCGATGCGCCGCCCGCCGACGGTAATGCTCGACACATCGAAGCGGCGATCGAGCAGCAATGCAGTCGCCCTGCCCGCCGGCAATTCGATGACCGCGCTTGCCGACAGGGCTCGCGTCGCCGGTTCAAGTGCAACGGTCAAGTCCAACGACGCGGCATGCACCAAAAGAACGTGGCAGACCAGCACGACGCCCGCGATGCATCGCCAAGCGAGTAGGCGCGGTGCGACCATCATTTCGGCGCGGGCGGGAATTTCGCAACCAGTTCGATCGTCTCGCCATTGCGAACGATCTTGATCGGCAGCCATGTACCGGGCGCATGGCGCTGCACGGCATCAGCGATATCGCCGATCGCTTCGACCTTGACACCCGCGATTTCGACGGCGATGTCACCGGCGCGAATCCCGGCGGTCGCGCCGATGCTGCCCGCTTCGACTTGTTTGATCAACACACCGCTCGCGGCGCGCTCCAGCACGACACCAAGCCTGGCACGCGGCGGCCGCGCATCATTCGGTAGCGCGGGCAATCCATAGACGGCGTCCGCATACCCTTTGACAAGCTCGCTGCAATCAGTCACCGCATCCCATGGCAATAAGGACATGACCTCGCCAATACCGAGCGCGTTCAACTGATGCGGGACGCCAAAGCCACGCACTACATGCCCGCTGCCAAGGATGCCGACGGCAAGCGGTTTTCTTTGGCGTTGGTGCGCAGCAGCCAAGGCTTCGGCCATCGCCCGGTCCCACACCTGCTGGCTCTCGACGAAGCGGCGAAAACCAGGATCACTGACGGTGACGCTTTGCGTGCCAGGACGGCGATGCTCGCGAAAGATACCGAGCAGCCATGTCGTGTATTCGTTTGATGCCTCAGCGGGTCGCGACACGCCCTCACGGCGATCAACCGGGATCGCATCAAAGCCTTTCTCTGCGACTTCGCGGACGAACGAGCGCTCGATATTCAACGCGATCATCGGCACGCGGTTGATGCGCGCCCAATGAAACAGCGGCAGATAAAGCGCTGCATCCATTTGCCAGACATTGCGCCAATCCGACTGGGCGAGAAATTGGGTTTCGGTCAGCTCACCCGCGATCCAACGATCGAGCACGCTTTGCACCCGTCGCGGGAACATCTCAAAGCCGACCACCATGTCCGGACGCGCTGCATGGAGCGCAGACAGCATTTGCAACTGCCAGCGGTGATGATCGGCGCTATCGTGCTGCTCCCCGAGCAACACGACATTGCGCGCGGCGGCACGTGCGACGATGTCCTTGGTCGTGAGTTGTGCCTTGACCGGATCGCCCGGCACCACCCACGCCGCCGCGGGAACGCATTGCGCGAGTGCATCGGCCGGCACCAACCCGACCATGACGCCGCAACATGTTGCAATGATTGCGGCGATGCGTCGCACTATTAATCCTTCCCTAAGTCGCGACTGCGAATTAGGGCTGACCTCACCCTCGCCCCTTGCGGGAGGGCGGGGAGAGGGGGGCCGAGCGTTCCCACGGGTAATGTTCTTCATTATGCGACGCTCGGCAATTGCACTACTTCCCTAGATACTTCGCCTTGCGCTTCTCGGCAAACGCGTGGATGCCTTCCTTGTAGTCGGCGGTCCCGCGCAATTTTTCGTAAGCCTGGCCTTCCAGATCGAGACCGGCGGCCGTGCTCGTGTCGTTCGCTAAATTGAGGACACGCTTGAGGGACGAGCGCGAAATCGGCGCCAAGGCATTCAATCGCTCGGCATAGCGATGCACGAGCTTGGTGAGGGCTTCGCCGTCTTCCACGACTTCAGTAAGCAGCCCCCAATCACACGCCTTCTCTGCGGGAATGCGCTCGCCCAGCAACACCATTTGCTTGGCGCGCGTCAATCCGATCAACTGCACCACGCGCGGTGCGCCACCGGAACCGGGCATTTGACCAATCGACGACTCGGGCAACGCCACCACGCTGTCCTTGGTCGCAAGTCGAAAATCGCAGGCGAGCGCCAGCTCAAAGCCAACGCCCATCGCATATTTTTCAATCGCCGCAATCACCGGCTTTGACGCGCGCTCCGGCGCACCAATATTCCACGCCAGGTGCGACATGCCATCCGGTGGAATATCGAGGAACGCCTTCACATCGCCACCCGACGTGTAGACGCCGTTCGCACCACGAATGACGATCACGCCGATATCGTCGTCATCATCCATTTCCTCGATGAGCATGCGAATCTGGGTGCGGCCCTTGTACGAAACGATATTGAGCGGCGGCCGGTCGAGGATGAGCGTACCGATGCGGCGCTCGGCATCGAGTTCGACCCGCAGGCCGTCCAGGGAGCGCAGCATTTCCGTGCGGCGTTTGAGATATTTTTCGATCATTGGCTTACCACTCCTACCACTATGGGATGAATTGAATAATGGGGCGCCGGTTGCGGTGAACAAACTCGCCGCATAAGTAACAGTTTAGATTGGATCATGAACGCGGGAATTGGGTTCGATATACGGTGGAATCTCACCAAGTCGACAGTCACGAGCGGCGGTGGTGCCGGTTGGCTACGGGTTTTGCTGGTAATTGATGCCCGCATAGACCGCACCGCCGCCGGCCAAACCGAGTGCGTCATAGTTTTCAAAAGGCAGCGACTGACGCCATGACGGACCCGCCGAATTGATGTTCGGGCCTTCGACTAAGGAGCGTGCACACTTGAAGTCGCAATTTGCGACTTCAAGTGGCGCAAAAGGCAAGGGTTGGCACTTTATCTTTCTTGCCTTATTCCAGTCGTCATCCAATCATCTGGGTGAAAGCAATAAGAAGGGTTTCACGCAACGATTTGTTCCGGAACCGCTACTCCCAACGGCCACTAGATTTTCCGATCTCTTCAAGAGCGGTCTCGTTCTTGACGCGTACTGCGGTACCCCATCCATGTGGCGCCACCATCACCGGAAATGCAGGCTTCAAACGGACGCTTGACTCAATAACGGCATTTGCTCCCAGTTCGCGACCTTTATCTCCCAGCATCCGGAACGCCTGGCCCGTCCCGCCAAACGAACGCTTGTAGACGGATATGCGACCAATCCGCTCAAATTCGACGCCCGGCGGTAGCGGCGTGCTCAGGATCAGGACCCGGCGTGTTTCCGCAACAACCGGCGGCGGATTTTGGTTGGCTTCCGGCTTTGCGGTGTCAGATTGGTTCGGCGGCGTGTTCGCGCAACCGCCAAGTACGACCATACCAATCAACAAAGTCGCGACCGCGAATACAGCAGTCCGACTCAACTGTCGCCCGCTCATGCGCACCTCCCTTTGATCACGAAAGATTCTTCCGCGCCTGCAATGAATATTGATCGTAGTTCATTATATCCAGCGATTTTCGGTCGCGCCAACGAATCGAATCTAGGGCTGTCACGGTGGACAACATGAATCTGGGCATACCTGCGGTGCTACCCCATCAATTCTCAAGCCGCTTGTAATTCCCCGCCCGCAACTCCCGCCGCAGGATCTTGCCCACCGCCGATTGCGGGATCTTCTCGACGAAAACGTATTCTCGCGGCCGTTTGAATCGCGCGAGCATGCTGCCTGCACAGTATGCATCGAGTTGCGCCGCCGTGACATCACCGGATGTCGGCTCCACGAACGCGATTACCTTGGCGCCCAACCGATCATCGGGAACGCCTGCAACCGCAACCTTGCGAACCAGCGGACAGTGGGCGAGCACATTTTCCACTTCTTCCGGATGAATGTTCTCGCCGCCTGAGATCACCATGTCATCAACGCGCCCCTGTAGAAAGAGATCGCCATCCTCATCGAACATGCCAAGATCGCCGGTGAAATACCAGCCGCCTCGCAATGCGCGCGCATCGGCATCGGGCCGCTTCCAGTAGCCTTTGAAGGCTTCCGGACTGGTAAGGCTCGCAATCACTTCGCCCGATTCGCCGGGGGCAACACGATCGTCGGGTGAAACGCCGGCACCCGGATCAGCCCGCACCACGCGCAGCGCCTGATTGATGCCGGCCTTTCCCGCGCAGCCAGGCTTGCGATCCAGATAATCGCAGCAAGAGAACGTATAGATCTCGCTCGATCCGTACAAATTGACCCAAAGGTCCGGGTCGAAGACTTCAGCGCACGCGGCCGATAGCGCATCGGTCATCGACATGCCTGCATAGCCAAGTTTCGACAGCGATGCGAGGTTGTAAGATCGAAGTCTAGGGTGATGAACCAGATCGTGATAAAGCGTCGGCACGAGAAACATCGTCGTGACTCGTTCGCGAGCGATGACATCGAGTGCAGCGTCCGTATCGTATTGCGGCATACAAACGAATACGCCGTTCAACAGCGTACTCGACAACAGCACGCGTACGCCCATCGTGTGATAAAGCGGCATGACGCCAAGCGCGGTCTCGCCAAATTCGTAGCGGTTATGCGCGATATGCGACACCGCCGCATTGCGCTCATTACCATGCGAACGCGGTACCCCCTTCGGACGGCCGGTGGTGCCCGAGGTATAGAGCATCATGCAAATCGCGCGTTCATCGACAAGAGAGGGCGATGCGATCGGCGCCGCGGCAAGCAGATCCACCCAGCGCGTTGCACCATCAGGACGCGCATCCGCTACCGCGATGCGTGGCAATGCATCCATACCCGCGATGCCAAGCGCACGATGCACGGCGTCCTGCGAGACGCCTTCATAGGCCACCGCACATGCGTCGGCGTTGGTCAGACAGTAGGCAATTTCCTCTGCCGTCGAACGCCAGTTGAGCGGCGTGTACACCAGACCCAGCCAGTGACACGCCCAATACAGCGTGGTGAGTTCGTAGCGATTCTTGATGACGGTGATCAGATGATCACCGTTCGTCAGCCCAATCGTTGCGAGGCCTCCGGCGACACGCTGTATGTCGCTCAACCATTCCGCATAGGTTCGCACCTGATTGCCATCGACGATCGCCTTCGCACCAGGGCGGCGCGCGACCGTGATCCGAAAGGCCTGACCGAGATTCATTGCGAGACCGGCCGGGCGGCGTCGAGAATCGCCTGCACGATGCCGTGATAACCGGTGCAGCGGCAGATATGACCCGACAACATATCGCGCACCTCGTCTTCCGTGGGTTGCGAATTGTCGCGTAAAAAATGGGTGGCCGAGGCAAGGATGCCGGGCGTGCAGAACCCGCATTGCAGCGCGTGATGGCGGCGAAACGCTTCCTGCAGTGCGTTCATCGGAGTCCCCGGCGCGAGCCCTTCAACTGTTGTAATCGTCGTACCATCCCCCTCGATTGCACGTTGCAGACAACTACGCTGCGCGATGCCATCCACAAGGACCGTGCATGCGCCACAGACGCCATGCTCGCAGCCGACACGAACACCATAGCAACCCAATTCGTGACGCAGAAAATCGGACAGCAGCATGCGCGGTTCGGCGCTGCCCCGAACGGTACGGCCATTTAACGCGAGCGTGATTGCAGCCTTGGTATGCGCACCGATGACTTCAGCCGCCGCCTTTTTATCGGTGGCGCGCAACACACTGGGAACAGTCCCGGTACGCGCCGATTGTTGAACGTCAGCAGTCGCTTGCATGAAAACACGTTCGACCAGGAGCCGCACCAACGCTTGCCGATAAGCAGCACTCGCCTTGACATCGCCGGTCGGCGTGACCAGACCCGTCAGATGGTCGGCCACCGCCCGCGCCATTGCCACATCGGGCTTCCCGCCGATAAATTCGCGCAACGTGAATGCAAGCGGACGATCTTCGACCCCGCCCAAGCCCACATCCAATTGGTCGATCAAGCCGCTTTCAGTCAGCCTGACATGGCAAGCGGCCGCCACGATCGCAAAATCGCCATGCCGCTGCGCGATCTCGTCAAAGCCGTAGCCGGATCGCGCTGAACGGGTCGGCCAATGCAGAACCGTCAGCAGCTCATCGGGCCGTCGTACGGTCGAGAGCACACCGGTGAAGAACTCCCGCGCTTTGACGATGCGAACACCGGATTGCGAGCGCAATTCGATCGAGCCATGAAGGGTCGCCAGACACAGCGGCAGCTCCGCACTCGGGTCGGCATGCGCGATCGAACCACCGAGCGTTCCTCTGCTACGTGTCTGCATATGGCCGATATGCGGAAACGCTTTTGCCAGCAACGGCACTGCCGCCATCGCCGGCGCGTTGGCCATGACATCGGCTTGACGCGCGGTGGCGCCAATCGTCAATCGATCGAGCGCATCATGAATGGCGCCAAGCGCATCGATGCCCTTGATGTCGATGAGAATACCGGGTCGGACCAGCCGCATGTTAAGCATCGCGCCGAGCGACCCGCCACCAGCGAGCACAGTCGCTTCATCGCCACGCTTGGCGAGGAGTGCGATGGCTTCGTCGATTGATGTGACGCGAATGTAGTCGAACGCGGCTGGTTTCATTGGCGCTTTCCGGTGTTCGCGTACTGCCAAACGCGATCAAGCGTCAAGGGCAACTCGATGTCGTCGCGGCCCAAAGCATCGGCGACCGCGTTGGCTACCGCAGCCGGTGCCAGCATCGAACTCCCATCGCCCATGCCCTTGGCGCCAAGCAGATTCGCCGTGCTAGGTGTTGAAACATGGCCGATGTCGAGGGGCGGTATCGATGGCGCGGTCGGGCACAAATACTCAGCCAAGGTGCCGGTCAGAAAATTACCGTCGCGATCATAGGCCAGCTCTTCCATCAGCGCGGCGCCCAGCCCGTGCGCAAAGCCGCCATGGATCTGTCCTTCGACGATCAACGGATTTAGCATCGTGCCGACATCATGCACGGACACATACTTCACGATGTCGAGCCGGCCACTGGCCCGATCGATTTCCAGCGCGACCAGATCGCAGACGAATCCATAGGTCAACGCCGAACCGACTTTGTCATCGGGGGTGACTTCATCCAGTTGGCGCGGCGATAGCGTGGCCGTCTCGAAGATGCCAGGCTCCATGTCATCGGGAAGGCTGCCGGTGTGCCAATGCGTGCGTAGGGCAAGTTTGCGAACCGGAATCGCCTTCGCCGGCACGCCGACCACGCGTGCGACGCCATCAGCCAACTCAATATCGCCGACATTCACTTCGAGATCTTGGGCGGCGATGCGCTTGATCTTCTCGGCCACTTTGGTCGCGCTCAACGCCAATGCGTCGGCGACAATCGACGAAAATCGATTCGCATAATTACCCGACGCAATCGACCAGGAAGCACTGCGGGTATCGAGTTCGGTGATCACCTCGATATCCTTGGGATCGAGCCCGAGTCGATCCGCCACGATTTGCGCGGCGACCGTGGCATGACCTTGGCCGTTCGGTGTACTCGCTATCGTTACCGTCACTTGCCCGGTCGGATCGATCGCGATTGTCGCAGTGCCATTCGCCCCCGATTTGGGGTCACCCTTGGCGCGTTCAGCCGGCGTTTGCGCAAGCGATACGTACGCCATATTGGAACCGGAGGGCTCCACGCCGACCGCCATGCCGATACCGAAGAGCTTGCCGTTGCGCCTCGCCTCATCGCGGCGCGCAACAAGCTTTGGATAGTCCCCGCGATCGAGCGCCGCTTGCAACACCGCATTGAAGTCGCCGGCATCATAGGTCGCGCCCGCCGGCCCCTTATAGGGAAACTGATTGCGCGGAATCAGATTGCGTTTTCGCAACTCGGCGGCATCGATCTGCAAGCCACGTGCGGCGACTTCCATCATCCGTTCCAGCGCGAAGTAGAACTGTGGACCGCCATAACCGCGATTCAAACCACACGGCACTTTGTTCGACACCACCAGATGATTGTAGATCGCGAGGTTGCGTACCCGATATGCACCATTGGAGGCGGCGTGCATGCGATAAACGGAGGCCGGTTCCGGCGCGCGAATATAGGCGCCAAGATTCACATGATTGACAAAGCGAATCGCCTGCAACTCGCCCTCGCTGCTAAACGCGCCCTCCACCACACCGATGCGATCCGAGGCCGACGAAGAAGCCATCAGGTGCTCAAGCCGGTCTTCGGTCCATTTCACCGGAACGCCAGTAAGACGGCTCACGCCGCATAACAATACGATATAGGGGAACACCGCCTGCTTGACGCCGAAGCTGCCGCCGCTTGCCGGTGGCGAAATCAGTCGCAGGCGGTTGCCCGGCACGCGCAAGGCGCCGGCCATGAGCGGCTGCAAAATGTATGGGCCTTGAAAATTCGACCACACGGTGAAGCGATCCGGCGTGCGCTCGAAATTGGCGATCACGCCAAAGGTTTCCATTGGCGTGGCGAAAGATCGAGGGAATCGATAGTCCAGGCGAAATACTCGATCGGCAGTTGCAAACGCCTGATCCGGATCACCATAACGAAACGTACGCGACGACAGGACGTTCGAGGCTGCATCATCAAACAAGCGCGGCGCACCCGGCGCCATCGCATCATCAAGACTTGCGACGCCTTGCAAAGGCTCGTAATCGACTTCCACCAACTCCGCGGCGTCTTCGGCGATGTAGCGGTCCTCAGCTACGACGACAGCCACCGGTTCTCCCGCGTAGCGGACTTTGTCATGGGCGAATGGAAAGTAGCGGGCCGGTGTGCGCACCACCGATGGAACGCTGCCGACAATTTCGAGCAGCTCTTTGCCGGTGACGACCGCGACGATACCAGGCAGCGCTTCGGCGCGCGACTTGTCGATCGTGCGGATGCGTGCATGCGGATGCGGTGAGCGAACGATCGCGGCATGGCGCAGTCTTGCAACCGGCTCCAGATCGTCGATATAGCGGGCGCGACCGGTGAGGATCGCTTCGTCTTCCTTGCGAACGAGCGGCTCACCGATCCATGGCGTTCTGCCGGTCATGCGAAGCGTCCGGCCCGTCTACGGCCATGCGGCATGCTGCTACCGCTAAACAAATGCCTTTTCTCCGAGCAACGCCTGCCGAAATCGATTCTTCAGATGCGGGCCGTCGCGCGGTGGCAGTGCAATCGAGACTTTCTCGTTGCCGATTTTCACCTGATAAAGATGCGGGCCGCTCTTGCCTTCGTAAATTGCTTTCCGCGCGACCGCAAGTTCGGCCATCGTGGTCACCACCGACGCAGACTTGAATCCACATGCGAGCGCCACTTTGGCGATATCGACGCCATGCGCGGTGTGCGTTTTCTGCATGCCGGTTTCGCCGTAGTGTTCGTTATCGAGCACCACGACCGATAGATTCGCCGGTCGTTGCACCGCTACGGTACCGAGACTGCCAAGGCCCATCAGCATCTCGCCATCGCCCGTCACCACCAGGACGCTCTTATTCGGTTGTGCAAGCGCGATACCAAGCCCGATCATGCAGGCGCCGCCCATCGCGCCCCAGAGAGGAAACGTCAGCGGATGATCGCCCGCTGCGGTGCAATCCCAAGCGGGTGCGCCAAGGCCAGCGACGACCATCAAATCGCCTCGGTCGCGCAGCAGTTCGCTGGTTACCGCACGCCGCTCAAGAAGTTTCGTTGCCATGAGTAAAGCCTTCTATTTTTCTAATTCGCGACTGCGAATTAGAACGAACATCACCCTCGCCCCAATACGGGAGGGCAGGGAGAGGGGAAATGAGCGTTGCAACGCTCATCAATCGTCGACCGCTTTGAATGCCTTGCTCCCGATCAAGCGCTGACCAAGCAACACGGCCACCATGTTGTAGCCGTTGAACGCGAGCTTGGCTCCCGCCTCGACGGAGGGCTGCACTTCTTCCGGCGTGTCGGCGCGCAGCACGATCGTTTCGAACAGCTTGAGATTGGGTTCGACCGCTTGCCCCATCGGCACCTGCCACGGATTGAACTCGCCCCATTCGCCGCGCATGGTGATGATCATGAGCAACGGAAAGTTACAGGCGCGGGCCAAGGACAACATGTTGATGCAATTGCCGACACCGCTCGATTGCATCAGCAGCACGCCGCGCGCACCGCCAAGCCAAGCGCCGGAGGTCAACGCAATGCCTTCTTCTTCGGTCGAAAGCGACACGGCGCGCATCGACGAATCGGCGTGGCACAGCTCGATCAGCTTTCGATGACCGGCATCGGGGACATAGGCGACTTGCTTGACATCGAAATCGCGCAGCGTTCGATGGATTTGCGCGGGCCAGTCGATAGCGACCGGAACCGCTTGGTGCTGGGTTTGCATGAAGTTCGATCCGTCCAGTGGCGAATCGCGCATTGTCGCGGATTCGCCGGCACGATGCACGCTCGTGAGGCTGAGCGCGTTCAGGGCCTCACAATCAAGGCGTGCGACGGGTCTCTCTGCGGTCTATTACCGCCACCCACTTGCCGCCGATTTCTTCTGGGCCGGCAATCAACACCGACCCATAGATCACCATCTCGTACACACGGTTTTCCACGGCTCTCCGCGACAAGCCTTCCACTACATACTGAAGCCCAATATTCGTTACCGTCACGGATTCCTCCGCAACATGACTCACGGCATCGCGAACCGTTCCGATCCAATTGTTGCCAAGCCGCGCGATGTCACCGACCAGGACGCCGCCTTGTTCCAATAGTTTCGCGCCGGTCGCCTCAACGTCCGCTCGCACATCGGATTTGACAACCACATGCTCGCCGGAGCGAGTGGTAATGACGGAACTCATTTTGAAGACCTTATTCACCTGCGCGGATTGCCGCGGCCAGGGCCCGCCGATCGGATTTGACGCCAGCTTACGAAGATAAACGTTTTCCATCCTATCGTTCGCAGCGGCCTGGTGATCCGAGGGAATTGGACACATGCGTGACGGACTGTAACGATCCGCGCGTATGACGCTAATGCGCCCCGCCCTTTCCTTGCAGCTCCGCCGGTTCATCTGCGCCGATCAACACGAACGCAATCCGGCAATTGGCTTTGCTGCGATTCACCCACGCATGATTGGTGCCCTGCTGCACCATGACATCGCCCGCTTTCATATGGACTTCCGAGTCGTCGAGCAGCATGTCGATCTCGCCTTGTAAGACGATGACGTAGTCGATGCTCTTCGTGCGATGCATCAGCGGATGCCGAGAGGGCGCGCCGCCCTTGGCATGGTCGCTCAATCCCATCTCACGGATCACGGCCTCGTGGCTCATCGCGGCGCCGTCGGTTGGGGGAAAATCGACGATGCGAAACACCGATCCCGCAGCGGGTGGCGCGACACCCATCTCTCGCACCGCGCGATCCTGCGATCCGGATACGTTGGCCGGCGTCTGATCGGTGACCCATAGCAAGGTGGACACCAATCCACCACTGGCCTGCCGCACCTTGACATTGGTCGCGGCGCCATCGGAAAGAAGAATCGCTTTGCCGGTCGAGTCGTGGCCGGTAACGATGCGGCGAACTGTCATGAGAAATCCCTTGTAATTAATTGAACAAGGGGGCTCACCCCCTCGTAACTCCCTGAAAAATTTGGTCACGCTGATTGCGCGAGAGAGCTTAATCAGCGTTTCCCTTGAGTTAATCGATGAGCTTTCGCATCGTCGCATACAGCGCTTGTTGGCCTTCAAAGCCGATGCCGGGGCGATCGGATGGCTTCAAATACCCGTCCACCACACGCGCATCATCGGCATAGCCCGCGAAAACCCCGAACACGCCCGGATACGACTCGCATCCACCTAGAGAAAGGCCTGCGGTCAACGCGAGCGACATCTGATTGCCGCCATGTGGCCAGAGCGATGATCGCGACCAACCGCGCGCTTCCAGCATCGCGAGCGTCTGCGCGTAGGTGCCGTATCCATACGCCTGCGGTGGATCGACTTGGATGACATCCCATCCGGCGCGAAATCCGCCGAACGCGACGAGATTCTTGACATCCTGCATCGAGTAGAGATTCTCGCCAGTCCCAAGCGGCGGATCGTACACACTGGCAAGCTCGGCATACGCCTCGAAATCAATCGGATCGACCGGCTCTTCGAACCAGCGTAGCTTCAAGGGGGCAAGTGCCTTCGCATAGGTCAACGCTTCCTCGCGATTGAATTTCGCATTGGCATCGACCGCAAGTCGCTCGCCAAACCCAACAATCGCGAGCGCCGCCTCGACCCGACGCAGATCTTCGGCAATCGGCAGCCCACCCACTTTGATCTTGATCATCGTGTAACCCGCATCGAGATGGCGGCGCATTTCGTCTTGCACATCAGCAATCGTCTGACCCGGCCGATACCATCCGCCACCGACGTAGCAGAACACTTTGTCGGCGCTCTTGCCGCCATTGAAGCGTTCGGCCAGCACACGATAGAGCGGTTTGTCTTCGATCTTTGCAATGGCATCCCATAGCGCTGTTTCAATCGTGCCAATCGCAATCGACCGATCGGAATGTGCCCCCGGTTTCTCGCCTTGCATCATGCAAGTCAACGCCTTCGCCGGGTCGATGCCGCCCTTGTCGTCAAGCAAGGTGTCTGGCTTGGCGCGCAGCAACCTTGGGATGAACCGCGCGCGCATCTGGGCGCCGCACGCATAACGGCCAGTCGAGTTAAACGCGAAGCCGACGATCGGCTTGCCATTGCGCACGATATCGGTCACCACCGCGACGATCGACGTCGTCATCTCCGAAAAATCGAACACCGCGTTTCGGATCGTGGAGTTGATCGGGACAGCCATCTCCCGGATATCAACAATGCGCATGGACAAGTCTCCGAATCATTCCAGTACGCGGAGGCTATCATGTGATCTGTACATATCGCGAGCCATTGCGAAGCTGGCCCGCGGCCTTTAGAGGTTTGTTGAGATTCGCGCGTATTCGACCTGAAACGTCATTCTCGCGAAGGCGGGAATCCAGTAGGCGCTTGATTCTATGCACGGACAAAAATTCTGGACTCCCGCCTTCGCGGGAGTGACGGGTGTATTCCAACGCATCGCCACAACGAGATGAGCATGTCATTCCTCCAGACCCGCACCCAGGACGCACCGCAAGGATTCGGCAAACCGGTTCTGCGCCTTGAAGATCCGCGCCTGCTGCGAGGCGAAGGTGCGTTTAGCGACGACTTCAATTTGCCAAATGAGGCCCATGCGATTGTGCTGCGGTCCCCACATGCGCATGCGTGGATCAGGCGGATCGTGGTCGACGAGGCGAAACGATCGCCCGGTGTGCTCGCGGTGCTCACCGGCGCCGATATGCAAGCAGACGGTCTGCAACCGATCCCGCATCGCCCGGTGCCGGCGCATCCGCATGAAATTCCGCTCAAGAATCGCGATGGGTCGGCGATCTTCGTCGCGCCGCATTGGCCGTTGGCGATCGGCAAGGTGCGCATGGCAGGCGAAGCCGTTGCGCTGGTGGTCGCCGAAACGATTCAGTTGGCGAAAGATGCGGCCGAAAAGATCGTCATTGAGTACGACCCGCTACCGGCATCCACCGAATCGCGCGAGGCGACCAAGTCGGGGGCTGCGACGCTGTGGGACGAAGCGGTGTCGAACATCTGCGTCGAGACCGGCGGCATCGGCGATCTGGCGAAGACCAATGCGGCCTTTGCCTCGGCAAAACATGTCGTCGCACTCGACACCTGGGTCAATCGCGCCACCGGCGTTCCGCTTGAGCCGCGCGCGGCACTGGCTGCATTTGACGAAACGTCCAACCGCTACACCCTTTACGCAGGTGGCGGCAGCAATATCCGCATTCGCACCGATCTCGCCGGTGTGCTCGCTATTCCAGAAGCAGCGATTCGCGTCATCGCCAAAGATGTCGGCGGCAATTACGGCACGCGCAACAATTCGTATCCGGAATTCGCACTCGTGGTGTGGGCGGCCAAGCGCATCAAGCGCCCAGTGAAATGGGTCTGTGAGCGATCGGAATCGTTCCTCACCGAGTATCACGGACGCGACCTCGTCTCAACCGTTGAATTGGCGCTCGACGAGGCCGGGCGCTTCCTCGGCTTTCGCGGCACCAATACCAGCAACGTCGGCGCATTCGGCGTTTCATTCGTGCCGCTTGCCAAGGGCTCAGAGATGTCGAGCAGTGTCTACGACATCGCCGCCGCGCATCTGGTGAGTCGTGCAGTGCACACCAACACCTCGCCCACCACCCCTTATCGCAGCGCCGGCCGCCCGGAAGTGATGTACGTGATCGAGCGACTCATCGACATCGCCGCGCAACGTCACGGTTTTGATCGCGTCGCAATTCGCAGAAAGAACCTCGTGGCCGCGCAGGCAATGCCTTATCGCAATCCGTACGGCATGCTCTACGACAGTGGCGACTATGCGTCCGTGCAAGCGAAAGCGGTCGAATTGTCCGGCTGGTCGGGATTCGCGGCCCGACGCGCTGAAGCGCGCTCACGTGGAATGCTGCGTGGCATCGGGCTGGCCAACTACATCGAAGTCGCCACCGGATTTCCCCGCGAGCGCGCCACGATTACCGTGCACGCGGACCATCGTGTGGATGTAGCGCTTGGCACGCTCTCGGCCGGGCAAGGTCATGAAACCAGCTTTGCGCAGATGATGGCCGAATGGCTCGGCGTGGAAGTCAGTCAAGTGAACCTGATTACAGGCGATACCGATGCGGCGCCCGTCGGTGGCGGCTCGCATTCGGGGCGCTCGATGCGCATGGGCGGGATCGTGATGGCTGTAGCCGCGGATCAGATCGTCGAGAAAGGAAAACGTATTGCGGCGCGCCTCTTGGAAGCCGCCGAAGGGGATATCGAGTTCGCGCGGCGGCGCTTCACAGTGAAAGGCACTGATCGCGGCGTCGACCTTTTCGATGTCGCACGCACGACAACGCGTTCGGATATGCCGGACGATCTGCGCGGACCGCTCGCCGCCGTCCATGAAGAGAATCTGCCGCAGCCCTCGTTCCCGCATGGATCGCATGTCTGCGAAGTCGAGATCGATCCGGAAACCGGCATGGTGGATCTCGTGCGCTACACCGCGGTCGACGATGTGGGGCGCGCCATCAATCCGATGATCGTGCATGGACAAACCCAAGGCGGCATCGCGCAAGGCGTTGGACAAGCGCTATGGGAGCGCTGTCATTACGATGCCGCGACCGGGCAATTGCTGGCCGGTTCATTCCAGGATTACACGATGCCCCGCGCCGACATGCTGCCCTTCTTCACCACCGCAGTGAGCGAAGTCCCGTCCACCACCAACGCGCTTGGTCTGCGGGGTGGCGGCGAGGGCGGCACCACTGGAGCGCTGGGAGCGGTCGTCAACGCGGTGGTCGATGCGCTGGCCGAATTCGGCGTCGAGCATATGGAAATGCCGGTGACCCCCGAGCGGGTATGGCAAGCCATCAAGGGCCGCGCGAAGGCGTGAAGCGTCGATCAACCTTCGTGAACCCTATCTCGGAGGCGCCGGGTCTGGTAAGGTTCAGTCCTCGCGTCCGTAGCTCAGCTGGATAGAGTACCGGCCTTCGAAGCCGGGTGTCGGGGGTTCGAGTCCCTCCGGGCGCGCCAAAATCGCTGTGGACTCCGCAAGTAAATATCCCCCGGCAGAGCCGGGGGCTTTAGTTTGTGAGCCGCTCGAAGCGGCTAGAAGCGGTCGCTAACGCGGCCGCACGGTTTTTGGGCCACCCGGCGGTGG
>CAMDRJ010000037.1 GCA_945906755.1 Klebsiella pneumoniae | reverse complement strand
TGCCTGTGCGGTGTACTTCATTCGCAAACCGTCGCTCACGCCCGGACAACGCATTCTCTATATCGTGTGGCCGCTCTTAAGTGTTGCGGTGTTGATCGTCGCGGCCGTGCTTTCGACCCTGCAATTTTCGAAGCTGGCGGCGGGCACGGTGATCTTCAGCTTGTTGTTGGGCGTGCTGGTGTATTTGATCTATCGCCCCGCGGCCAATCGACAGCGAGCACGATCGACCGCGCAAAGGTAAAGTGCCAAATCGAAACACCGAAGTCGGAGACCAGACCATGAAACGCAGCACCGATCGCATTCTCACTACCCATGTCGGCAGTCTCCCGCGCCCACCTGAACTGATCAAGGCGCTGGTCGAACGGCGCACCACCGGGCCTGAGTTCGAGTCGCTGCTCGCGCGTGCGGTGACTGATGTCGTCAAGCAGCAGTCGGAGGCCGGAATCGACATCCCAAGTGATGGCGAAATGTCGAAGCTTGGATTCTCGAACTATGTTGATGACCGCATGAGCGGCTTCGAAGCGCGCACCGGCGAACACTTTCGGGTCTTCAGCGGCCGCGATCGCAAGGCCTTCGCCGAGTTCTATCAAGTGCTCGACAAGGAAGCGACGGTCGGGCGCACTTTCCATGCGATGGTCTGCACGAGCCCGATCAAATTCCATGGCGCAGATATCGTCAAACGCGATCTGGACAACTTCAAGCTGGCGCTCAAGGGCCAGCCGATTGCCGAAGCCTTCGTACCGGCAATTGCGCCGGGTACAGTCGCGTTGCAGCGACGCAATGCGTTCTACAAAACCGAAGAAGAGTTTCTGTTTGCGATTGCCGATGGCCTCGCGCCGGAATACAAGGCGATCGTGGATGCCGGATACATTCTCCAGATCGATGATCCGCGCTTGGTCACCGAGTACGACACCACTGACCCGGAACCGGCAATCGCCGACTATCAGAAAGTGGCCAGCCGCCGCATCGATGCAATCAATCACGCCATCAAGGGCTTACCCGCCGATCGCATCCGCTTCCATGTGTGCTGGGGCAGCTGGCATGGCCCGCACAGCACCGATATCGCGTTAAAGCACCTGCTCCCGCTCATCTTCAAACTGAAAGTCGGCGGCTTTTCGGTCGAAGCAGCGAATCCGCAACACGCGCATGAATGGGAAGTGTTCGAATCCACCAAGCTGCCCGATGGCATGGTGCTGATTCCGGGCGTGGTTGCGCATACGACCAATCACGTCGAGCATCCGGAGTACATCGCGCAACGGCTCGTGCAATACGCGAAGCTCGTCGGTCGCGAGAACGTGATCGCGGGTGTCGATTGCGGGTTCGCACAAGGCGCGGACGTGACGCGCGTGCATCCGAGCATCATCTGGGCCAAGTTCCGCAATCTCGCGGCGGGCGCGCGGCTTGCTTCTAAGCAGCTCTGGGGGCGGTAGCAGGCAATTCGGGCAACGGCGGCAAGGCTGCTTCAAGCTGTGCCGCCAAGCGCAACAGTGCGCGCTCGACGCGTCCCGGACCGGTCAGAAGAACGCCAGTAGGCAAGCCATCCGACAATCCCATTGGCAGGCTGATCGATTCCATTCCACCCAGCGCACCGAAGCTGCAGAACACACCACTTGAATCGGCCACGACCGAGGGTGGCGATTGCTGAAAGTTAGGCTCCGCGATACGGGGTGCAACGATCGGCATGGTCGGACTCAGGATGAGATCGATATCTTTGAATTGATCACGCAACCAAGCACGCACGCGCGCTCGCAGTTGTTGCGCTTTGGCATAGTGTGGCGCAGGGATATATCCACCCAGACGTACCAGCGCTTTCAATTCATCGCTATAACGTTCGCCCACTTTGGCAAAGCGCTCTTCATGCGCGACCTGCGTTTCAACCAAGGCAATCAACCGAAGGGCATTAAGCAGGTCGATCGCATCGGGCGGATCGATGTCGACGAGTTGCAGGCCCGCTCGTTGCGCGAACTTGCAAGCCTCGTCAAATCGCGCACCAACACCTGCGGTGCAAGTTGCTTCGATCCACCGGCGCGGGACGCCTGCGCGCCTGAGTTCATGCGGCGCTGAGAGTGTCGGCAATGCGGGTTCCCATCGCTCTTCGAGCGTCGCAGGGTCCTGAGCATCAAAGCCGGCAATCGCATCGAGCATCGCCACCGCGTCGAACATCGAGGCGGCGATCGGTCCAACATGGTCCATCGACCAGGACACCAGCATCACGCCATGCCGACTCACGCGCCCGTAGCGTGGCTTGAGCCCCACCGCGCCGCAAAATGCCGCGGGACGACGAATGGAACTCCCGGTATCGGTGCCAAGTGCGGCGATACAGAGCCCAGCGCCGACCGCAGCACCCGAACCGCCACTGGATCCACCCGGTATGTGACCCTGGTTCCATGGGTTGAGACATGCGCCAAAGCGCGCGTTGTTAGTCGTAACACCCATCGCGAATTCGTGGGTGTTGTGCTTGCCGATGATCAGCGCACCGGCCTCGCGCAGTTTTGCTACCGCGAAAGCATCCTCATCGGGGACCCAGTCATCAAGCGCCGCCGAGCCGCCGGTCGTACGTAGTCCCTTGGTTTGAATGACATCCTTGATGCCGATTGGAATGCCATGCAACGGCCCACGCGATCGCCCGGCGTCGAGTTCTCGCTGCAAGATGTTGGCCTCGTCGCGCAGCCTGGCCTGTTCGACGCCTGTGATGAAACTATTGATCGCCGGTTCGATCGCGGCGATTCGCGCAAGCGCCGTCTCCAGCACCTCTGGAACACTTGCCGCCCGACGGCGCAGCGCCTGGGCCTGCTTACGCAACGATTGCAAAGCGCTGCCGGTCATAACGAGTCAAATACCCGGGTCGAAGGGACCGCACGGTGGACTGAGCGGCCATGGCCCAATTTTTGGAGCCAAAGCCAGCAGCGACGGCAATGCGATCGCGATGCGCGTGAGATGACTGATATCGTGCGGACGATCATTGGTCACTGCGGCCAGTGCATTGACGTAAGCCCGTACCTCTTCTTGCTGTGGCGTCGTCATCTCTTCCTCACGATGCCGGTTCGCTTCTTGGCCACTAGCGCCTTCTTCTTCGCCGGCGACTTAACAGCCTTCTTCACCGCAGCGGCTTTCTTTTTCGCGGGCTTTGCAGTCGTTGCAAGAAACGATTGAATCTGGCCCGCGATGAACTTCGGCTTCTCGACATGTGGGCTGTGTCCGGCGTCCGCGACGATCTTCAATTGCGTCTTGCCGCCGAAACCAGCGCGGTAAGCCTCTGCGTGCGAGCGCGGCACCATACGATCCGTATCGCCCCAGATGAGCAGCGCATCGCCTTTGAAGCGCCCAAGCCGCTCGCGCAACTTCCGATGATAAAAATACGGCGGCTTGAATCCGACCCGTGAGGCAAAGCGCATCGCTTTGAATTGGCTGAGCCCGCGTTCGATATCGGAGCGCACATCGGGAAACAAAGCCAGCGCGACCGGATCATCGGCACGCGCAAACAAGAGATTGCGCAGGCCTTTGTACTCCATGCCATTCTCAGGCTGAATCTGCCAGAACAGATCGCCGATCGGCTGGCCCGGCACCATGAGTCCGGAAGCGCCAACCAGCACCAATCGATTCACCCGCTCGGGATTGCGCACCGCGAGTTCCGCGGCAATCCAGCCGCCAAAACAAGTGCCGACCACATCAACCTTGCCAAGCCCCAATGCATCGATCACTTGCTGCGTATGGAACACGACATCATCGATCGTGTCGATGCCTTCGTCTTCATCGGTGCCCGCGCAGGCCGGATGTGCCGGCGCGATGACGCGAAACGATTCGCCGAGTTTTTCATGAAATGGCAGCCAGCCGACGCTGCCGGCATGCACATCCGCAAAGCCATGCAAGTAAAGCAGTGGCCGCCCTTTA
Organism: Klebsiella pneumoniae; assembly: GCA_945906755.1. GTDB lineage: Bacteria > Pseudomonadota > Gammaproteobacteria > Burkholderiales > SG8-39 > SHXR01. The sequence continues at coordinate 19,735 of CAMDRJ010000037.1, read as the reverse complement.
CCGGTTTCCGCAACCTCAACCTTGCGACCCGCAACCGTAATGATGCTCATGCCGCCACCCTGCCAAGTTCCGGCATATCGTTCAACTCGGGATAGTCCCGCGCGAACATTGCCGCCGAATCGCGACGCAAAGCGGGCGCCACCTCGGTCGCGAAGAGACGCATGCTCTTTCGCGCGAGTTCGGGTTTCATATTGCCGAAGTGAAACTGGATCATCAGATTGCCCACACCGGCCTGCTCGATGAGCGCCCACAGTTTCTCGCGAACGGTTTTCGGACTGCCGATGGTGATTGAGCCCCATTCCTCCAATTCTTCCCAGGTGTTCGCATCACCCAGCATCTTGGCGCCCGGATTGGCATTCTTCAGAAACTGCTCCCATGATCGCACCGAGGTCGATGGCACCCCCGCACCAAACGTAAGCGTACGGCCTTCACGACGCAGGTGTCCCTTCAAGGTGTTCTTCAAGAAATAGAACACGCCCTCATGCGCTTCTTCTTTGGCCTGCTCATCGGTTTCCGACACATAGACCGACAGCAAAATACCCATGCGGAACGGATGAAACTTGCCGCCATAGGACTTGATGATGTCGGCAAAACGCTGTGCGGCCTTGCGTGTGCCCGCACCATGCGCACGCGAGGAAAGGAAATAATCGTAACCGCGCTTGGCCACCTCCTCCATCGTTTCCACCGAGAGCGCACCGGGGATCCAGATACGCGGATGCGGACGCTGCTGCGGCAACGGCCATACATTGGTGTAGCGCAGCGGATAGTGGTGCCCTTCATGAACGAACGGACCAGGCTCGGTCCAGCAGCGATGGATCAGATCGATCGCTTCCCAATACTGCGTGCGCGCCTGCGGCTGGGGGATGTCGTAGTTGAAGGCTTCGGGTCCGCCGCCCACCGCGAAGCCTGCGATCAATCGACCATCGCTCATCGAATCGAGCATCGCGTACTCTTCGGCGATGCGCAGCGGATTCAGATGCAACGGCAGCAGATTGCCAAGCACGACAAGCTTTGCGCGTTGGGTGCGCTGGGTCAGCGCCGCCGCGATGATGTTCGGCGATGGCATCATGCCGTAGATATTCTGATGGTGTTCATTCAGCACCAGACCATCGAAGCCGAGTTCCTCGCCATAGACGAGTTGATCGATGTACTCCTGATACAGACCGCGGGTTCTCTCGCGATCCCATAGTTTGTTAGGTACGGTCACCCAACCGGTATCGTACTTCTCGTCGAAATCTTTCGGCAGGTACGGATAGGCCATGAAGTGCCAACAGAACATCTGCACCGGATGCATCTTCGTCTCCATTCTTGTAGGAATTCGCGCAGCAAGGCTCGATCGGCGCGTCCGACGTTTTCCCATTCTTCCAATGGGCTCGTCAAGAGTATCGTATAGTTGGCGTAAGGGTTGCGGTTGCCAACCCTATTCAAACACTAACGGGGGAGACACCCATCATGATGCTGCGATTGCAGGGCATTCGCCTTTTGTTTGGACTCATCGCGTGCCTCATCGGCGCGAGCGCCACGGCGCAAACGAAAATCGACATCGCTATTTTTCATCCGGAGCGCAATGCCTGGAGCGTCGCATTCAAATGGTGGGTGGAGGAAGTCGATAAAGCCACCAGCGGCCGCGTCAAGTTCATGCCCGCTTATGCAGGATCGCTCGTCACCGCCAATGAAACACTGAAATCGGTGCGAGATGGCGCGGTACCGGCCGGCTTCACTTCGGCTGCCGCGATGTCGGGCACCTTACCTTCGCTTGCTTACCTTGAGTCGATTGGCGGCATGCCAGGCGATGTCCAGAAATTCGCCGATGCGGTCGCGGCGCTTCGCCCAACGCTCGAAGAAGAATTTCGCAAACAAGGGGTCGAATACCTATGGCCACAGGGCTCCGGACATCTGATCGTGCTTTGCCGGGATCGCCTGATGCGCAATGTCGCGGACTGGAAGGCCCGCAAAGTACGCACCGCCGGGCGTTGGCAAGGCGAACAGCTGCTGTCGATCGGCGCCTCACCAGTGAGCACCGACATGTCCGAGCAATATCTCGCGCTGCAAAATCGCACCATCGATTGCGCGCTCAGCGTCTCGGTATTGGCCTCGGCGTTGAAGCTGCATGAAGTCGCCCCGAAAATTACGGTGCTCGGCTTGCCCGTCAATCTTTCCATGTACCTTGTCAACCGGGCAGTCTGGGAAAAGATTTCGGTTGAAGATCGCGCCGCCATCAAACGCCTCGGTGCGGAAGCAGAAAAAATGTCGGCCAAGCATCTCCATGAGGTGCAATTGGAGGCCCAGGCACTCATGAAGACCCAGAAGGCGGAAATCTATAGCCTCACCGCCGAAGAAATCGCTGCCTTTCGCAATGGCATCGACCCAGGCTTCAAGAAAATGGATGCGCAAGGCGGCGCATCGGGCAAACAAATCGCCGATACGGTCAAGCGCTTTTGGTAGCCCGAACGGGATGCTTGGCGATGCCATTTCGCTGCCGATTGAGCGTTCCAAATTTGATGACATTGATCGAGGGAACGCTCAATCCCCCTCTCCCCGGCTCTCCCGCAAGGGGCGAGGGTGAGATCAGTCCTGATTCGCCGAAGCGAATCAGGAAAACATCAATAGATGCGGATGAGCACTGATTGGTTGGCGGCCCTCACGCGGTTCACCAGCGCGGTGAATCGCGTGTTCCTCACGATCGCGGGCATTGTGATTGCGATCATTCTTGCCATCATCACCTACGATCTGGTGCTGCGCAATGTGTTCGACGCCCCGACGCTCTGGGCACTCGATTTCTCGCGTTTTCTAATGGTCTTTGCCGCGTTCTTCGCGATGGCGCCAACCCTTGAACACGGCCAGCATGTGACGGTCGATCTGGTCGAGCAAATGATGAAGCCCGGTCCGAAGCGCATCATGCAGATCATTGCGCTCACCTTCGTCCTCATTTTTGCTGCATTTCTCATGTGGCAGCTTACGCGCACCACGATCGAAGCCTTCGAGGATGACAGTCTGTTTCCGACCGTCGTCCCGGTGAAACTCAAGCACGTCTATTGGGTGGGACCGCTTGGCATCTTGCAATTCATCCTCACCGCCATCGTGCGGCTCGCAGCCGCGATTCGAACACGGCCCGCCTGATAGGACGACACCCTAGTGGACCCCCTCATCGGTTTCTCGATCTTCATGGTCGTGCTGCTCTTGTTCCTGGCCACCGGCACGCCCGTGGCGGTCGGGACCGGTCTGGTCGGCATCCTTGGCGTCTACCTGTTCCTGCCGCATGGGGCGATCACCCAACTCGCGAGCATCGCCTTCGCACAATCGGCCAGCTTTGTGCTTGTGGTGGTGCCGCTCTTTGTGATGATGGGCGAAGCGCTCGCGGCGACTACGATCGGTCGTGATCTCTTTACCGCCGCGCAGATTTGGCTGCGCAGATTGCCGGGTTCGCTCGCGATCGGCACGATTGCCGCTTGCGCGGTGTTTGGCGGCCCCTGCGGATCAAGCCCAGTGACGGCGGCGACCATCGGTTCGATGGCGATTCCGGAAATGATCAAGAAGGGCTACAAGCCAAGCCTTGCATACGGCGTGACCGCGGCGGGCGGAACACTTGGCATTCTGATTCCACCATCGATACCGATGGTGCTCTATGGCGTGATTACCGAGACATCGATCGGCGATCTCTTCATCGCCGGCATCGTTCCAGGCATCTTGATGACGATCATGCTGGCGCTCACCGTCATGTATCAGGTCTGGCGCGATCCCTCAGTGGCGCCCCATGCACCGATCGCCACGATTGAAAAGGAACGCTGGACCTCATTGAAGGCAGTGATTCCGATCACGCTGCTTGGCGTGGCGATCATGGGCTCCATCTATGCGGGCATTGCCACCCCCACTGAAGCCGGCGCCGTCGGCGCGCTCGGTTCGCTCGTCATCGCTTGGTGGCTGCGTGCGCTGAATCGCAAAGCCATCGTGCGGATCTTCGATAACACCTCGCGCACCACCGCGATGTTCGTGTTGTTAATCGTCGCGGGCCTCTTCAGTGCGTTTGTACTTGCCAGGCTCGGAATCCCTCAAGCGACCGCGAAATTGCTGATCGGCCTCGACATCCCGCCTTGGGTCATCCTGGTGCTCATCAACGTGCTGCTCGCGGTGCTTGGCATGTTCATGGACCCAATGAGCCTGATGGTGGTGATCGTGCCGGTGTTCTTTCCGGCGGTGGTGGCGCTAGGTTATGACCCGGTGTGGTTTGGCGTGATCATCACGATCAACATCGAAATCGCCGCGATCTCACCACCGGTGGGCTTCAATCTCTTCGTGTTGAAGACCGTGGTGCCGAATTCCAACATGAAAGACATCATTCAGGGCTCGCTGATTTTCATCGTGCCGCTCGCCATCGGCATCCTGGGGCTCATCGCCTTTCCGGATATCGCGCTGTATCTGGTCAAGATGATGAAATAGCGCTGACGTTCACACCATGACAATCCGCATCGTTCGACTCGGTTCTAAACGCGCCTCTGGCGAAGGCGTACGCATCGGCACGGTCCGCCGCCCGCCGCGCGGCATTCCAAAAGAGGACTACGCGAAGAAGGATTGGTTCGATGTCTGGATGCCGGAACTCTCGCCTGAAGCCGAGACCGTCAAGCGAGCGCTGGCCGCAAATTCCGACGCGGCCTGGCAGACTTTCGCGAAAAAATATCGGGCGGAGATGAGCCGCCCCGAACCCGGGCGGCTGCTGGATCTTCTGGCAGCCCTGTCCAAGACAGCAAACTTCTCAGTCGGTTGCTATTGCGACGATGAGAAGCGCTGTCATCGCTCGATTCTTCGCGTGCTGTTGAAGGAGCATGGAGCGACGGTCGAGTGATGCGTGTGAAAGGCGCTGCGAAGGGTGAAGGGCGAAGGGTGAGCCCCCTCATCCCAGCCTTCTCCCTTCTCCCCTCACCCGGCGCATTGCGCCGGAAAATACTTGTCAAGCCACTGCCGTACCACCGTCCACACGCGCTCATTACCTTCGGCCAGCATGAAATGGTCAGTATCGCCAAACAAATGGAGATCGGTGGGCATGCCGGCGCGCTTGAACATCTCGATCGATTGCTCGGTCGGTGTTACTGAATCAACTGAGCTATGCAGCAGCAACAGCGGGCGCGGTGAGACCTTTGCGACCACGTCTTCCGCGCGAAAATCGAACATGCTTTGCGCGGTTTCGGCGGTGAATTCCTGGATCGAGCCCGGTACGATCTGGCGCTTGAGGCTTGGCGGAATCGGCACGATTTCCATGCGCGGCACCATCATCGATTTGCCGGTGCGCTCGCGATAGCGCTTCCCCTCTTCCAACATCGCGGTGAATTTGGCCCAGGCCGCCGGCCCCGGATGTTGTCCGCGGAATTTGCGTTCGCCGTGTCCCCAACCGCCCGATGAAATGACGCATGCGAATCGATCGTCGATAGCGCCCGCATAGACCGCTACCGCCGCACCAAAGCTGGAGCCAATCACGCCGATGCGTCCCGCTTGCACCGCGCCATGGCCATTCAGGAACGTATAGGCATCGCGCGTGTTTTGCACCTGATCCATGCAAATGAGATTGCCACGTTCCCCCTCGCTATCGCCGCAACCGCGCATATCGAAGCGCATCGTCACATAGCCAAGCGCTTCCAAGGCAGCGCAGGGGCCAAGAACGTTTTCAGCGCCCTTGTTGCTGCCAAAACCGTGCAAGACGAGGAAGGCAGGACGTCGTTCACCGGCTTGCATGTTCGCGGGCGTACGGACCACGCCTGTCAATCGCAGTCCTTGCGATTGAAAACTGATGCTTGTCTCGCTCATGAAGACGCCGACGCGCGGGCCGTCTTGAATGGAATCTGACCGACTCGACCGGGCTCCGCCTCGCCTTTCGCAGCCGCCAGCGACGGACGGACCTTGCCGTCATCACGTTGCCGGATGCCATCGACCAGATGCCACTCGCTGAAGCGATTGGTCCGGTAGTTGTTGGGCTTCCAGGCATCGGTCACGTAATCCGCATCGCAGAAATATTCGACCGCTCCGCCCAATGGATTCTTGAAATACCAGAAATAGGCCGACGAAATCGGATGTCGACCAGGCCCAACATCGGTGGCCCAGCCGCGTTTGGAGAACGCCACCCCGCCACCGAACACCTCGTGAATATCGCTCACCTCGAACGCGATGTGATGAAGGTCGGTTTTGCCGGTGCGGCTCTTCACGAAGAACAGGTTGTGGTGCTCGCTCTTCTCGGTCCAGCGCAAAAAGACGCCCGCACCGCCGACATACCGATCAGAGAGCCGAAAGCCAAGCCGCTTTCGATAAAACGCCTCGGCCACGCGGGTATCGGGCACAAAGAAAACGATATGGCCCATCTTGAAGGGATGCGCGCTGTCATAGACCGGACTCACCTTGTCGATGCGTGTTCGGCTACCAGGACCATTCCAGGCCGTGCCCGCACTACGGGTTTCACGGCGATGTTTCCAAACGCGAAAGCCGACATTGATTCCGCTGTCATCGATGCAATGAAGCGTGCCATCGGCATCGACGGTGACCTCACGATCGCGCGACAGGTCTTCAGCAATCGCCTTCAATGCGCTCGCATTGACCACGCCGAAGATCACCTCGCGAAAATTCGATCCACCCTCCAGGCGTGGCCGCAGCGTCTTCGCGGCTTCCGGCCGCACCACGATCTGGCTGCCAATGCCGGTCTCGAAGGTGAGCCCGGCACGCGTATCGGCAATTTTCTTCAATCCCCAGTCGCCGAAGAATTTGCGGGCCACCTTGAGATCGGGCGAACCATAGACAACCGAGTCAATGCCGACAATCGCCACGATGCTCTCCATGAGTAATCAAGAGGTCCGATGCTATCAAACCCAAGCACTCCCTTGTTCGGTTAATCTTTACGCCCCGACGTAGTCAACGCGTGGGCCAAGACGGTCTGACCCAGAAAGGAAGCGCAATGCTAAAGCTCTACTACGCCCCCGGCGCCTGCTCATTCGTGCCGCATGTTGCCCTGGAGATGATCAAGGCGGCGACCGGCGATGATTTCGAGACCCAAATCGTCAAGCTGCACAAGGGCGAGCATCACTCGCCAGAGTTTCTCGCCGTGAACCCGAACGGACAGGTTCCGGTGCTGGTGACCGACGGCAAGCCCCTCACGCAGGTCATTGCGATCTGCGATTTCCTGCATCGTCGCTATCCGAACATCGGCTTGCTACCGAGTGACCCAGCGGTGCAAGCGGAAATGCTGTCGCTCTTTGCATGGATGAACAACACCGTGCATCCGACCTTCACGCATGTTTTTCTGCCGCATAAATTCAGCGACAACCCCACTACGCAAGCCGACCTCAAACGGTTCAATCTCATCCAATATCGGCAGTTGCTGGAGCGCATGGGCGAGTTGGTGGCTAAAGCAAAGCCCTACCTATTCGGCCAGAAGCTCTCGGTGCTGGATATCTACGCGGTGATGTTCCTACGCTGGGGCGAACTGGCCGGCATGAACCCCGCCGACTTCCCGGCTTACAAGGCCTTTGTCGACCGAGTCGGCGCGCTGCCCGCTGTCGTGACCGCCCTTGAACGCGAGCGCTTGCCGCTGCACCCGTACAAGGGGTGACCCTCGCCCGGTACGTCCACCATCCGGATCGGCCGGGCTACTGAATTGACTACGCCATGAAGCCGAGATTTCGCACCGGGAACCGGCTCAGGTTCGGAAATATCGCGGGCAAATCGGCTGGGGCCACGCCGAACCATTCGGCTAAGGTTGCGGCGTACTGATCGAGACCCGTCGTTGGAATCCAGCGACCATTGTTATCGGTGTCGTCCGGCCCACCGAGTGCGAGGGTCGGAAAGGTTCCATATGTTGCTGTGCCTCTAACCGCCCCGCCCATGATGATGTGATGGCTGCCCCATGCATGATCGGTGCCGGTTGCGGTGGGACGCAAGGTGCGCCCGAAATCCGAAAGCGTAAAGGCTGTAACCAGAAAAGCCGCTGACCGATGAACAATGGGCACGGCAAACCGCCATCCTTGACCATTTCGCCAGCTATACCGAACGCTCCATGAGCGGGCGCGGTTACCACATCATTTTGCGCGGCGTAATTCCCTCGGGAGTTCACCGCGACGGCATTGAGATTTATTCGGATGCCCGTTACATGATCTGTACCGGCAATGTCGTCAAGGAATTGCCCATTGCTGACGGCTACCAGTCGAGCCTTGACAACATGTACCAGCAGATGAAGTCGGAAGGCTCCACTGTGGAATTAGATGCAGGCGGATTTACCGACGCATGGGACGATGCCGAATTGTTCGAGCGTGCCATGCGGGCCAGCAACGGCGACAAGTTCAACGCGCTTTGCTGCGGCGAATGGGAGGCAATGGGCGAGTACCCAAGCCAGTCAGAAGCCGACTTGGCGCTCATGTCAATCATCGCCAATTACACCCGCGACAACGAACAGGTGCGCCGCATCTTCCGAATGTCCGCACTGGGCAAGCGGGAGAAAGCACAGCGCCCGGAATACCTCAACTATGCGCTGGGCAAAATTCGGGCGAACGAACCTCCCCCGGTCGATGCGGCTCAGTTGAACAAGCAGGCTGCCGAAGTGCTGGCGAAATTTCAACTGCAAACCGCAGCCCATGACCAGCCGCTTCCCCAAGCTGTACAGCTACCGCCACCGCCCGGACTGATTGGGGAGATTGCCCAATTCATTCAAGCGGCAGCACATCGGCAGGTTCAAGAAGTGGCATTGACGGCTGCACTATCACTTGCTGCTGGCATCTGCGGGCGGGCCTACTGCACCTATACCGCTACTGGGCTGAATCTGTTTGTGGTCACTATCGCAGAAACGGGCACAGGTAAGGAGGGGGGCAAAGAGGGCATTGGTCAACTGATGAATGCCGTTCGCCAGCGGGTGCCCCTTGCCATTCGCTACATGGGGCCAGCCGTATATGCCTCAGGTCAGGCTGTTTACAAGCAACTGGCCGAGCAGCCTTGCCACCTTCACATTGCCAACGAATTCGGGCACTTGTTGAAACGCATTACAGCGGTCAAAGCGTCCCCCACGGATCAGGCCATGCACCAAGCATTCTTGGAAGCATATTCTCAATCCGGCCCGAATCGGAGCTTGGGGCAGTATGCCCATAGCGACAAGGACAGGAACACGCAAGTTGTTCGCGCTCCCAGCCTGACCATCATGGGCGAATCAACGCCGGGGGTCTTTTTTGAAACCCTCAGTAGTGCGCTGGTTCAGGATGGTTTGATCCCGCGCCTGCTGATTGTGGAATACACGGGCAAGCGCCCACACAGCAACCCAAACGCTGGTGCGGTAGTCCCGAGTGAGGGCTTGATTGATCGGCTGACCAAACTGGTTGAAAACGCTTTGCGGCTGGAGCAGATGGGGGAGTTCTGCAAGGTGCAAGCAGACCCCGAGGCCAAAAAGTTGCTTGATGCGTTTGATTGGGAATGCGATGACCGCGTTAATGAAAGCACTTCCGAAACACGGCAGCTTTGGAATCGGGCGCACCTAAACGCTCTCAGGCTGGCTTCATTGATTGCGGTCGGAAATAACTCCTATCAGCCGGTTATTGACCAAGCATCTGCGCAATGGGCTATTGATTTTGTGCTGCGCAGTGTCCACACGGTTCTATCTCGCTTTGAATCCGGTGAGGCCGGGGGCAGCGCCCAAACCAAGGGCGAGGCAGAGCTTCGCAAGCGCATCGTCGAATTCTTGGGCATGAGCGAAATGCAGCGCATCAAGAAGCATGAAAAGAATGGCGGCGGCATCCCGAGCGTGTTCCATACAGGCAGCGTCATTCCGCATGACCACCTTCGCCGCGAATTGCGAAAGGTGCAGCCGTTCAAGGACAACCCGAAGGCGCTGGACGCAACGCTAGAAGAACTGTTGAAGGCCGATGTTCTGCGCAAAGTCGGCCCGGACGCACCAGTCCGCAAAGGCTCACGCGCATTGATTTATGTACTTGGGGAGAACTGGAAATGAAACCATATCAACTGACTGGCCTTACCGCCGAAATCGCCAATCGCATTGGCATAATCGTTTATCGCAACAGCCCCGGCCACACCGAGGCTGCGGCGCTGGCCGTTATGTCGTCGATGACGGGCTGCCGGTACTACGTGACACCACCGGGCCGACCCTATAACGCACAAGACCCGTTAACCTACAAGGCTCCAATTGTGCAGCGCAATTTCATACTCATTGACCAAGCCCCCTCGCTGGCGGATGACACTTGCTCTGCGGCTGAAATGGTCATGCGAGACGCAGGCGACCACAATGTGCAGCGACACAGCATGAGCCCATCGGAGGCATGGCATCGGTCATACAGGGAGCCGGGATTCTTGCTGCTGATGCCCTATGCCTCGCTGGATCAACTGACCAAACTCGATCCCCTCGAATATGGAAAGGCAGATGCCTCGGCCAAAGTGTTGGATGCACTACAGCGCAGCAAGGATACTGGGGAAGCGCGTTTCCCGCACTTGGTTATCAAGCCGAAAAACGCACCGGATATCTTGCCGCCAAGTGCCCACACAATTCTTGCAGCCGTCAAGCGCCATGACCTGAAACGCAATCTGTCGGAATATTCGTCTGGCGGGATGCTGGGCTACCGTGCCGTTTATGCGCCAGCAGGGAAGACGGTGACGAATCCACAACCAGAAACGCGCTTGATGAATACTGAGTTGGCAAAGCGCATCAGCAAGTTCACATATGCCCGTCGAACGTTTATTCCACCGATCACGGTTAAATGGAATGTGGTGGCGGCTGCCATCTTCACGGACTTCAAAACCAAACTTGGTTGCCGGGACATGGAGCGGCCTTTCCTGCCGGACTGGGTGGAACTCAGCGAGCAGATCATCGACATTGCGGCACTGCTTGCCATTGGCGACAATGCCGATGCGCCCATCATCGCCGAGGTCAACATTCTTGCAGCTATCCACATCGCCATGCGAGGCTACTGGAGCTACACGCGGTTGCTGGCCCGTAACTCGCCCTCAGTCTTGAGCAAGGCGCGTCCATATCGCCGCTTCGGCTGAAGGGGGCTAAACGCCCTTTTCCAGCCCTTGCCTTCCCTAACCCGTAGGCCAGCCCCACCACAGGCCCCTACGGGCCGTTTTGCCCCCTTGCCGGGGCAGTGGTGGGCGGGCTTTGCCAGCAGTGGACAGCAATGTCCTACCTGCCGCTAAGGTGAACTGCTAGAGTGATGCTTTTTGAAAGCATCACTTGTAAATGGCATCTCCTTATGCTGGCAAGCCCGTAACGCAATGGGCAGACATTACCCGTGACTTGGTGCAGGCGCACCCGCTCACCCTGACCATCATCCACGACGCGGCGCAGGCGGCATGGGCGCGGCTATGGAACACCACAGTCGGTGACGCAGCGTTGGGCTTTCCTTTCGCGGAGGCTGACCCGCCCGCCACTGTCGTGGGCTACTTCTTTGAGAAGCTGTTTGCGAAAGAGTTGGCGACTCGGTTGCCCGGCCACTGGCGCGGCGGCAAGGGGTCGGAGAAGGATTTGCACTGTCTTTCGGATGTGTCAAAGTCTGTCGAAATGAAGGCATCTGGCCAACTTGGCTACAAGGTGTACGGCAACCGAAGCTACGGCCAGCAAGTTGAGAACGCCGACGCTGCGAAAAAAGACAAGTCTGGCTACTACATCACGATCAACTTCCACTGCCAAACGCTGACGATGTTGCGGTTCGGCTGGATTGACGCGGACGACTGGCAGGCGCAGAAATCCGCCACCGGGCAGATGGCCGGGCTGGGTGACGACGTTTATAGGTACAAGCTGGTGACCATCCCCGGCCCGTACATCCTCAACGGGCCAGTACAGCTTGTGGAAGGCGCGGGGCCGAAAGCAGCGGCGGAACTGACGGCGGCAGGGTTGACCACCATCGGCCAGCTTGTGACCTCAAAGACTGTCCCCACCCGGTACGCGAAGCTGCAAGCGGCAGCCCGCGAACGGTACAAGGGGCTGTACTAGAACAGCGATGCGTTTTGACGCTGCGCATCCGCGATTCGTTCGGCGGCAATGGCGCAGTAGTCTTCCCGTATCTCGAAACCGATTGAATAGCGCCCCCACCGCAAGCAAGCATCAATTGTTGAGCCTGAGCCTAGGAATGGGTCAAGCACAATTCCGTCGGCAGGCGAGAAGCCTTTGATGGAGCGTTCGCAAAGGTCAAGCGGGAACTGCGCAGGGTGTGGGGTGCGCTCTTTGGATGCGCGGCCCTCGCCAGAAGTCACCTTGGCAATTTGCCACACGTCTGACGGATTCTTGCCGATGGTGTTGCAGCGCAGCTTGCCCTTCTTCTTTTGATTCGGGTAAGCCACATCCGGGTCGCGGATGTCGTCAAGGTTGAAACAGTACCGCTCTGAATCTTTGACGTACCAAAGCAGCTTCTCATTCCGAGGCGACAGGAACTTCTTGGCAGCAACGCCAGCGCCGTAGTTCCAGACAATCTCTTGCTGCAAAAAGAACGGCACCCGATTCCACAGTAGGTAGGGGATTGGGATTGACTTGGCGCGGTCAGGCAGCGACACATATCCGACATTGAGCAGCAGCGCCCCGTCAGCAGCGGTAGCCCTGTGGATTCTCTCAATCCAGTCAGCGCACCAGTCGATGAAGTCATCCATCGGGCGCACCGTTTCGTATTCCTTGCCGATGTTGTAGGGCGGAGAGGTGAAAGTCAGGTCAAGGCTCCCCGCAGGGATGCGGGCCAGCAAATCGCGGCAGTCGCCGTTGTAGATGGCGTGACGCTCACCACGAAAGGCTGGGTAACCAAGCGCGGTCAGCAGGTTTTCAAAGCGTTCTTGTGCGCTACCGTTGGCAGGGCCAGCGGCTGCGTCAGCCAACACTTGTGCAGTAACTTCACGATCCATCTATCAGTTCTCTCTAGTCGGTTAGCACCCTGCGCACATCCACAATTCGCCGGGGCTGGGTCAGGGGCAACGCAAGGCGGGGGGCCTTAATCCAAGTCTGACGAATTTTCGCCTGTAGCGGGCCAACTTACACGCCCCCACGCCTACCCAATTGCCCACTCACACCCCTAATCGTACCCCCAGCAAAAATGGCCAAGGGTCACCACAGGGGCAAGCCCTGCGAACAACACGCACCCCCAGCAGTCGGGGGTGCAAACAAAAAAGCCCGCGATATTCTGCGGGCTTGTCTGTAACCCATTGATTTTCAACGGGATTTTGGTGGGCCGTGAGTGACTTGAACACTCGACCAAAGGATTATGAGTCCTCTGCTCTAACCAACTGAGCTAACGGCCCGTAAAACTTTTTCTCTTGCCACCACCTGCTTATGAGTCCTCTGCTCTAACCGACTGAGCTAACGGCCCCCGGTGCTTCGCGAAGGCGCTGGAGTGTATCGCAACGACCCGGCCAATGCCCCTAAGTTTTGACGCCAAGGTAACATTCATACCATGCAGAAAGCCTGCAAGACCCTTGCCGCGCTGCTGCCCTCGTTCGGTCGCGCAAGCCGACGCTATCTTGTGAGTCAGCGGATGAATCCATTTAAACGCTTTTTTACCGTCGCGATCACGTTCACTATCGGCTTCGGCACCGCCGTTGCGCAGCAAGCATGGCCAACAAAGCCTATCCGTTTAATCGTGGTTGGCGCCCCGGGCGGCTCGATCGATATTCCGGCGCGCATCATCGCCGAACGTCTGCGCGATCGGATTGGGCAGCCGGTGGTGGTGGAAAATCGACCCCAAGCAGGTGGCACGGTAGGAACGGACGCGGTTGCGAAGTCACCACCGGATGGCTATTCATTTGTCTGGGCATTCAATGGGCCGCTTGCCAATGCGCCGCACCTCTACTCCGAGCTTCCCTATAACCCGACCAGGGATCTCACACCGGTTATCAAAGGGTCGGGACAGCCTTTTGTTTTGGCCATCAACGCGAGTGTTCCCGCCAACAATGTGAGGGAACTGATCGCGTACGCGCGCGCAAACCCTGGAAAGCTGAACTACGCGTCGCTCGCCAATGGCAGCGGCTCGCATTTGACGATGGAGCTGATGAAGACCACCGCGAATATATTCGTGGCGCATATCCCTTACAACGGTGCGCCCGCTGCCGCGCTGGCATTGGCCAGTGGTGATGTGCAGGTCGGGTTTCTTCCACCCGCCGTCGTGGTGCCGCACGCGCAATCGGGTAAGGTGAAACTGCTTGCCGTATCAACGGCGGTGCGATTTCCGATCATGGCAGAATTGCCGACCGTGTCGGAGGCGGGCTTGCCGGGATTCGAGTCAGATGGTTGGAGCGGCATCCTTGCCCCGGCTGGAACGCCACGCGAAATCATCGAACGCATGAACAACGAAATCAATCAGATTCTCGCCTTGCCCGAGGTGCGCGAACTGCTCGCCCGAAGCCAGATCGTGCCAGGAGGCGGTACACCCGAGGCCTTTGGGCAACTGATCACGAGCGAATCGAATAAATGGGCGCCGATCATCAAACAAACCGGCGCAAAGCTCGATTAACCATCGCGGATCAGAATCAGTCGGCGAGGTATTTTGCGATCGTGCTTCGATCAATGGCGCGAAGATCCCGCGCGAAGTCGACCTCAAGTTCCCCTGGAATACGCGTTTTCGTAAAGGTGAGACCTTCATACTTGAGCGGACGTGTGGCATCCAACCCCATCTTTGCGCTGATCCCGTGATCGGCCGAAGGGTCAAGAATCGAACCGAGTGCATTGCCCACCACGACGAGATCGCGATCGGCCTGGAAACGCGTGGCCACGGCCCATTCCACCTGCTCGGCGTCATGAACGTCGACATCATCATCGACGATGATGACCTGCTTGATATCGTAGTGAGCGCCAAACGCCGCCATGATCATGTTTTTAGGTTCGCCCTCACGTACCTTCTTAATCTGCACGTACAAGTGATAGCGGCAGACACCACCTTCAGCAAGATGCAGATCAAGCACGTTTGGAAACGCCCGCTGTAGATGCGAAAGAATGGTGGCTTCGCGCGGAATACCACCGAGCAACAGATGTTCCATCCCGGCAGGGACGATCGTGTGATAGAGGGGGTTTGCTCGATGGGTAATACAGTCGATCTGGATCACTTCACGCGCGTCTTGCGGACTGTAGTAGCGCGGGAATTCACCGAAGGGCCCTTCCATCTCCCGTACACCGGGCAAGAGCCGCCCTTCGATCACGATCTCGGCCTCGGCCGGCACACGCACGTCATTGGTGAGGCATTTGGCGACCCGCAATGGCACGCCATGCAAGGCACTGGCGATTTCCAGTTCATCGCAATCGAGACTGGCGACGGCTTGCGACGCGAGCAATGTGATCGGATCGACCCCAATCACCACTGCGACGGGTAGCGCCTCACCTTTCTGCTCTGCCATGCGATAGAACGCGTGCAAATGACGCGGCAGCAGCAATGTCGCCATACGGTCTGGCGCGTTCACTTGAATCCGATTGATGGATACATTCTGGATGCCGGTTGAGGGATTGCGGGCAATGACCAGTCCTGCAGTGATATACGGCCCCGAGTCGTGTTCGTTATGCAGTGGGATCGGCAGCAGAGCCCGCACATCCGCATTGCGATGAACATGTTGCTGGCACGGTGCGGACGCCTGCGGAACTTCGGCCCACAGCGCCGGATGCTCTGCAGCATGACGAAACGTCGTATGCAACGCGTTCAACGGTACGCCAAGCGCTTCGGCCATCCAGCGTCGATTACCGACGAGGCCCGACACGATCGGCATCGCATGCCCACCGGGATTGGGGAATATGACGGCCTTCTCACCGTCAAGGCGCTTCGCAATTGCAGCGATTTCATACGACAGGGACACGCCGGGCCGGGCGGTGGCCAGCCGGTCGGTATTCATGAGATGTCGAAGCCAACCTCGCATCGTGGCAAACGGGGCCATGCGATCCATATTTTTGGTCTTCCTTGTCTGTATCGGACGGCCCAATTGTGGCGGCGTTTGGCAGGTTATGCCTGCGACTCGGCCCAATGGCCGCAATTCAGGGAGTGATCCGCCGAACCTGCAATGGCAGCAGGCGGGAGAGCTTGTCTCGAAACCAGCTATAATTTTAGGTTCCAAGCTTGCTGCTTCTCTCTCTATTTGCCGACGTAATCTCTCATAGGAAGAGCAGGCGTTCGAGTCCATCCATTTCACCAACCGGCCCAAAGCCTGAGCGAATGATCATCACGCACGGATCCGATCCCGCTCCGTCCCAGCCGGTTGCATTGACCATCGGCAATTTTGATGGCGTCCATCGTGGCCACGAAGCCATCGTCGCACGCGTGCGCGCCGCTGCCCGCGAGCAAAAGCTGGTTTCCTGCGTGATGACCTTCGAGCCCCACCCACGGGAATTTTTCTCGCCTGAGACCGCACCGACGCGACTCACCAGCATGCGTGAGAAGCTTGAGCTCCTTGCGCAGCTGGAAATTGAACGTGTGCACGTGCACCGATTCACACCGGACTTTGCGGCGCTAAGCCCTGAGCACTTCGTCGAGAAAGTGCTCGTCGAAACGCTCAGCGCGCGCTGGATACTGGTGGGCGACGATTTTCGATACGGTTCGAAGCGCGCCGGCAACTACACAACGTTCACCGAAAGTGGCAAGCGCTGCGGATTCACCGTCGAGTCGATGCCCACCGTCGCCGATAACGGCGTGCGCGTCTCCAGTTCGGCGGTACGCAATGCATTGGCGATTGGCGATATCGAACGCGCTTCGATGCTACTTGGACGCCGGTACACGATCAGCGGGCGCATCATCCACGGCCAAAAACTTGGACGACAGCTTGGCTATGCAACGGCCAATGTCGAACTCGAACACAATCGTCCGCCGCTCTTCGGTATTTACGCAGTGAAGGTATATGGCATCGACGAAACCGCTCGTGAGGGCGTGGCAAGCTTGGGGTATCGCCCTACCGTGACCAACGAGCGAACGCCAACCCTTGAAGTGCACTTGTTTGATTTTTCCGCGGATATCTACGGTGTGCGTGTACGCGTCGAGTTTCTCGCGAAAATTCGCGACGAAGAAAAATTCCCGGATCTTGACACGCTGAAAGTGGCCATTGCTGATGATTGCAAAGCTGCGCGGCGAGCCCTTAGCGTGATTGGCAACGGTTGACCCATGGCTGACTACAAGAAAACTCTGAATCTCCTCGAATCACCCTTTCCAATGCGTGGCGACCTCGCCAAGCGCGAGCCGGGCTGGGTCAGACAATGGAGTGAAAAAAAATTCTATCGCCGCATTAGGGAATTGTCCAAAGGGCGCCCTGTTTGGATCCTGCATGACGGCCCGCCCTATGCCAATGGTGATATTCATATTGGTCATGCGGTCAATAAGATCCTTAAAGACATGATCGTCAAGTCGCGCAATATGGCGGGCTTTGATGCGCACTATGTTCCCGGCTGGGATTGCCACGGCATGCCGATCGAAATCCAAATAGAAAAGCAGTTTGGCAAGAATCTTCCGGTTGCCGAGACCCAATCAAAATGCCGCGCCTATGCGGCAGACCAAATCGAACGGCAGAAGAAGGATTTCCAGCGATTGGGCGTGATCGGCGAGTGGGACAATCCCTATCGCACCATGGAATACCGCGTCGAGGCCGATGAGATCCGCACGCTCGGCAAGCTCTATAAAAAGGGCTACCTCTTTCGCGGGCTCAAACCAGTCAATTGGTGCTTTGACTGCGGTTCAGCACTCGCCGAAGCAGAAGTCGAGTATCAGGATCGCGTTGATCTCGCGATTGACGTCGGATTTGCCTTCACCGATACGACCAAGGTCGCGCAGGCATTCGGCCTTACCGCGCTTCCCGCGAAGCCAGGCTTCATCGTGATCTGGACGACCACACCTTGGACCATCCCATCCAACCAAGCGCTGAATGTTCACCCCGACTTGGATTACGATTTGGTGGACACCGATCGCGGGTTGCTGATTCTTGCAAGCGAGCGGCGTGCGGCATGTCTAGAGACATACAAGCTCGAAGGGACGGTGCTTGCCACCTGCAAAGGCCGAGCGCTCGAACACATCCAGTTTCGTCATCCACTCTATGACCGTCTATCGCCGGTGTACCTGGGCGAATACGTGACCACCGAGCAAGGCACAGGAATCGTTCATTCTGCCCCGGCCTACGGCGTAGAAGATTTCCATTCCTGCAAACAAAATGGAATGAAAGATAGTGACATTTTGAATCCCGTGCAGGCGAACGGCGTCTATGCCGATTCACTGCCGATGTTCGGTGGACTTAAGATCTGGGACGCCAATCCAAAAATTGTCGAAGCACTCCGCGCGGCGGGCACGTTACTTCGCGGAGTGAAACACTCGCACAGTTACATGCACTGCTGGCGGCACAAGACGCCCGTCATCTATCGGGCCGCAACGCAGTGGTTTGCCGGTATGGACGTCAAACCCAATGAGGGAAGTCGCACGCTCCGTGAAGCCGCACTCGAGCAAATCGAAGCGACCCGATTCTTCCCTGAGTGGGGCAAGGCACGCCTGTTTGGCATGATTCAACATCGGCCCGATTGGACCTTGTCGCGTCAGCGGCAATGGGGCGTGCCGATGGCGTTCTTCATCCACAAAGAAACAGGGGCGTTGCATCCAAAGACATTGGAGCTTCTCGAAGAAGTCGCCAAGCGCGTTGAACAAGGTGGCGTCGAAGCTTGGCAGACCCTCGACAGCCGCGACATTCTCGGCGCCGATGCGGACCATTATGAGAAAAACCGCGACACCCTCGACGTATGGTTCGACTCAGGCTCAACGCATGAAACCGTGCTGCGTGGATCCCATGCTGCAACGGAGTCTTTTCCAGCCGACATGTACCTCGAAGGCTCGGACCAGCACCGCGGTTGGTTTCATTCGTCCTTGTTGGTGAGCACCATGCTTAATGGCGTCGCGCCGTATCGATCGCTACTGACGCACGGATTTGTCGTTGACGGACAAGGCAAGAAAATGTCGAAATCCGTGGGAAACGTGGTCGCCCCGCAAAAGGTATCGGACACGCTCGGTGCCGACATTCTCCGTCTTTGGGTTGCAGCAACCGATTATTCGGGTGAGCTTTCCATCTCTGATGAAATTTTAAAGCGGGTCGTCGAAAGCTATCGACGCATTCGCAATACGCTCAAATTTCTGCTGTCCAATCTCGCCGATTTCGACATCACCAAAGACGCTGTTCCGCTTAATGAACTACTCGAGATCGATCGCTACGCGCTCGCGTTAGCAAGCGAATTTCAGAAAAAATCGCTCTCTGAATTCGAGAAATTCGAATTTCATCCATTCGTAGCCGGTCTCGTATCGTTCTGCTCGGAGGACCTCGGTGCCTTCTATGTCGACGTATCGAAGGATCGTCTCTACACCACCAAAGCGGATGGACGACCTCGTCGTTCTGCGCAGACCGCGCTCTATCACATCACGAACTCGCTGGTGAAGTTGATGGCCCCGGCCTTGTCTTTCACCGCGGAAGAAGCATGGAGCTACCTCCGTCCGAATGCGGAGACGATTTTCGCTGAAACGCATCATGTGTTTCCGAATATAGATGCTGATGGGGTGCTGTTGGATAAGTGGGCGCGACTGCGCTCACTGCGCGGTGAAGTCACGAACAAACTCGAAACACTTCGTGTTGAAGGAAAAATCGGTTCCTCCCTCGACGCAGAGATCCACATTCAGGCGCCCGCTTTGGAATATGAGCAACTACGCTCACTCGCGGACGAAGCGCGCTTTGTGTTCATCGTTTCGAAAGTTCAATTGAGTCAATCGACCGGCGACACACTAGAAATCGAAGCCCACCC
>CAMDRJ010000036.1 GCA_945906755.1 Klebsiella pneumoniae | reverse complement strand
GGCGCGCGAAGTGCTTGCCGCCTACCCGAATGTCCAAGTGAAGGGATTTTCGACGCTGCTGCGCGATTTTGTCATCGCCGAGGACGCTCGCATCATTTTGCGTGGGCTTCGAGCGGTCTCGGATTTCGAATATGAATTCCAGTTGGCCGGCATGAACCGCACCTTGATTCCCGATGTCGAAACGGTGTTTCTCACCCCGGCGGATAAATACATGTTCGTCTCGGCCACGATCGTTCGCGAAATCGCAACGCTTGGCGGCGATGTCGCGAAATTTGTCCATCCGATGGTCGCGGCGCGCATGGCAGAAAAAGTCCGACAAGGCGGATCGTAATCACCACCGGCCGCCATGCAGCGCGCAATCCAAGGTTGCTTTCATGGCACTCCTGATCACTGACCAATGCATCAATTGCGATGTCTGCGAACCGGAGTGTCCGAACGGCGCAATCCGTCAAGGTGACGAGTATTACGTCATCGACCCGATGAAATGCACTGAGTGCGTCGGGCACTTTGATACGCCGCAATGCCAGGAAGTGTGTCCGGTCGACTGCATCCCGGTTGACCCCGACCATATCGAATCAACGACCCTATTGCGGGCCAAATACGAAGGCCTGATGGCTGCGACCGGACAACCGAGCGGTTCTGTGCCGAGTCGTTAGCTACGGCTTGTGACCGGGCTAAGCTGCGGCGGCAAGACCGTTGTCTTCGAGCGTCAAGGTATCGTGCAGATCGAGTGAAAGTCGCTGCATCTCATCCACATGACCGCGCTCCCGGTTTGCCGCTTGCTCCAAATCCCGGAGCCGTTCTTCCAGCGCGTCGGTGGTGTCGTGCACCTGCTTGATCGAAGCGAGCCGCCGTCGCAGTTGTTGCTGGCGCTCGCGAATTTGCAATTCGATCGGTGCGATCAATTCACGAAACCATTGCTTGGCCTCGCGACTGGCGTGGGTGAACACCCGGCGAATCTGCGTCGCGATGGTATCGAGAAAACGCTGCAACAGCGTCATGGCCTCCGTCGTTAGCATTGCAAACAACGTATCAAAGTGTTTTTGATAGAGACCTTCAATCCGCTGAAATTCCTTAGCGTAGCGATCGAGTGAAAATGGCGGCGGGGCGCCAAGTTTCAGGCCTTGCTCCGACTCGTAGCGCTGGTACATGGCCACCATCATTTGATGAATTTCGGCGATCTGGTGATCGACATTTTTCATGCGGGTGCGGCAGCGATCGAAATAGCCGGTCATGGCACTTCGCACTCCGCTGGTAAAGCGGCTCTTGCGCACTTCCAGCATGGTGATGCGAGCGTCTTCATTAAGCGCGTCAATGCCAAGCTGAGCAAACACAGCATTGGCGTGCTTGGCGTGAACGCTGCGAAGCGCTTGAAATTTCGACATGCCGCGCTCGAAGCGGGATTTCTCGGCCTGCGCGTTGCTCACCATCTGGGCCACGATGCCCATATTCTTGCCGCGCAGCGTGAGAAGCTCCGAACGTTGATCGTCAAAGCCGCGAATGCGTTCATCCAACAACAAATGTGTGCGAGCAAAAAGACTGTCCAGATCAACCTGGGTGCTTTCCCGCATGATCTGACGACGACGCGGCGCGAGGTTGTTCGATAACGCCTGCTCAAGCAGTGGTAAGCCGCTGCGATGAAGAAGTTGATCGTCGCCTTTGATTTTTGCGAGCAAGCCGCGCTGCGCAGAAACCGGGAAAATATTGGCGCCGTCGATGTCCAATTGACTCGAGCAAGAGATCACTTGCTGCAGGATCTCCGCCTCGATTTGCTCATCGGTGCGAATATCGTCCCACAAAGCGTCGATCTTGTTGAGCACCGCGAAACGGCACAAGTTGCGCCCCTCCGGTGTCTGGATGTAATTGCGCTACATCTGCAAATCGCTTTTTGACACGCCGGTGTCGATGCCCAAGACGAACAAGACCGCGTGCGCATTGGGCAGTAGATCGAGCGTGAGCTCGGGCTCCGAACCGATTGCGTTCAGGCCGGGCGTATCAAGGATCACGAGACCTTGCGCAAGCAGCGGATGCGGAAAATTGATCAAGGCATGTCGCCAGCGCGGCACCTCGACAATGGATTTATCGCCATTCTTGACCGCTTCATCGTCCGGGCCGCCCTGCATGAACAGCCCATAACTGCGGGCTTCACCCAATGCAATGCGTTTGGTATCGCGGATGCGCTGCAAGGTGCGGACGAGCGAATCCGGTGCGCTGATGTCAAGCGGAAAGGTCAACCATTCATCGGGAATCTTCTTGAAGTCGCTGACCGAACCTTTTGCCCCGCGCGTTTCAATCGGCAGCAGTTGCAGGCAGGCCGGTTGCTCCGGATTCCATTTGAGCTCGGTCGGGCACATCGTGGTGCGCCCCGCGCTGGTAGGCAACAGGCGTCGGCCGTAGTCGGCGAAGAAAATCGCGTTGATGAGCTCGGTCTTGCCGCGCGAAAACTCCGCGACAAACGCGATCGTCAGACGGTCTTCGGCAAGCCGATCGACGATTTGATTGATGCGCAGCTCGACATGGGAGTCGGCGAGATCATGCTCCTGGAGCCACCGCCGAAAGTCCTGGACTTGATCGGTGACGCGTCGGCGCCATGCCCCGTAATCCTGCAATGTATGTACGAGCGGCGGACTCATTGACATGCCCACCCCCCAGCCAACAAACGTGCCATTCGGAATTAGCCGATTCTGAATTTCAGCGAATGCCGCAATGTATCACAGGTATGAAGGCGCTCCATCGTTGATTGGATGGCACGACGCTTTTTTAACGCGACTGGCACATTGGGCAAAAGAAGGTTGACCGTTGCCCCTGCACGATTTTGCGGATGTTCGAGCGACACACGCGGCACGCCTGACCGGCTCGGTCGTACACGAGGTGCTGCATCTGAAAGTATCCGGCTTGGTTATCGCCTGACACAAAGTCCCGCAATGTTGACCCACCCGCTTTGATCGCGGCATGAAGGGTCTCTTTGACTGCTGACACCAGCGCTGCCATTTTGACCAAACTCACCTTGCCCGCCGGAAGCGTTGGGCGAATGCCTGCCCGAAATAGGCTCTCACTTGCGTAGATGTTGCCGACGCCGACGACCACCGAATGGTCCATGAGCAACGTCTTGATGCTCACCGTGCGACCGCGTGAGGCTGCGTGTAATAGCGGGCCCGAAAATGCGTCGTCCAACGGCTCGACGCCCAGATGCGCGAGCAGCCGATGCGATTCGGGTGCACCGGCATGCCAAAGAACAGCGCCAAACCGGCGCGGATCGCGATATCGGAGAATCTGCGACCCGATGATGAAATCGACATGGTCATGGAGCCGCACCGGATCAGCGGCTGGCACGATTCGCAGGCTACCAGACATGCCAAGATGGATAATCAACGTGCCGGTCGTGCAGTCGATCAACAGATACTTCGCTCGTCGGCGAACGGCCGCAATCGGCTGTCCGGCGACCCTTCGTTCGAGTTCGGTCGGAATCGGCCAGCGTAGGCGCCGATCGCGCACGATCACGGCGTCGATGGCTCGGCCTTCAAGCAACGGTGCAATACCGCGGCGCGTGGTCTCGACTTCAGGCAATTCGGGCATGGTGAGTCCGGTGGTGTTGCGGATCGGAGCCGTTGGTCGCGATGATTGATTCACCGATCGTTATTCGGTCCCAACTGCCATCATGTCAGGGGCAATTACTGTTGTACGCGGGGTCAAATGTACCTAAGATGAACCCGCCATCCAATCTGCCGGACTCCTACATGGTATCGATACCAACCCTGCGGCCCTCACGCGGTCGCAACCGAAGCTCGCTCATTGCGCTGCCGGCTCTTATCTTCGCGGCAGAACTATTGGCGATGCCCTCATTCGCGGCCACCGCTGCGACGGCATCTGAGGCCGAGTTGAGCCAGGTGGGACCGTTTCGGCGCTCGCCCGATGGCAGCAACCCGTTTCGCCAGGGTCAACCGATTACCGAGCTGACCGCCGAAGCGCTCTATGAGTTCTTACTCGCTGAAGTCGCGTTGCAACGAGGGCAACTCGGTGTCGCGGCGCAAGCCTATCTTGATCTGGCGAAGCGTTCCAAAGATCCGCGCGTCGCCAAGCGCGCCTGGGAGGTTGCCGCGCATGCGCGAATGCCCAATGCAGCGACTGAGGCGGCGCGCATCTGGCATGAAGCGGATCCAGAGTCGGATGAAGCCTTGCGTGCGCTTTCCTTGCTGTTGGTATCGGCGAACAAGCTTGATGAGGCCGAGCCGTTCCTGCAAAAAGTCCTCGCGCGGCGCAAAGGGGATAGCGGCGAAGTCCTGATGCAACTAGGGCAGTTCCTAGGCTCCAATCCTGACAAGGGCGCGGTGCTGAGGGTGGTACGACGCCTTGCTGAACCGCATGGTGATTCGGCGGGCGCCCATCTTGCAATCGCGCAAGCTGCATTGGCCGCGAATGAAATACCGCTTGCGCGTTCCAGCGCCCAAAAGGCGGGCCAGATGCGCGCGGGCTGGGAGCAAGCCGCCCTGGTCGAGGCTGCTGTTCTGCAACGGCAATCCAATCAGGCAGCGGGCGATTTTCTGCGCAATTTTCTGGGCAAGTATCCGAAATCGACGGCCGTGCGCAGCACGTACGCCAGAGTACTGGTGGCAGAGCGAGACATCCCTGGGGCGCGCGAGCAGTTCAAGATTCTTGCCGCGGAGAACCGCGACAATGTAGACGTTTTGTACGACGTGGCGATGCTGTCGATGCAGATTGAAGATTGGGCGGGCGCCGAGACCCAACTTAAGCGGCTACTCACGTTGCCGGTGCGCGACCGCGAGCTGCTCCACTTGCATCTTGGTCAAATCGCCGAGGAGCAAAAACGCTACGATGAAGCATTGAAGCGCTATCGGGAGATCGACAAGGGCGATCACCTGCTTACCGCGCAAATTCGACAATCCTCGGTCGTTGCCAAGCAGGGCAACCTGGATGGTGCAAGGAAGCTATTGCAGCAGGTAAGCCCGGTCGATGATCGGCAGCAGGTGCAACTCATCATCGCTGAGAGCCAATTGCTGCGGGATGCCAACAAGACCAGTGATGCGCTCATGCTGGTCGAGCGTGCGCTCGACAAACTTCCCAATAATTCTGATTTGCTCTACCACCATGCAATGCTCGCCGAAAAGCTCGACCGGGTGAGCGTGATGGAGGCGTCGCTGCGCAAGGTGATTGCGCTGCGGCCCGATTATGCGCACGCCTATAACGCGCTTGGCTACTCGCTGGCCGATCGTAGCTTGCGCTTGTCCGAGGCGCGCGAACTCATCGAGAAGGCGCTCAAGCTCGCACCGGAGGACTCGTTCATCATCGACAGCATGGGTTGGGTGCTCTACCGACAAGGCGATCTTGAAGGGGCGCTCGTGCAATTGCAGCGCGCCTATAAAGGGCGTCCTGATGCGGAAATCGCCGCACACCTTGGTGAGGTGCTATGGCAGTTGGGTCGGCGGGCCGAGGCGCTCAAAATCTGGCAAGAAGGCATGAAAAAATCGCCCGACAACGAAACGCTGCTCAAGACGATGCGGAAGTTCCAGGAGTCGACCGCAATAAAGTGAAAGCTGGAGTCGCGTTGGTCATTGATCGTGTCATTGTCGTTGCGCTCGCCTTCGCAGTGGCCGGATGCGCATTTCTCGGTGCCCCACCGCAGCCTCCCAGGGAGCCGGATGCGCAAGACCGGCATTTCGAGGTCGACGGGCGGTTTGCTGTGCGCTTTCGCGGCGAGGGCGGGAGTGGTCGCATCGCATGGGTCCATCTACCGCAGTCTGACGACCTCACGATTTCCAACCCGCTCGGGCAAGGGGTCGCGCGCATCGTGCGCCGCGATGGGATCTACACCCTGACGACCAGTCAAGGCCGCAACCACTCGGCGGCCGATCCCGATCAGCTCACCGAGCGCGTGCTTGGCTGGCCGCTCCCGCTTTCCGGGTTGCCGTATTGGTTGCGCGGATACCCAGCGCCCGGACATCCGTCAGAGACCGCTGGGGTCAATCACGAGCGGCCGACCGAACTGCGTCAATCCGGCTGGACGATTGAGTACCTGTCCCGCCATCATCCCAATGGTCTGCCCGAGCGGCTGCGTATTACGCGTGGCGACCTTGATATCCGGTTGGTGCTAGAGGAATGGCGCGCGGTTCCTTGATTGCATGGGACGCATGGTTGCCGGCGCCCGCCAAGATCAACTTATTTCTGCACGTCGTAGGCCGGCGCGCCGATGGCTACCATCTGTTGCAGACCGTCTTTCGGTTCGTCGATTGGTGTGACTATCTGCGGTTTGGTCGAACAGACGACGGATCGATACGTCTCTTGACAACCCTCGAGGGGGTTGAACCGGCGGCAAATCTCGCGATCCGTGCCGCCCAGGCGTTACGCGAACGCACAAAGTCGAGCGACGGGGCAACAATCGAGATCGATAAGCGCCTGCCGATGGGCGGTGGTCTTGGCGGCGGCAGCTCGGATGCAGCGACGACCCTCATCGCTCTCAATACGCTATGGGGATTGCATCTGCCACGCGATGAGCTGATGGATATCGGCCTTCGCCTGGGGGCCGATGTGCCGGTATTCGTCAACGGCCGCAACGCCTTTGCCGAGGGGATCGGTGAATTGCTGAAACCAATTGATCTGAAACCCGCCTGGTACGTTATCCTGACGCCCGATGTGGCGGTGCCAACCGCACCCATCTTCGGCGACCCCGCATTGACACGGGATACCGAAAGAACCACAATAGCGGCCTTTTTTGCGGGGGAAAAACTCGCAAATAATCTCGAACCGGTGGTGCGGCGCCGGTATCCTCAGGTGGCTCGTCATCTGGACTGGTTGGCTAGATTTGGGCCCGCGCGAATGAGCGGTTCGGGCAGCAGTGTATTTGCCGAATTTTCGTCCGAGTCCGCGGCGCGTGCCGTCTTGGCACAGCTTGAGCCGGGGATGAGGGGATTGGTAGTGTGCGGGTTGTTGCGACATCCACTGGTGGCGCCGTAGCACCGAAAGAATACTGGGGAGTCGCCAAGTGGTAAGGCACCGGATTTTGATTCCGGCATTCGTAGGTTCGATCCCTACCTCCCCAGCCAGTCGGGCATCACCCGTGGGTGGCACGCGCGATTAGAAATTGGTCGATTTGGAAATTGATAGTGAGTGATAGTGAGCCGTCTGCTGATCGGGCAGGCAAAGCTTCATGTCGTATCGTCAAGAGCGCCGTTCTCCGGTCTGATTAGATCGCCTTCACCCGTTCTCCTGCGTTGAGCGCCCAGTCCCAAACATGGCTTACGAAAACCTCATGGTGTTTACGGGGACAGCGAATCCCCTGTTGGCGCATCACGTCGTCAAGCGATTGAACATTCCAATCGGCCATGCGACGGTTGGCCGGTTCTCCGATGGCGAGGTGATGGTCGAGATCATCGAGAATGTGCGCGGCAAGGACGTTTTCGTGCTCCAGTCGACCTGCACGCCGACCAACGACACCATCATGGAACTGCTCCTGATGATCGACGCGCTGCGTCGGGCATCGGCGGGGCGGATCACCGCGGCGATTCCCTATTTCGGTTACGCCCGCCAGGATCGCCGACCGCGCTCTGCACGCGTCGCGATTAGCGCAAAAGTCGTCGCGAATATGCTCGCCGCGGTGGGCGTGGATCGCGTGTTGACAATGGACCTGCACTCTGACCAGATCCAAGGCTTTTTCGATGTGCCGCTCGACAACGTCTACGCAACACCTGTGCTGCTGGGCGATGTCTGGCGCCACAACTACGAGAATCTGCTGGTCGTCTCCCCTGATGTGGGCGGCGTGGTTCGTGCGCGTGCGCTGGCCAAGCGACTCGAATCGGATCTGGCGATCATCGACAAACGCCGTCCGCGCCCGAACGTGTCCGAAGTGATGAACATTATCGGCGATGTCGAAGGCCGCACCTGCGTGATCATGGACGATATCGTCGATACCGCCAATACCCTATGCAAGGCCGCCGAGGTCCTGAAGCAACGTGGCGCCATCAAGGTGGTTGCCTACTGTACGCATGCCGTCTTGTCGGGTGGCGCATGCCAGCGCGTCGCTGAATCGGAGTTGGACGAACTGGTCGTCACCGACACTATCCCGCTCCGGCCCGATGCGGAGAAATGTTCGAAGGTGCGCGTGTTGTCGATCGCGGGTCTGCTGGCTGAAACGATTCTACGTATTTCCAATGAGGATTCGGTGAGTTCACTCTTCATCGAGTAACCAGAATTCGCGCCCGCTTGGTCGCGGGGGGCGCGCCCGCGCAAGGGATGGTCCTTTGCGTGATATTGAAGGAGTAGTCTGTCATGGCAATAGAAGTCATCGCGCAATCGCGCAAGCTGCAGGGCACGGGTGCGAGCCGCCGCCTGCGTCACGCGGGCAAGATCCCCGGGATCGTCTACGGTGGAAAAGGCTCACCCGTCACGATCGAAATGGATCACAACTCGCTTTACCACCAGTTGCGTCAGGAGAAGTTCCACGCCTCGATTCTGTCGTTGCAACTCGATGGCAAGGCCGAAGACGTCCTGCTCCGCTCGGTCAATATGCATCCGTGGAAGCTGCAGGTCGATCACCTCGACTTTCAGCGCGTCTCACCCGACGAGAAGATCCACATGAAAGTGCCGTTGCACTTCGCGAATGCGGAAAATTCGCCGGCGGTGAAGATCGGTGGTGCGTTGATCAGCCACGTCATGAACGAAGTAGACATTCGCTGTCTGCCGGCCGACTTGCCTGAGTTCATCAACGTGGATCTCTCGAATCTCGCCGCGGGCCACTCGATCCACGTGAAGGAATTGACCTACCCGAAAGGCGTCGAGCCGGTCCTGCATCGTGGTGAGAATCCTCCTGTGGTGTCGGCGCCGATTCCACGTGCCGCCGCCGCCGAAGAAGAGGCTGCTGCGATTACCACCGCTGCGCCGGCCGCCTCCGCGGTCCCCGCTTCCAAGCAGTCCGACAAGCCCGCCGAGGGTGCCAAGGCCGATGCCGGCAAGGGCGGCAAGAAGTAAGCGAAACTGCGCATGGCGAAGGCTTGGCTTTGCGGCCAGGCCTTCGCAGGCGAGGCGAAATCCCCATCGCCATTGCATTATTTGAATCGTCTTGCCGTTCGTTTAAAGGCCGTTTCTAAATGACTCCAAACGGCCCAAATTTAGGGGAGTATGAGGGGATGTATCCCCTCATTTCGCAACAGATTCTAACTTTGCAAGCTCGCACCAGACATGGGCGCTATTCGACTGATTGTTGGCCTCGGCAACCCCGGGCGCGAGCACGAGCGGGACCGCCATAACGTCGGGTTCTGGCTGGTCGAGCGCTTAGCAGACAGCATGCGCGTCAAATTGGTGAAGGTGGCCAAGTATGCAGGCTTGGTGGCGCGCGCGAGCGGCCCGCAAGGCGATGCATGGCTGCTGCTGCCACAGACATACATGAACTTATCCGGCAAGGCAGTGAGCGCGCTTGCGCGCTTCTTCAAGATCGCGCCGGAAGAGATCCTCGCGATTCACGATGAGCTCGATTTTCCTCCCGGCACCATCAAGATGAAACTCGGTGGTGGTGTCGCGGGGCACAATGGCCTGAAAGATATTGCAGCGCAGATGGGTACGCCCAATTATTGGCGGATGCGTCTTGGCATCGGACATCCCGGCAATCGTGACGAAGTCGGTGATTATGTATTGTCGTCACCGAGCCCGGCCGATCGCGAGCAGATCGATGCGTGCATCGCACGCGGCATCGAAGTGATCCCGCAATTGCTTGGCGGAGAGTTCGAGGCGGCAATGATGAAGCTTCACACCAAACCAGGCAGCGAACGCGCGAAGCCGCCACGACCGAGCACGCTTCCAGCGACTACCGCTCTTCCAAAAGCAGAGGAATAAAGAATGGCTACGCGGGTTGGCATCGTCGGACTACCTAACGTCGGCAAGTCCACGCTATTTAATGCGCTCACCAAGGCCGGGATCGCCGCGGAAAACTATCCGTTCTGCACCATCGAGCCCAATATCGGCATCGTGGAGCTGCCCGATCCGCGCTTGCGACAACTCTCTGGCATCGCCAAGCCGCAAAAGGAAATTCCCGCGACCGTGGAGTTCGTCGACATCGCCGGGCTCGTGGCTGGTGCCTCAAAGGGCGAAGGCCTCGGCAACAAGTTTCTCGCCAATATTCGCGAAACCGATGCGATTGCGCATGTCGTGCGCTGCTTCGAGGATGATAACGTCGTTCATGTCACCGGCCGCGTTGATCCAATTTCGGACATCGAAACGATCAACACCGAACTCGCGCTGGCCGATCTTGCGACGATTGAAAAGCAGTACGCGCGCTACGCCAAGGTGGCGAAAACCGGTGGCGATAAGGAGGCGCAGCGGATCGTTGCTGCGCTTGATCGATTGCAGCCCGTGTTGAATGAAGGCAAGCCCGCGCGCTCGATCGATTTCTCAAAAGAAGAGCTGGTGGTTGTTCGGCCACTTTTTCTGCTCACGATGAAGCCCACGATGTACGTTGCGAATGTGAGTGAGACCGGGTTTCGCGACAATCCGCTGCTGGCACGCGTTGAGGCCTATGCGAATAAAGAAGGTGCGCCGGTGGTGGCCATCTGCGCCTCGATGGAGTCGCAAATCGCTGAGATGCCCGATGAAGACCAATCCGTCTTCCTGGCTGATATGGGATTAGAGGAGCCTGGACTCAATCGCGTGATTCGCGCCGGCTTCAAGCTGCTCGGGCTACAGACTTACTTTACGGCGGGGCCAAAGGAAGTGCGTGCCTGGACCGTGCGAGTCGGTGCGACGGCGCCTGAGGCGGCCGGTGTGATCCACACCGATTTCGAGCGCGGATTCATTCGCGCCGAGGTGATTGCCTTCAAGGATTACGTGGCCGGGAAGGGCGAGCAGGGCGCGAAGGATGCCGGGAAAATGCGACTGGAAGGCAAGGACTACATCGTCCATGACGGCGATGTCATGCACTTTCGGTTCAACGTCTAAGCGTTTCAACGTACCAGCAGTTCGACGCCTAAACCGGCAGCGGCTTGCCGATTTTTTTCAGCACACCCGACATCATCTGCTCAAAGAGCGGGGCATCCGGCGGGCCATCGAGCAATTTGATTTCGGCGACCTTCAGGCGCATCGACAGCATCGCGCGAGAACACTCGTACACTTTCCTGCCTTTTCGATCGACGAACAGGAAATGGCTTTCAAGCGGGCTGATGTAATGCAGTTTTGCTGTGGTTGGACCGTCGCTGCCCTCAATGCCGGTAATTTCCACCCAGCATCCGAGCACCATGCCTTGTGGTAGTTCGATCGTGGCTTTCTTGGCCGCGACTGCCCCTTCCGAGGGATTGCTCGGCGTTTTCAGCAAGACGGTGAAGTCGAGGTCATCGACCTGTACCTTTCCGGCTCCAAATGGATTCTTGACGACGATCGGGGCGACGAAATTCAAATCGTCGGCGCTCCCCGGTATCGGCGGGGGCTCCGCATTTCGGGCGGACGCTGGATTTGGCGCCGGTGATTTCGCGGCGCCGGCCATCGACGGCGCAACACCGGGTGGCGGCGCGATGCTGGCCGCGCTTCACTTTCCCGTCGCGTTACGGCGTAGCGGATCGACGGCAGGATCTCGTTATCGACCAGCAGCTCATTGAGGGCTTTATAGATCGAGCGAATGTCGTCCAGCACGTGATCGTCAAAGAGCTTGAGCAGAACCATGCGTGCCGCAACATTCGAGGTCGCTTGGTGGCATGCATGTTTATACGCACTACAGATTGCCGCGGTGCCAAATGGATTGCTTTCTGTCTGCAGGCTCGCATCACCAAGCAGAACACCCACGCGCTGATCGAGGGCACCGAGTTCCTCAACGCAAAAGCGATTGACCTTCGCTGCCATTTCGTTGAACTTAAGCGTCTCGTTGAGATCATCATCACCGACGATCTCAAGGGTCATCGATGACAAGTCGATGTCGGAGAAATTCTGACCGATTTTTTTTAGCGTATTCGCGCGCTGTTGAAACTCGCTGAGAAAACGCAATTTGAATTGCGTTTCGATGAGACCGCGTTCTGAGGTTGTAATTTCTTTTGTCGCAAGAAAGACCTGCCGCTCATCCGGATTCTTGGCCTTCACCGCGAGGGCTGAGAGAGCCGCGTCAGCCTGATCGAGCAGCACGCTAAGGGGCGCGGACAGCCGGCCGCATGCGAGGTCTCGGCACTCAACCAATAAGGCGTCAAATTGTGAGGATTGCTGCGCTGTCATCGCTTGCGTCTGCTGGACCGGTTCGGCAAATAGTAGCGGGGGATCTCCCGGACTCTTAAGGAACATGAGCACTCTTTCCCAATCGCAATGGGCTGGCGGTCATGCGAATTCGAGCTGAGACTGGCCGCGCGGTGCCGAGCGATCGAGAATATTGCAGGTATGATCGATCGACCGCGAAGGTATGTGATGCGGCTGTCGTGGCTCACCGAACTAAACTGACATCAAAGGCGAGATCGCGTGCCCGAGCTGCCGGACCTGACTGTCTATATCGAGAAGCTCGATGAGCGAATCCGCGGCGCCACGCTTGAGCAGGCGAGGTTCCTCAATCCGTTTCTGCTGCGAACGGCGGTACCGCCGATCACGATGGTGGATGGTCGCCGGATCGAAGGCCTTCGTCGTGTCGGCAAGCGCATCGTCATTGGCTTGGAGGGCGGCCTTTTTCTCGTCGTGCATTTGATGGTCGCCGGTCGATTGCGATGGCTTCGTCGCGACGAAAAGCCGCCCGGTCGGATTTCTCTCGCAACCTTGGTGTTTTCTACCGGCATGCTGGCACTGACAGAGGCTGGCACCAAGCGTCGTGCTTCGGTCCATCTGGTGGAAGGGGAGGCGGCGCTCATGAAGCTCGATCCTGGCGGATTGGAAGTGCTATCGAACAGCGTCGATGCCTTCGCCGCACGGCTTCGCTCGGAGAACCATACATTGAAGCGCGCTCTGACTGATCCACGCCTGTTCGCCGGTATCGGCAATGCCTATTCGGATGAGATCTTGCACCGCGCGAAGCTGTCGCCGGTTACATTGACACAGCGATTGACCAATGAGGAAGTGTCGCGTCTCTATGATGCGATCCGTATCGTCCTCACCGAATGGACTGACCGATTGCGCGCGCAAGCCGGCGATCATTTTCCGGTGACCGTCACCGCATTTCGCCCGGAGATGGCTGTGCACGGGCGCTTCGGAAAACCGTGCCCGGTGTGCAGCGCGCCCGTCCAGCGCATCGTCTATGCGGAGAACGAATCGAACTACTGTGCGCGCTGCCAGACCGACGGGAAGTTACTGGCTGATCGTGCGCTCTCGCGGTTGCTGCATAAGAGTTGGCCCAAGCGACTGGACGATATGGAGGGCTAAGTCGCCGCCCATTCGAATCCTCGAATCGATCAGCGATCGATACCGCCAAGGCATACGTACTTGATCTCGAGGTAGTCTTCGATGCCGTACTTCGAGCCTTCACGGCCAATCCCGGATTCCTTCATGCCGCCAAACGGTGCAACCTCGGTCGAGATGAGGCCGGTATTGACGCCGATGATGCCGTATTCGAGGGCTTCAGCAACGCGCCAGATCCGCCCGATATCGCGGCCGTAGAAATACGCGGCCAATCCGTACTCGGTGTCGTTGGCGATCCGGATCGCCTCGGCTTCATCCTTGAAGCGGAACAAAGGTGCCACCGGACCGAAGGTTTCCTCCTTCGATAGTTGCATCGCCGTCGTCACGTTCGTGAGAATCGTCGGCTCGAAGAAGAGCTTACCCGCGGCATGCGACTTGCCGCCCAGCATGATCTTCGCGCCCTTGCTCACCGCATCGGCGATATGTGATTTCACTTTCGCTATTGCCGGTTCATCGATTAATGGTCCGATCGTGACGCCCGGTTCCATGCCGTTGCCGACCTTGAACTGCTTCACGCGTTCGGCAAGTTTGGCAGCGAACGCATCATAGACCTCGTCCTGCACGAAGATGCGATTCGCGCATACGCAGGTCTGGCCGGCGTTGCGGTATTTCGACGCGATCGCGCCATCAGCCGCGGCCTCGAGATCGGCATCGCTGAACACGATAAATGGTGCATTGCCGCCCAGCTCAAGCGATACCTTTTTCACGGTGGCGGAGCACTGCTTCATCAAGAGCTTGCCAACTTCGGTTGAGCCGGTGAACGAGAGCTTGCGGACCTTGGGGTTCGAAGTCAGTTCTCCGCCGATCGCCGGGGCATCGCCAGTGAGGATGTTCAGCACGCCTTTCGGCATGCCCGCGCGTTCGGCGAGTTCTGCAATCGAAAAGGCCGAGAGCGGCGTTTGTTCCGCCGGTTTCAGCACCACGGTGCAACCAGCGGCAAGCGCGGGCGCCACTTTGCGCGTGATCATCGCATTAGGAAAATTCCATGGCGTGATCGCGGCGCAGACGCCGATCGGCTCTTTCATCACGATAATCCGCTTGTCCGCCTGATGCTGCGGAATCGTATCGCCATAGACCCGCTTGGCCTCTTCAGCGAACCACTCCACAAAGGAAGCGCCGTAGGTAATTTCGCCTTTGGCTTCGGCGAGCGGTTTGCCCTGCTCGGCGGTGATGATCGCACCAAGATCGTCTTGGGCGGCGGTCATCAGGTCGAACCATTTGCGCAGTACCGCGGCACGCTCCTTGCCGGTCTTGGCGCGCCACGCCGGCAGCGCGGTCGCTGCCGCGTCGATCGCGCGACGGGCTTCCGCCGCTCCCATATCCGGCACCTCGGCAAGAATCGCGCCGGTCGCTGGATCGATGATTGGGAATGTCTTGCCGCTATCCGCGTCGCACCATTCACCATTGATGTAGCAGCGCGTGCGAAACAGTTGCGGATCTTTGAGCGTCGGAATGCGTTGCGGTGCGTTCATTGGCGAAGTCTCCGGTTGGGACGCAGTTCAAATCAGGATGTTCAATGGACCTTCAACATAATTTTACCGATATGCGCGCTCGATTCCATCAATGCATGCGCGCTAGCGGCCTCCTCCAGGGGAAACACTTTGCAAATGACCGGCCTGGCAATGCCTTTCTCCAGCAGTGGCCAGACATTGCTCTCAAGCGCACGGGCGATCGCTGCCTTCTCCGGGATCGTACGTGGACGCAAGGTTGAACCGGTCACGGTGAGCCGTTTCATCATGATCGGCGCCAGTTCAATCTCGACCTTCTGGCCTTCGAGAAAGGCGATTTGCACGAGCCTGCCGCCCGGCGCGAGCGATCGCAGATTCTTGTTGGTATAAGTGCCGCCCACCATATCGAGAATGACGTCTACGCCGCGCTTCTCGGTGACCGCGAACAGCTCCTTCGCCCAATCCACGAGTTTGTAGTTGAAGACGACATCGGCGCCCAATTGCTTGCAGGCCGTTACTTTGTCGTCATTGCCGACCGTGGCGAAGACTTTGGCGCCAAAGGCCTTGGCCAATTGAATGGCAGTGATGCCGATGCCGCTCGAACCGCCATGCACGAGCAGCGATTCGCCGCGCTTTAGTGCGCCGCGATCAAACACATTGGTCCACACGGTGAAGTAGGTTTCCGGAAGCGCTGCCGCTTCGATGGTCGACAGGCCCGCTGGAATGCGCAGGCAATGTGGGGCGGGCACCGCACAATACTCGGCGTAACCACCGCCTGGGGTCAATGCACAGACTTGATCGCCGATACGCCATTGGGTGACGTCCGGTGCGACCGCCACAATTTTCCCGGCGACCTCGAGCCCAAGAACCGGTGATGCACCGGGTGGCGGTGGGTATTCCCCTTTGCGTTGCGCGACATCCGGTCGATTGACGCCCGCGAATTCCACGGCGATCAATACTTCGCCCGCACGCACCGATGGCACCGGTGCATCGACGATTTTCATGACGGTCGGCGCGCCACCGGTGCCATGTTCGATTTGTTTCATTCTGATTGGGGTCATGTGGTTTTTCAGGGTTTTGCCGCGTCGGCGAGCACGAGGTCCGCGCCCTTTTCGGCGATCATGATGACCGCGGCATTGGTATTGCCCGAGACCACGTTCGGCATGATCGAGGCGTCAATCACGCGCAAACCGGTCACGCCGCGTACGCGCAATGCGGTGTCGACCACCGCGCTATCGTCGATGCCCATGCGACAGGTGGTAGTCGGGTGATAGACCGTTCCGCCCACCTCGCGCGCATAGTTGAGCCAGTCGGTATCGGTGCGAATCGCATCGCCCGGTGCATGTTCGGCGGCGACATAGGGTTTCATGGCCGCTGTTTGCATCATCCGGCGCACGATCTTGAGGCCGTCGATCATGCTCTTCTGATCGTTTTCGCTCGACAAATAATTGTATTGAATCGCCGGCGCCTGCAGCGGATTGGCGGAGCGAATCCGTACATGGCCACGGGATTCGGGACGCAAATTCGAGACCGACGCGGTGAACCCCAAGAAGCGATGTAAGGTCGTTCCCATCTTGTCGGTACTGAAGTTGATGAAATAAAGTTGCACGTCCGGACGCGTCATCGTTGGTTGGGTGCGTACAAACGCGCCTGCATACCCCGCACTGACAGTGAGCGGACCACGCCGCTCCAGGAAGTATTTGAGGCCAACGCCGATCCGGCGCACGGCACTATTCATATCGTCATTGAACGTAATCGGTTTGGTACAACGCCAGATCGTGCGCGCATAGAAGTGGTCTTGAAGGCCTTCGCCGACCTGTGGTGAAGCGTGTACCACCGCGATGCCATGCTTGGTGAGCAGGCCGCGCGGTCCAACGCCGGACAATTGCAACAACTGCGGCGAGTTGATCGATCCTCCTGCGAGCAAGATCTCCTTGTTCGCGCGCACGGTGTGTTTTGTGCCAAGCGCCTCATAGCTCACACCGATCGCGCGAGTCCCTTCGAACAGCACGCGATTCACCTGGGCATTGCTCATCACTTGGAGATTGGCGCGGCCCCGCGCCGGCTTGAGATACGCAACCGCGCAGCTGGCACGCCGGCCATTGCGGGCGGTTGACTGGAAGTAGCCTGCACCTTCTTGCTGGGCACCATTGAAGTCGTCGTTGCGCGGGATGCCGATTTCGCCCGCTGCTGCGATATAGGCGTCGGCCAGCTCGTGTTTGTCCGGCAAGTCGGTCACCGGGAGCGGGCCGCCTACGCCGTGATAGGCATCCGCGCCGTGCTGTTGGTCTTCCGCGCGCTTGAAATAGGGAAGTACATCATCGAAACTCCAGCCCACATTGCCAAGGCGCGCCCACTCGTCAAAATCTTCGCGCTGGCCACGAATGTAGACAAGGCCGTTGATCGAACTCGACCCGCCGATCACCTTGCCGCGTGGTGTGAAAACACGGCGATTCTTAAGCTGGGGCTCAGGCTCGGACTGGTACATCCAGTTGACTTCGGGCATCGCGAACAGCTTGCCGTAGCCAATCGGGATATGAATCCAGCGACTGGTGTCCTCGGGCCCGGCTTCCAATACGAGCACGCGATGTTTGCCGCTTGCTGAAAGGCGATTGGCGAGCACACATCCGGCCGATCCGGCGCCGACGATGATGTAGTCGACCGTTTGTTGGTTCGTCATGAGCGGGATGGCGTTCCCTTGAACGCCTGCTCGATGAGCATCGCCATCGCGGTTGCCTCGGGCGTGGCATCTATGCGCAGACTGTCGATGGTACTTTGCCGATCAATGGGTAATCGGTTCTGACTGATCTTCCATTTGCCAACGAGATCGGTGATGGTGAGCTCCAGGCCCACAATTGCCTTCAATTGCGCGTTGATGAAATCGTCTGGTGCGTCGCTGATTTTCCATGGCATGGTACGCGCGGATTCATGTTGATCGGTGAGACCCTCGAGAAATTCACGCAGCCAGCGCGGGTCGTCAAGCGAACGCAGGGTCCCATGGGCATGCACGACCGTATAGTTCCAGGTCGGTACGGCCTTGCCCGTCTCGTGTTTCGTTGCATAGTGTGACGGCGAAATATAGAGATTGGGTCCTTGGAAAATTGCCAGCGCATCGGTGCCGGCGGCAATATCACGCCATAGCGGATTCGCGCGCGCGACATGGGCCCGCAGCGTTCCGAAAGGGGCCGGGCTGGCGACCACCCGCATCGGTATGTGGTTCGCGGTGAGCTTGCCGCCTGAGACGGTCACGATCGTGGCAAGCGAGTGGGTGCGAATCAACTCGTGCAGCACATCGACGCGTTCTTCGGCGAAATGGTTCGGTAGGTACATGGGCTATTTGAGAAGCTTGGTAATGAATGCGTGAATGGTGTTGGCAAGCTCTGCTTCCTTGCCGGTGTAATGGTGATCGGCGCCCGCGATCATGATCTGCTCGGAGTTTCGAATATGGTCCAGTGCATTGGCGCGGGCACGCGCGCCTGCAAGCGTGGGCGGCAGATCTTTCTCGCCATAGACATCCAGGATCGGCAGTCGAATTTTGCCTGCGAACCACTCAATGTTGAACCACGCAATGCTGATGAGGCTGGCATTCCAGAAGCGTCCGGTAAGACCCATCGACACCCACGCCCGAAAAGGTGGGTCGGCGGTGTCACCGAGATACACGTTGGCCATCCACGCGCCCATGCTGTGCGATGCAAGCACGATGTTGCGATAGCCCTTGTCCTGCAAGAAGCGGGTGGCGACTGCGATGCGTTCCCCGGCCTGTGGGAACAACCCGGGATAGTAGTCGTCCACCCCAGCCCCTTCGCCTTTGGCAACGGGCATCTGCACCGAAAGCGTGGTGTAACCCAGATCGTTCAGTTTGGTACGCAGTATCCCGATCACGCCATGGTCCGGATGCACGCCGACGCCATGCACCAACAAGATCGCGGCCCTGGCGTTGCTCGCTTCGGCGAGCAGATTCAGGAATTTGTGTCCCCCCGACAGCGATAGCCATAGCGGATCGCCCACCACAACCGCCGGCACGACTTCATCGGCCCAGCGTTTTTCGCGCGCGTAATCCTGTGCAAGGACGGGCCAGCTCATCGCAATCGCGATGAGCGCCAACGTAAATCGCCTGAATTGACGCGGTAATGCCATGGGTCGCGCGGGTAGCTTGGAATCGGAAATCCATCATAGCGTAAAGATAAACCCCACCGGTCAACTTACATCCAGCAACGGATGAACCGCAACGGCACCTTTTCGGTTCTCTGCGTCAATTTCGCGCGCTCTCCCACATGATGAGCCACCTTGGCAATGCCCCCTGTGGCCTACTAAATGCTACGCGTTGCGATCAACAGCCGTCGCTCGATCCACCGCAATGCCGCTGATCCTAGGAGCCTCTATGCGTTCACTCATCGCTGCATCGTTGTTTGCCGCTGTCCTCTCGCCGTCGATCGCCGCCGCACAAGGAAAGTGGGGGCTTGATGTCACTGCCGGAACGCTTGGCTATGGCGGCGGAGTCGGGCTTGCCTTGAGCGAATCGTTCAATGCACGCCTCTATGTGGCCGGGCTTTCGTACGCACGCGACTTCGAATCGAGCGGCGTCGACTACAAAGCTCGCCTGCAACTGCGGAACGCGCCGCTCCTACTCGACTGGCATGTTGGGGGCAGCCTCTTTCGAATATCAGCAGGCGTCATGCTGAATGATGACAAGCTCACCGTGGACGCCCGGCCAACCGCTGGTGCGACGTACACCTTCAATAACGTCACCTATACGTCTGCGCAAGTCGGCTCAGCGACCGGCGTGATCAAATTCAATCGCGCCGCGCCTTACATTGGATTTGGCTTCGGCCGTCCGATCGCACGCCATCGCGGATTGAGTTTTGCGATGGATTTGGGCGGCGCCTATCTTGGCAAGGCCAAGGCATCATTGAACGTTACCTGCGGTGCGGGGGTACCGGCCAATCAATGCGCCCAAATTCAAAGTGACGCGAACGCCGAGGCCGTGCAATTGGGCGAGGACATGAAAAGCTATCGGTGGTACCCGGTGATTCAGGCGCATCTGACTTACGCGTTTTGAACCGGGCCCGTAATAACTTTCCTGCAGAAAGGACGCACATGGCAACGGCAAATCCGTACCACGCGCCACGGGCAAATGTGTTGCACCAAAAGGCCGTAGATTATGGTGAGATCAAGATGCTTTCTGCCAGCGGACGCATTGGCCGCTTGCGCTATTTCGTCTATTCGATTGGCTTATCAATTCTATCAATGATGCTTACGGCGGTCATTGGTGGGTCCATCGGTGGCGGGGTGGGAGCGGTCTTGTTTATTGCCGGAACGGTGATGGTCGTCGTTCTCAATGTGCTTCTCACGATCCAGCGCGCGCACGATTTCAATATGACCGGATGGTTCATACTCGTTGGTCTGGTCCCACTGGTGGGCCTTGCGTTTTGGTTGGTTCCAGGTACTGACGGCGATAACGACTACGGCAAGCAACCACCACCCAATAGCGGCGGGACGATCACCTTTGCTTTGATCGTGCCGATCGTGATCGTTATTCTCGCGTTGACCGCGATCCCCAAGTACCAGGACTATGTAAAGCGCGCGACGTCCGCCTCGGTACAGTTGCAGCGTTAGGTGTGTGTTAGCGGCGCGCAACGCCGCTGTCAAACACGATCCGCATCGGCACCATCGAAGACCGGGTGAACCCCGCATGTTCGTAGCGTCGCATCGCGGCGGCGTTGTCAAAATCGGTGAGCAGCGTAATGCGCAGCAATCCGCGTGTGCACGCGAACGATTTGATGTGATCGAGCAGCGTGGTGCCAATCCCTTGGCTGCGCCACGACGGGTGCACGATTACATCTTCGAGCCATGCGACCGGTCCGCCAAGGAAGGTGCTCTCCGAATACAAGAGATTTGCCATGCCGACGACCTGCGTGGTTTCCTCGACGTGATGCTTTGCCACAAACAGCGCACCGATTGCGGGATTGGCGAGGATGCGCTCGAGCCCGCGTTGTTGCCGCGCCGGATCGGGCATGAATTCCCGCTCTTGACCGAACAGCATCGCAAGCAAGGCAACGAGGGCCGGCAGATCTTCCGTCGTAGCAAGTGAAATCTCGATGGCCATCGCGCGCTTCGCCTGTTATCCGGTTGCGGCAAGTCGCGCGACCGGGCGCTCAGAGACCGGCCAGCTCAAGAGTGCCGCCACCACGCCAAGGCCCACCGCAACCATCCACACGATGTCGTAGGAGCCGGTCGTGTCGTAGAGGCGGCCACCCATCCAGCCGCCGAGAAACGCGCCCACCTGGTGACAGAAGAACGTGATGCCAGCGAGCATCGACATGTTCTTGACGCCGAAGATACTGGCGACGGTGCCGGAGGTGAGCGGCACGGTGGCAAGCCACGTTAAACCCATCGCGATGCCGAAGCCGTAGGCACTCCATTCGGTAAGCGGGATGATGAACGCGAACAAGGTAATCGATACAGCGCGAAAGGCATAGATACCGGTGAGGATCGCGGGCTTTCGCCAGCGCGAACCGAGCGATCCGGCCATGTAGGAACCGAATACATTGACCAAGCCCACCAATGCAAGCGTCGTGGTTGCAACGCCGGCCGAGAGGCCCTGGTCGGCAAGATAGGCAGGTAGATGGGTGCCGATGAACGTCACATGAAATCCGCAGACGAAATAGCCTGCCGAAAGCAAAATGAAACCACGATGCTTGCCCGCTTCACGCAGGGCCCCCATGATCGTGAGATCGGTTGCGGCAGGTGGCGCGTTTGCGTCATCAAACAGCGCGGTTGAAAGCGGAATGATGAGGAGCGCAATCATCGCGAGCAGCATGAGCGCGGTGGACCAGCCGAACCATGAAATGAACCCAAGTTCGATCGGCATGAACAGGAACTGGCCAAGTGAGCCCACCGCGCCAGCGATTCCAAATGCCATGCTGCGTTTTTCGGCGGGCAGCGAGCGCCCGATCGCCGCGAATACCGTAGAGAAAGTTGTACAACTCAAGCCGATGCCGATCAGCACGCCGGCAGACAGCATCAGCATCAGGCCGGTGTGTGAATGCGCCATCAGGATCAACCCGACCACATAGAACACACAGCCGACGATCGCGGTGCGTCCGGCGCCGTAGCGATCGACCAGCATGCCGGTGAACGGTAGCGCGGCGCCCCATACGAGATTTTGAATCGCGATCGCCAGGCCAAACACTTCGCGCCCCCATGCATGCTCGACACTCATCGGCTGCAAGAACAAGCCAAAGCCATGCCGAATACCGACCGAGATGGCGAGCATCGCCGACCCGAAGGCGAGCACGACCAGCGGCGTGCGCCAGCTTGATTGACGCATCAAAACGTACCCGGATAGGCGCCGCCGTCCAACAACAGGTTTTGGCCGATGATGAAGCCTGCCTGCGCGCTGCACAAATAGGCGCAGGCATCGCCGAACTCACCGGGATCGCCGATCCGCTCGGCCGGAATATGCGAGATGCGCTGCTTGGTCATTTGGTCGATCGAGATGCCATTCTTTTGCGCCATCGCGGCCATCGTGGCGTTCATGCGTTCGGTGGCATGGAATCCAGGCAGAACGTTATTGATGGTCACGTTGTACTTGGCGATTTGACGCGAGATGCCGGCGCAAAATCCGGTAAGTCCGGTACGCGCGCCGTTTGAGAGTCCGAGTACATCAATCGGATGTTTCACCGCACCCGATGTGATGTTGATGATGCGACCGAAGCGTTGTGCGGTCATGTGATCGACGGTGCGACGGATGAGTTCGATTGGCGCGAGCATATTGGCGTCGAGCGCTTTGATCCAGTCATCGCGCGTCCAATTGCGGAAATCGCCTGGCGCTGGGCCGCCTGCGTTATTGACGAGAATATCGGGCTTCGGGCAGGCGGCCAACGCAGCGTTGCGGCCTTCTTCGGTCGCGATGTCACCGATCACGGTGGTCACTTTCGCGCCGGTTGCTTTGCGGATCTCTTCTGCCGTGGCCTCCAGCGCCTCACGACCACGCGCGGTGATGGTCAATTCGACGCCTTCCCGCGCGAGCGACATCGCGCAACCCTTGCCAAGGCCTTTGCTTGCCGCGCACACCAGCGCTTTTCGTCCACGTATGCCTAGATCCATTCTTGTCTCCTCAATTTGATACGGAAGGGCGTCTGCCGGGTTTCAGCGTAACGATGACAACACCGATGATGACCGCAATCGCGCCGGCGATCTGTATTGGCGTAAGCGACTCGTCCAGGCCAAGGTAGCCAAATGCGATCGTGGTAACAGGCCCAAGGGTGCCCATGATCGCAAACTGGTTCGCGCCGATGCGTTTGAGCGCTTCGGAGGTCATGAAGATCGGAATCACCGTGCAGCCGATGGCCATGATGATCGCGCTCCAATAGACCGGCATCGGCAGGTCAAGCGCCGAGAGCGGCCGGAGCAGTGCAAATTGCGCCAGACAAATCGCGCTGGCGACGATCATCGAATAAGCAGTGAAACGCATTGAGCCGATGCGTTTGATCACCTCGGTGCCGGTTACCAGATAAATCGCGTAGCTTGCGGCCGCGGCGAAGACGAGACCCGCGCCGAGAAACAACGCCTTGTTTTCGACGCCTAAGTACGGAATGAAGATAAGTACGAGTCCTGCATAACTGATGCCAAGCGCACCAAGCTGGCCCCGGCTTGGTGCTTTGCCAAGCCAAGCCCATGACAACAGCACGACCAGCGTCGGGTAGAGAAACATGATCAAGCGCCCGATACCCGCGCCGATGTATTGCAGTCCGATGAAATCAAGAAAGCTGGCGAGGTAGTAGCCGAGCATGCCAAGCAAGGTGATATCGCGCCAGTCCCGGCCGGTCAGACGAGCGGCTGAATGATTGCGCTGCACCCACCATGCGATGAAGATGAAAAACGGCAGCGAGAAACCCATCCGAAGCGCAAGCAAGGTGATTGGGTCCGTCACATAGGCATAGGCGAACTTGATGAGGCCAGGACGCATCGAAAATAAGATCACCCCGCCCATGCCAAGCAAA
Organism: Klebsiella pneumoniae; assembly: GCA_945906755.1. Taxonomy (GTDB): domain Bacteria; phylum Pseudomonadota; class Gammaproteobacteria; order Burkholderiales; family SG8-39; genus SHXR01. The sequence goes on along the minus strand of CAMDRJ010000036.1, from coordinate 297 downwards.
GTGCCAATGAGCACATAGGACGCATGTGATGCGGTCGCGCGCGACGGCGCGGCCACACCTGCCGCCGTGATCGTCCCGCGAGATTCGCTCAACGTTTGCCCAGGATCGAGCCTAGTACGCCGCGGATGATTTCCCGACCTACCTGTGAGCCGATCGAGCGGGCCGCACTTTTGGCCACCGATTGCAATACGCCTTCACGTTGCCCACCACGTGGCCCGGTGCTGCCCCAAAGAAGATCACCGAGGGATCCCATGACACCGCCTGCGGGCGCTCCGCCCGCGCCGGTGGGTGGCGCTG